>NZ_JBICXE010000003.1:87782-446788 GCF_043200155.1 Streptomyces sp. NPDC048473
GCGTCCGGCGTCCGGCGTCCGGCGTCCGGCGTCCGGCGTCCGGCGTCCGGCGTCCGGCGTCCGGCGTCCGGCGTCCGGCGTCCGGCGTCCGGCGTCCGGCGTCAGTGGATCTTGCTGGCCCGTCCCGCCCAGAACCGGTCCCGCAGTTCGCGACGGAGCACCTTCCCGGTCGAGTTGCGGGGCAGGCCGTCCAGGAAGTCGTACCGGACGGGGATCTTGAAGTCGGCGATCCGCCCCTTCAGGGACAGCATCAGTTCCCTCGGGGTCGCGCGCATGCCCTCGTGCAGCACCACGCAGGCGTGCACCGCCTCGCCCCAGCGGGGGTGCGGGGCCCCGATGACCGCCACCTCGGCCACCGCCGGGTGCTTGCCGAGTGCCTCCTCGACCTCACCGGGGTAGACGTTCTCCCCCGCGACGATGATCGTGTCCTTGATCCGGTCGCAGAGGTAGAGATAGCCGTCCTCGTCGAGATAGCCGGCGTCCCCCATCCGCAGCCAGCCGTCCGCCAGGGTCTGCGCGCTGGCCTCCGGCAGGTTCCAGTAGCCCAGCATGACGGCGGGCGAACGCACCCATACCTCGCCGGTCTCACCGGTGGCGCAGGTCCTGCCGTCGGCGACGATCCGTATCTCCACCCCCGGGCAGGCACGTCCGGCGGCACGCAGCCGGGGGCTTCCCGGTACGTGGTCGGGCATCGGCAGAAGGGCCACCGCGTTGCCCGTCTCGGTGGCGGCGTACGCCTGCACCAGGTCGGCCTCCAGCACCTCGATGGAGCGGACCAGCAGCTCCTCGGCGATCGGCGAGCCGCCGTAGACCGCCTTGCGCAGTGTCGCGAAGGTTTCCCTGGACGCGGCGGGCTCGGCCAGCATCATCTGGAGCATGGCCGGGGCGACGAAGGTGGTGGTGACACCCACGTCCCGGATCAGGGCGACGGCGTCCTGGGCGACGAACATCCGCATGATCACGTTCGTCACGCCTGCGGTGAAGCCCTGCATGGACCAGGAGAGCCCTGCGATGTGCAGTCCCGGCAGCCCGATCAGACTCTTGTCGTCCGGCTTCCAGTCCACCCAGTCGAGACCGTTGTCGTCCATGGCCCGGCCCAGTGCGAAGAAGCTCCGGTGCGGCAGGACCACACCCTTCGGCAGCCCGGTGGTGCCGCTCGTGTACATCTGGGCGACGGGCTGGGCGGGATCGGGGCGGTACCCGGTGCCGGTGTCCGGGAAGGCGGACTTCCAGTCCAGGAAGCCCGCGCCGCGCCGTCCCTCGGTGTCCATGCCGACGACCGTTTTCAGCTCCGGCAGCTCGGGCTCGATCCGCTCGGCGGTGGCGCGGTACTCCTCCTCCACGAAGAGCAGCCGGGCGCAGGAGTCCCGCAGCTGGTGCTCGACCTCGCTCTCGGTGAGCCGCCAGTTGACCGGCACCAGGACGGTGCCGCTCTTGGCGCTGGCGAAGGCGATCTCGTAGTAGTGCTGCGACTCCATACCGAGGAACGCGACCCGGTCACCGGGAGCGAGCCCCGCGGCGAGCAGAGCGTGCGCGGCACGGTTGCTCTCGCGGTCGAGTTCGGCGTACGTCACCTCGGTGCCGAGATGGATCATGGCGACGTGATCGGGCCGGACGGCGGCGTGGTGTCCGGGGATGGCGGCGAGTGTCTCTGGCGTGGCCTCGTCCATGGTCTCTCCATCAACAGGTCCGGCTGATCCGGAGGTCGGTGCCCGGCCGTGTGCGGCGCGGGGTTCAGTCCGAGGTCAGCCGCTGCTCGGCGAACTCGGCCAGGGAACTGGCGCTGGGGTGGTCCATGACCTCGGACACCGTGGTCATGCGGCCCAGGGCCGTGCCCAGCTGCCCGCTGAGCCGGGCGGCGGCCAGCGAGTCGAGGCCCAGGTCGAGGAAGTGCGCACCGGGCTCGATCTCCGCGGGGTCGTCGAACTGCAGCTCGGCCGCCATCAGCGCACGGATGTGTCCGGTGAGGGCGGCGAGCCGTTCGCCCTGGTCCATGGAGAGCAGCCGTTCGGTGTCCAGCTCCGCCGGGGCGGTGGGCGCCACGGCGGGGCCTTCCGCAGCGGTGAGGGGCTGTGCGTCCTCTCCGGTACGGGGCGCGGAGCGGCGGGGGTTCGCCGACCGGAGCCAGTACTCCTGACGGTCGAAGGCGTAACCCGGCAGCACCACCCGGCGCATCCGCCGCTCCGCGTGGAAACCGGACCAGGACACCGGGTATCCGGCGGCGTACAGCTTGGCCGCCGAGGACAGCAGCGCCAGGTCGTCCTGTTGAGCGGGGCGCAGGCTGGTGAGCCAGGTGTCGCCCGGGGCATCGAGGTTCTCCCGGGCCAGCGAGGACAGCGTGGCGGACGGCCCGATCTCGATGAACGCGTGTCGGCCGCGCCGGGCCACGGTCCGCATACCGGCCGCGAAGTCCACCGGTTCGGCGATGTGCCGGACCCAGTAGTCGGGTTTGGAGATGTCCCGCCACCGGGCGACCTGGCCCGTGAGGTTGGAGATCAGGGTGAACTCGGGCTCGTGGAAGGCGATGTCGTCGAAGGCCGCGCGGAACTCCTCGGTGACCGCGCCCATCAGCGGCGAGTGGAAGGCGTGCGAGACGGGCAGCCGCTTGACCCGCACGCCCTTGGCGGACAGCCCGGCGGTCGCCGCGTCCAGCGAAGCGGCACCTCCCGAAATGACGCACTGCGTCGGTGCGTTGTACGCGGCGACGGCGAGGTCGTCGTACGGCTCCACCAGGGCGTTCGCCGTCTCCGCGTCGGCCCCGACGGCCGCCATGCCGCCGGGGGCGGTGACCGAGTCCATCAGCCGGGCCCGGACCGCGACCAGCCGGACCGCGTCGGGCACGGTGAAGAGGCCGGCGACGGCAGCGGCGACCACCTCGCCGATGCTGTGTCCGATGACGGCCGAAGGCCGCACACCCCAGGACAGCCACAGCCGCGCCAGCGCGTACTCCAGGACGAACAGGGCGGGCTGGGTGTACCGGGTGCGGTGCAGCTCTCCGGCGTCCTCGGTGCGGCCGAACATCAACTCCCTGATGGAGCGTCCCAGATGCGGGGTGAAGAGTTCGTCCAGCTCGTCGACGGTCCGGCGGAACAGCGGGTGACGCCCGTACAGGGCGAGGCCCATGCCCGGGTGCTGCGCGCCCTGCCCGGTGAACAGGAAGACCGCCTTGCGGATGGCCTCCGGCTTGGCCGTCGCGGGCCGGTCGGCCCGGTCGGCCCGGTCGGCGAGCAGCGCGGAGAGGCCGGCGTGGTCGCGGACGACTCCGGCGATCCGGTGGTCGAAGTGGGCACGCCCGGTGTTGCCCGTGTAGCAGATGGCGGAGACCGGAAGGCCGGGGCGGTCGGCCAGCAGTCGCTGATAGCGCTCGATCTGCAGGGCGAGCGAGCGGGCCGACTTGGCGGACAGGGTGAAGACATGGCCGCCGCGCTCGTTCGCGTCCCCGGCCCGCTCGTCCTCCTCACGGGCGGGACCGTCCGCACCGGCGGGCGCCTCTTCCAGCACGGCGGACGCCAGGGTGCCGGCGAAGCCGAAGGAGTTGACCATCGCCCGTCGGGTGCCGGACTTCCAGGGGCGGCACTCCGTGGGGATCTCGACCGGGGAGACCTCCCAGGGGATGCGTGTCGACGGCTTCTCGAAGTTGAGGTGGGGGAAGATCTCGCCGCTCCGCAGCTGGGCCACGGCCTTGATGACTCCGCCGATCCCCGCGGCCGGCTCCATGTGTCCGAGGTTGGTCTTGGACGAGCCGACGATCAGCGGATCGTTCCTGCTGTGCGAGTCCGCGAAGACCTCGCTGATCGCACCGATCTCGATCGGGTCGCCGAGGGGGGTTCCGGTGCCGTGCGCCTCCACGTACTGGATGTCGCCGGGCTCCAGCCGGGCGCTGCTGAGCGCCCGCCGTAACAGGGCCTCCTGTGCGGCACCGTTGGGCACGGTGAGCCCGGCGCTCTCCCCGTCCTGCCCGACGGCGCTGCCCCGGACGAGCGCCAGCACGGTGTCGCCGTCGCGCCGGGCGTCCGACAGCCGCTTCAGCACGATCATGCCGCAGCCCTCGGCCCGGCCGTAGCCGTCGGCCGTGTCGTCGAAGGTCTTGCACCGGCCGTCGGGCGAGAGCGCGCTCAGATCGGAGAAGAGCGCGGTGCTGCGGGGGTGGTGAATGGCGTTGACCCCGCCGGCCAGGGCGATGTCGCACTCGCGGCGGCGCAGCCCCTGGACGGCGAGGTGGAGTGCGACGAGGGAGGCCGAACAGGCGGTGTCCACGGTGAGGGAAGGGCCGCGCCAGCCGAGGAAGTACGAGAGTCTGCCGCAGATGCCCGAGTGCGAGACGCCGGCCGCGATCCGGCCGTCCAGTTCGTCGTCGCGGAGCTCGTCCATCTCCATCACGTAGTCGAGAGAGCTGGCCCCCACGTAGATGCCGCCGTTGCCGTGCCGCAGCGCGGTCGGGTCGATCCCGGCGTGTTCGAGGGACTCCCACGCGGTCTCCAGCACCAGCCGCTGCTGCGGGTCCAGGCAGTGCGCCTCGGCGGGGGCCGTCTTGAAGAACTTGGGGTCGAACCGTTCGAGCCCGTCGAGGAAGCCGCCGCCCGAGGTCCGGATGACACCGCGGCCCTCGCCGGACGCGTATGCCTCGACGTCCCAGCGGTCCTTCGGGAACGGTCCGATGGCGCTGCGTCCCTCGCGCAGGAACTCGGTGAATCCCTCCAGGGAGTCGTTTCCGCCGGGGAAGCGCAGGCCGACGCCCACGATCGCGATCGGTTCGTACTTCTCCTGCAGCAGCTCCTTCAGGAGTTCGCGCTGCTTGCGCAGGTCTTCCTGAGCCTGCTTCAGGGCGCTTTCGGTGGTCGCGTCGTCCAGATCTGCCATGTCTCCTACCCCTGGTAGAGGTTCGTGAGGGCTTCGTCGACCAGTGCGTCCGCCGAAGAGTCGGCCGAGCGGGGGGCAGCGGCGGATGCGGGCCCGTTCGGGGGCGCGGAGACGCTCGCGGGGCGGAACAGTCCGGGGAGCAGCTCGTCGCAGATGTGGTCCATCAGCTGCCCCACGGTGGGACTGTTGAACAGCAGGCTCGCGCTGAGTTCGTGTCCGATCATCGACTCCAGGCTCTGCTTCAGATCGGTGATCGTCAGCGAGGTGAGCCCCAGGTCGAAGTAGCTCTCGTCCAGGGGGAGTTCGTCATCGTCGTCCATGAGGAGCACGATCTTGAACTCGGCGACGACGAGATCCTCCAGTGCCTGCCGTCGCTCGGACCGGGGCAGATCGAGCAGGTCGTCCACAACCGTGGCGGCGCCCACCGCCTCAGGCCCCGAAGGGCGTTCGTCCACCGCACTCACTGCCATCGCCTCCGCCAGGTCGAGCCTCCGCAAGAGCCCCCGTACCGCGCTTCGTGGGTGCCTGCTCCATTCCAGTCGACGAGCACGAGAGCAGTCCAGCGCCGTCGGAACGGCGGTACGGGCATGTGTCCCCGGCGTCAGCGACACGTCAGCGCGGGGGTGCCGCGGACATGGCGACGGCCCGTACGGAACAGCTTCCGTACGGGCCGTCGGGCGTGTTTGTGGATCAGTGGTTGCGGGGGAAGCCCAGGTCCACGCCCGCCGGGGCGTCGGCCGGGTCCGGCCAGCGGGTGGTGACGACCTTGCCGCGGGTGTAGAAGTGCACGCCGTCGTTGCCGTAGATGTGGTGGTCGCCGAAGAGGGAGTCCTTCCAGCCACCGAAGGAGTGGTAGCCGACCGGCACCGGGATCGGCACGTTGACGCCGACCATGCCCGCCTCGATCTCCAGCTGGAAGCGGCGGGCGGCGCCGCCGTCGCGGGTGAAGATCGCGGTGCCGTTGCCGAACGGAGAGGCGTTCATGAGGGCGACGCCCTCTTCGTACGTCTCGGTGCGCAGGACGCACAGGACCGGGCCGAAGATCTCGTCCTTGTACGCGTCCGAGTCGGTGGACACGTTGTCGAGGAGGGAGAGGCCGAGCCAGTGGCCGTCCTCGAAGCCGTCGACGGTGTAGCCGGTGCCGTCGAGGACGACGTCGGCGCCCTGGGCGGCCGCGCCCGTGACGTAGGAGGCGACCTTGTCGCGGTGGGCGGCGGTGATCAGCGGGCCCATCTCGGACGTCGGGTCGTTGCCGGGGCCGATCTTGATCTTCTCGGCGCGCTCCTTGATCTTGGCGACGAGCTCGTCGGCGATGGAGGCGACCGCCACGACCGCGGAGATCGCCATGCAGCGCTCACCGGCGGAGCCGTACGCGGCGGAGACCGCGGCGTCGGCCGCGGCGTCGAGGTCCGCGTCCGGCAGCACCAGCATGTGGTTCTTCGCGCCGCCGAGCGCCTGGACGCGCTTGCCGTTGGCGGAGGCGGTGGCGTGGATGTAGCGGGCGATCGGGGTGGAGCCCACGAAGGAGACCGCGGCCACGTCGGGGTGGTTGAGCAGGCCGTCGACGGCGACCTTGTCGCCGTGCAGGACATTCAGCACGCCGTCCGGCAGACCGGCCTCGGCGGCCAGCTCGGCCAGCAGGTTGGCGGCCGACGGGTCCTTCTCGCTGGGCTTGAGCACAAAGGTGTTTCCGCAGGCGATGGCGAGCGGGAACATCCACATCGGCACCATGGCCGGGAAGTTGAACGGGGTGATACCGGCGACGACACCGATCGACTGGCGGATCGAGGAGACGTCGACCCGGCTGGAGACCTGGGTGGACAGCTCGCCCTTGAGCTGGGTGGTGATGCCGCAGGCCAGCTCGACGATCTCCAGACCGCGCGCGACCTCGCCCAGCGCGTCCGAGTGCACCTTGCCGTGCTCGGCGGTGATCAGCGCGGCGATCTCGTCGCGGTGGGCGTCGAGCAGTGCGCGGTAGCGGAAGAGGACCGCGGTGCGGGCGGCCAGCGAGGACGTGCCCCACGTGGCGTAGGCGTCCTTGGCGGCGGCGACCGCGGCGTCGACCTCTTCGAGGGAAGCGAGCGCGACCTGGGTGGTGACGGCGCCGGTGGCCGGGTCGGTGACCGGGCCGTAGTTGCCCGACGCACCCTCGACGGTCTTGCCACCGATCCAGTGGTTGACGGTCTTCATGACAGAACTCCTTCAAAGGTGGTGGCGTCGGTCGGCGACGTGACGGTCGTACTCTTCCCGGGCTTTCACGGCCGACGGCCGGGTGGCCGTTTCGGCTACGGGAACATCCCACCACGCCTGTGCCGGAGGGGGGCCCGACACTGTGTCTGTCGTTTCGGTCTCGACGTAGACACAAGTGGGACGGTCCGCGGCGCGCGCCTCGGCAAGGGCTTCGCGCAGGTCACGGACGGTCTTGGCACGCAGCACCCGCATCCCCAGCGAGCCGGCGTTGGCCGCGAGGTCGACGGGGAGCGGGGGGCCGGTGAAGCCGCCGTCCGCGGCGCGGTGGCGGTAGGCCGTACCGAAGCGCTCGCCGCCGACCGTCTCGGAGAGGCCGCCGATGGACGCGTAGCCGTGGTTCTGGAGGACGACCAGCTTCACGGGGAGTTCCTGCTGCACCGCGGTGACGATCTCGGTGGGATTCATCAGATATGTGCCGTCGCCGACGAGGGCCCAGACGGGGCGGTCGGGGGCGGCCAGCTGGACTCCGATCGCGGCCGGGATCTCGTAGCCCATGCAGGAGTAGCCGTATTCGACGTGGTACTGGTGCGGGGAGCGGGCCCGCCAGAGTTTGTGCAGGTCGCCGGGGAGCGAGCCGGCGGCGTTGATCAGGATGTCGTCCTCGGTGACGAGGGCGTCGAGCAGGCCGAGGACCTGGGCCTGGGTGGGGCGGGCGTGCGGGTCCTCGGCGGTGAACGCGGCGGTGACGCGCTGCTCCCACTTCTCCTTGGCCTCGGTGTACTCGGTCTCGTAGGACGGGTCGACGCGGTGGTTGCGTGCGGCGAGCTCGGCGGTGAGGGCTTCGAGGGCGGTGCGGGCGTCGGCGACGAGCGGGAGCGCACCGAGCTTGTGGGCGTCGAAGCCGGTGATGTTGAGGTTGAGGAAGCGGACCGCCGGGTTTGAGAAGAGCGTGGCGGAGGCGGTGGTGAAGTCGGAGTAGCGGGTGCCGACGCCGATCACCAGGTCGGCGGTGCGGGCCAGCTCGTCGGCGGTCGCGGTGCCGGTGTGGCCGATGCCGCCGACGTCGGCGGGGTGGTCGTGACGCAGGGAGCCCTTGCCGGCCTGGGTGGAGCCGACGGGGATACGGGTGGCGGCGGCGAACGCGGCGAGGGTCTCCTCGGCCGCGCTGTGGTGGACGCCGCCGCCCGCCACGATCAGCGGCCGGCGGGCGGTGCGCACGGCCCGTACCGCCCGGTCGAGCTCGTGCGGATCGGGGGCCGGCCTGCGTACGTACCAGATGCGCTCGGCGAAGAACTCCTCCGGCCAGTCGTACGCCTGGGCCTGCACGTCCTGCGGCAGCGCGAGCGTGACCGCGCCGGTCCCCGCCGGGTCGGCGAGGGTCCGCATGGCCTGGAGCGCGGCCGGGATCAGCGCCTCGGGGCGGGTGATCCGGTCGAAGTAACGGGAGACGGGACGCAGACAGTCGTTGACCGAGATGTCGCCGGCGGACGGGACTTCGAGCTGCTGGAGCACGGGGTCGGCGGGCCTGGTCGCGAAGGTGTCCCCGGGCAGGAGGAGGACGGGGAGATGGTTGATGGTGGCGAGGGCGGCGCCGGTCACGAGGTTGGTGGCGCCGGGGCCGATGGAGGTGGTGACGGCGTGCGCGGAGAGCCGGCCGGACTGGCGGGCGTAGCCGACGGCGGCGTGCACCATGGCCTGCTCGTTGCGGCCCTGGAGATAGGGCATGGCGCGGCCCGACTCGACGAGCGCCTGACCGACTCCGGCGACGTTGCCGTGGCCGAAGATGCCCCAGGTGGCGCTGATCAGGCGCTGCCGCCGGCCGTCGCGCTCGGTGTACTGGCGGGACAGGAAGGACACCAGGGCCTGGGCGGTGGTGAGCCTGCGGGTGCGTGGTGCGCTCATGAGGTCGCCTCCGTCCCGTGGTCCGTCCCGTAGAACGGCAGTCTGGGGTCCACCGGCTGCGACGGCCAGGTGTCGCGGATCCAGCTGTGGTCGGGATGGTCGCTGATCAGCCACTCCCGCTGTTCCCCCGGGCCCGCCATCACGTTGAGGTAGTAGAGGGTGCGGCCGGGGGCGGCGATGGACGGGCCGTGCCAGCCGTCGGGAATGAGGACCGCGTCACCGCTGCGGACCTCGGCGAGGACATCCGTACCGCCGTCCCTCGACGGCGACACCCGGTGGTAGCCGAGGCCGTCGTTCTCCACCTCGAAGTAGTAGATCTCCTCCAGGACGGACTCGACACCGGGACGGTGCTCGTCGTGCTTGTGCGGTGGGTAGGACGACCAGTTGCCGCCCGGGGTGAGGACCTCGACGGCGATCAGCCGGTCGCACTCGAAGGTGTCGGCGGCGGCGAAGTTGTTGACCTGGCGGGAGCAGTTCCCGGAGCCGCGCAGCTCGATGGGTACCTCCGGCGCGGGGCCGTAGCGAGCGGGGAGTCGTCGCTCGCACTTCGCTCCTGCCAGGGCGAAGCGGCCTCCTGCGCCGGAGGCGATCTGTGCATGGGCGTCACGCGGTACGTACGCGAAGTCGGATACCCCGCTGAACACGCTTTCCCGGCCCAGCAGTTCAAAGATCTCATCTGAGGTGTGCACCGTACAGCCACCGGTCAACGGCAGGACGATCCACTCGCTCTCCCCGGTGACGAGCGTGTGAATTCTGCCCGGCTCCAGTTCCAGCACACGCAGGCTCGACCGGTCCCAGCCGGCGCGCTTCGGATCGATGTCGAGGGTGTAAGGGCCGCTTGCCGCGCTCCCGGCGCCGAGGTGGTACCGCGGTTCGTTGTCCGTCGTCATACCCATTCCCTACCCGTTACCCGGTACGTGTCCGTTCCTCTCGGCTCCAGCAGCGATACGGCCGTGTCGACGGCCGCGGCCACCTCCCCGTCGGCCGGGTAGAGCAGCGAACGCCCCACCACCAGGCCCTGGACGGTCGGCAGTTGCAGCGCCGTGCGCCACTTCTCGAAGGCGCCGTCCAGGTTGTCGCCCACCTCGCCGCCCAGCAGCACGGCGGGCAGCGTCGAGGCCTTCATCACCCGGGCCATGTCGTCGGGGTTCTCGGTGACGGGGACCTTGAGCCAGGTGTACGCGGATGTCCCGGCCAGCCCCGAGGCGATGGCGATCGAGGTGGTGACCGCCTCCGCACCGAGGTCGTTGCGGACGTGGCCGTCCATGCGGCGACAGAGGAACGGCTCGACGAAGACGGGCAGCCGGTGCGCGGCCATGGCGTCGATGGCACGGGCGGTGGCGTGCATGGTGTCGAGCGAGCCGGGGTCGTCGTAATCGATACGGAGCAGCAGCTTGCCCGCGTCGAAGCGGAGCCGGGCGAGGTCTTCGGGGCGGTGGCCGGTGAAGCGGTCGTCGAGTTCGAAGGCGGCGCCCGCGAGTCCGCCGCGGTTCATCGAGCCGACGACGACCTTGTTCTCCAGTGCGCCGAGGAGCAGCAGGTCGTCGAGGATGTCGGCGGTGGCGAGGACGCCGTCGACGCCTGGGCGGGAGAGGGCGAGGCAGAGCCGTTCCAGGAGCTCGAAGCGGTTGGCCATGGCCAGTTCACGGTCGCCGACGGCGAGGGAGCCACGGGCCGGATGGTCCGCCGCGATGATCATCAGGCGGCCGCCGCTGCCGACGAGGGGGCGTCTGCGGCGCCGTGCGGCGGCTTCGGCGACGGCCTCGGGGTGGCGCACGCGCAACTGGACGAGTTCGGAGACCGAGGTGGCCGGGGGCGTCATGGGGTGGCTCCGGTGGGGCGGGAGGTGACGGCACCTTCGGTCAGGGCCGCTTCGACTTCGTACGGGAACGGCATGGCGGACGAGCAGGCAAGCCGGGAAGCGACGATGGCACCGGCGGCGTTGGCGTACCGCATGATGCGCTCGGTCTCCCAGCCGGCGAGCAGCCCGTGGCAGAGCGCCCCGCCGAAGGCGTCACCGGCACCGAGGCCGTTGACGACCTCGACGGGCAGCGGCGGCACATCGGCCACCGTGCCGTCGCGGCGGACGGCGAGGACGCCCTTGGGGCCCTGTTTGACGACGGCCAGCTCGACGCCCGCGGCGATCAGGGAGCGGGCGGCCGCGTACGGTTCGCGCTCGCCGGTCGCGATCTCGCACTCGTCGAGGTTGCCGACGGCGACGGTGGCATGGGCGAGGGCCTCGCGGTAGCGGGCGGTGGGGCGGGAGCCGGGTGCGGGTTCTGCGGTGTCCCAGAACATCGGGCGCCAGTCGAGGTCGAAGACGGTGATACCGGAGCGGTCGCGGGCCCGCAGCGCGGCGAGGGTCGCGGTACGGCTCGGTTCGGCGCACAGCCCCGTGCCCGTCATCCAGAAGACCCGGGCGGAGCGCACCGCGTCGAGGTCCAGCTCCGACTCGTGGATCTCCAGGTCGGGGGCCTTGGGCTGCCGGTAGAAGTAGAGCGGGAAGTCGTCGGGCGGGAAGATCTCGCAGAAGGTGACCGGCGTCGGATACGCGTCGACGGGCGTCACCCACCGGTCGTCCACCCCGAACTCCCGCAACTGGTGGTGGAGATACTCCCCGAAGGCGTCCCGGCCCGTGCGGGTCACCACTGCGGTCCGCCGGCCGAGCCGGGCTGCCGCGACGGCGACATTGGTGGGTGAGCCGCCGAGGAACTTCCCGAAGGTCTCGACCCGGGCCAGCGGCAGACCGGTCTGCAGGGGGTAGAGATCCACACCGATCCGGCCCATGGTGATCACGTCGTACAGCTCAGGCATATGCATCCCTTCGACCGGTGACCGGGGCGGCTGCTCCCAGGTCTAGCCCTCCCCCGCAACCCTGTCAATGCTTTGTCCGGACATACGGACGAATGATTGACACGCGTCGTCCGGGACTGGACGCTGGACGTCATGACCTCCTCCGCAGCGCCTCCGGCCCGTATCCGTATCGGTTCGGCACCCGACTCGTGGGGTGTGTGGTTCCCCGACGATCCGCAGCAAGTGCCCTGGCAGCGCTTCCTCGACGAGGTCTCCGCGGCGGGTTACGAGTGGATCGAGCTCGGCCCGTACGGCTACCTCCCGACCGACCCGGCCCGCCTCGCCGACGAGACCCGCCGCCGCGGGCTCACGGTCTCGGCCGGGACCGTTTTCACCGGATTGCACCATGGACCGGACGTCTGGGACCGGACCTGGGCGCATGTCGCCGGCATCGCGGCACTCACCCGGGCGATGGGCGCCGGGCATCTCGTCGTCATCCCGTCGTTCTGGCGCGACGACAGGACGGGCGAGGTCCTGGAGGACCGCAGCCTCACCGCGGAGCAGTGGCGCAACCTCACCACCCAGACGGAGCGGCTGGGCCGCGAGGTACGGGACCGTTTCGGGCTGCGCATCGTCGTCCATCCGCATGCCGACACCCATATCGACAGCGAGGAGAACGTCAGCCGCTTCCTCGACGCCACCGATCCCGACCTGGTCTCGCTCTGCCTCGACACCGGCCACTACGCCTACTGCGGCGGCGACAGCGTCAAGCTGATCGAGACCTACGGCGAACGGATCGGCTATCTGCATCTCAAGCAGGTGGACCCGGAGATCCTGGCCGAAGTCGTGGCCGACGAGGTGCCGTTCGGGCCCGCCGTGGCGCGCGGAGTGATGTGCGAACCGCCGGGCGGGGTGCCCGCGCTGGAGCCCGTACTCGCCGCCGCCCGCAAGCTGGACGTCGATCTCTTCGCCATCGTCGAGCAGGACATGTATCCGTGCCCGCCCGACAAGCCCCTCCCCATCGCCCGCCGCACCCGGGACTTCCTCCGCTCCTGCGGCAGCCCGCACCGGGCTCCCTGACACGCCGAGCGGCCCCGGGAAGTGACGTAGTGGCGGTACGCGGTGTTGTTCTCGGTGAGAAGCCGGTGCGCGGCCCCGGCCGCGCACCGCCACCGCACGCACCACCACCGCGCAAGGAGCAACTCGACATGATCCGGAAGATGCTGTCGTCCCGCAGGACGGCCGGGGCCTCGGCCCTGGCCGCGGTCGCCGTGGCCGCCGCCCTCGCCGCGGCCCCGGGCGCCTCGGCCGACGAGCACAACCCGCCGCCACCGCCAGGCTCCAGCCCGGTCTGCGCCTTCTACGACGGCAACGGGCTGACCGTGTACGGCGAGGAGGGCGAGCGGGTCTCCCAGGTGCAGTGCATGCTGGCCAACCGCCACTATCTGCCGTGGTCCGCGCTCGACGGAACGTTCGGGCCACAGACCCTCCTCGCCGTACAGCGCTTCCAGGCGGACCACCCGCCGCTCGTGCCGGACGGCCTGGTCACCCCGGCCACCTGGTCGGCGCTCTGGCACGCGGGACCGACCCGCACGACGCCTCTCCCCTATCCGCCGGTGTAACTCCGCGCACCGGCCCCCTCCCCCGTAACGCCCTTGGGCACCATGCGTGCCTTCTGTCACAGAGATCACCCCCTCGTCACGCATGTCTCCATTACGTGGGTCTTCCGTCACAGGCGCTCGACAGCCCCTCCCCGGAACTCACTCCCTGTCGTTGCACCGAGCACAGGCTGAGTGATCGTCAGCGTCCGCGCCGTAGCTCCCCCGACGGCCTTCCCGGCTGCCGCTGTGGTGCAGAGAGGTGTCATCTATGACGGACAGAAGACTCTGGTCCTACAAGGACATTGCCGCGCACATCCGGGTGCAGCCGGACACCGTCCGCTCCTACCGCAAGCACGGCCTCCTCCCGTCACCCGACCATGTGGAGAGCGGCAAGCCCTACTGGTACGCGGACACCATCCGTGCCTGGGTCGCCTCAAGACCCGGCAACAGAGGACGCAGGGACTGACACCTCCGGCCCCGTACGGCGAGCGAACCCCTCCCGCCGCCGTGCGGGGCTTCACTTCTTCGCCGGGGCGTACGCACCGCCCCTCGACGGTTCGATGATCGTCACCCCTGCTCCGGGCACCGTTCCCATCGCGGCGAGCGCCGCCGGGGCCGCGTCCAGGCCGATGGTGGAGGTCACCAGCAGGTCGGGGCGCAGAGTGCCGGCCAGGACCATGTCCATCATCGGCGGGTACGCGTGCGCGGCCATGCCGTGGCTGCCCAGGATCTCCAGCTCCAGACCGATCACTCGGGCCATGGGCACGACGGGGTCACCGGCCGCCGTGGGGAGCAGCCCGACCTGTACATGGCGGCCCTGTCGGCGCAGGCTCCGCACGGAGGCGGCGCAGGTGACCGGGGAACCCAGCGCGTCGAGCGACAGATGGGCCCCGCCGCCTGTCAGTTCGCGTACCGGCTCGTCCGCCCCGCCCGGGTACGCGGACGCGTCCACGCACTCCACCGCACCGAACGCCCGCGCCAGTTCGAGAGCGGCCGCCGAGACGTCGACCGCGACGACCCTGGCCCCACAAGCCACCGCGATCATGACGGCCGACAGCCCGACCCCTCCGCAGCCGTGCACCGCGACCCACTCCCCCGGCGCCACCCGTCCCTGAGCCACGACCGCCCGGAACGCCGTAGCGAACCTGCACCCCAGACCGGCCGCCGTGGCGAAGGACAGCCCCTCGGGCACGGAAACCAGATTGACGTCGCCCTGCTCCAGCGCCACGTACTCGGCGAACGAGCCCCAGTGGGTGAAGCCGGGCTGGGTCTGCCGCTCGCAGACCTGCTGGGCCCCGGCCGTGCAGGCGGGGCAGTGGCCGCACGCGCAGACAAAGGGCACGGTGACCCGGTCGCCGGGCCGCCAGTTGACGACACCGCTCCCCACTGCCTCGACCACACCGGCGAGTTCATGACCGGGCACATGAGGCAGGGCGATGTCCGGGTCGTGGCCCATCCAGCCGTGCCAGTCGCTGCGGCACAGCCCGGTGGCCTCGACGCGGACCACGACACCCTGGCCGGAGGGGCTCGGGTCCGGCACCTCCCGCACCCGGGCGTCCTGCCCGAACTCCTCGAACACCACTGCTCGCATCGGCCCAGCCCTTCGTTCAGCCCCGTTGTCCGGTCCACGCCGTCGTCCGGTCCACGCCGTTGTCCGCTCCGCGCCGTTGTTCAGTCGACGCCGGTGTTCGGTCCACGCCGGTGTTCGGTCCACGCCGTGATGCGCTCCGCGCCCGTCGTCCGGGCGCCCGAATCTACGCTCCGCTGGTGATCTTGTCCCGCTCCGGGGCGTCCATCGATATCTCCTCGGCCGGCACCGGCGCGGACTCCCCTTCGCTCAGGCCGAATCTCCGGTGGAAGGCCCGCAGTGGGGCGGGCGCCCACCAGGTGACCTTGCCCATCAGCTTCATCACGGAAGGAACCAGCAGGCTGCGCACCACCATGGCGTCCATCAGCACGGCCAGGGCGATACCGAGGCCCAGCATCTTGGTGTTGGCCACCCGTGACGTACCGATGGCGACCATCACCACCGCCAGGATCACGGCTGCCGCGGTGATCAGCCCGCCGGTGTGCCGCAGCCCGAAGGTCACCGATCGCTCGTGGTCCCCGGTGCGGTCGTACTCCTCCTTGATCCGGGAGAGCAGGAACACCCCGTAGTCCATGGAGAGTCCGAAGGCGACGCAGAACATCAGTACCGGCAGTGTCGTCTCTATGTCCCCGGTGCTGGTGAAGGAGAGCAGTCCGGACAGATGCCCGTCCTGGAAGACCCAGACGACCGCTCCGAACATCGCGGTGAGACTGAGCGCGTTGAGTGCGACCGCCTGGAGAGGGATCAGCACGCTTCCGGTGAGCAGGAAGACCAGGAGCAGTGTCACCACGACGATGATGCCCACCGCCCAGGGCAGCCGGTCCGCGATGGCGTGCTTGGAGTCGACCAGGACGGCTGCCGTGCCCGTCACCGAGGTGTCAAAGGGGGCGGGCTCGGCCCGGAGGTCCCGGACGAGCCGTTGGGACTCCTCCCCCACGGACTCGCCGGCGGGCAGCACGCTGAAGTAGGCGAACCGCCCTTCCGTGACCGGCCCGTCGACCCGCAGCACACCGGGAAGCCCGGTGATCCTTTTGCGGTATTCGGCGTACTGGGCCGGCGTCGCCGCACCCTTCGCGAGCACTTCGAGGCCTCCGCCCGGGCTGCCGGGGAAGCCGTCCCGGATGTGCTGCTGGACGACATGCGATTCGGCGGTCGCGGGCAGCTGGCGGTCGTCCGCCGTACCGAACTTCACCCCGAGGAACGGCAGCCCGAGCAGGACGAGACCCACGGCGGTGACAACGGCGAAGACCGGCGCCCGACGCATCACGAGGGTCGCGAACCGACCCCACCCGCTGGCGGATTCGACCGCGGCGGACGCGAACGGCTCGGCACTCCCACCCGGGCGCCCGCCCCCGCGTCGCAGCAGGCGGCGCAGATCCAGGGAGTTGACCCGCGGCCCGAGCAGCATCAGCGCGGCCGGGAGCAGGATCAGTGCGGCGGCGGCCGCCAGCAGCACCACGGCGATCCCCGCGTAGGCGAACGAGCGCAGGAAGTACTGCGGGAAGACAAGCATCGCGGCGAGCGAAACCGCAACGGTCAGCGCGGAGAACAGCACCGTGCGACCCGCGGTGCGCAGCGTCGCCCCCACAGCCGCCCGGGTGTCCGCCCCGGCCGCGAGCTCCTCTCTGAACCGGCGCACGATGAACAACGCGTAGTCGATGGCGAGTCCGAGGCCGAGAGCTGTGGTGAGGTTCTGAGCGAAGACCGAGACATCGGTGAATTCGGTGATGCCACGAAGCGCGGCGTTGGTCCCCAGGATCGCGACGATGCCCACGCCGAGCGGCAGCAGGGCGGCGATCGCGCTGCCGAAGACCATGACCAGCAGCACGAGTGTCACCGGCAAGGCGATCATCTCGGCCCGCAGCAGGTCCTCCTGGATGATCGTCTGCATCTCGTGCCGCACGGCGACCGGCCCGCCGACCGATACCTCCACCGGGCCGTGCGCACCCCGGTATGCAGGGGTTATCCGGTCCAGGACCTCGCCCATCGCCTTGTCGTCGCCCTCGATCCGGGCGGCGATCAACGCCTCCCGCCCGTCCTCGGCGCGGAGTGCGGGTGACTTGCTCTGCCAGTACGAGCCGACGCCCGTGATGTCCTTCTCGCCGGCCAGCCGCTCGGTCAGCCGGGCCGCCTCGGCGGCCACCGCGGGATCGTCGACCGATGCGCTGCCGCTGTCCACGAGCAGCAGCAGATTCGGCTGGGACGCGGGGAACTCACGCTCCAGCGTCTTGGTCGTATAGGTCGATTCGGCGCCCGGGGCCTCCCAGCCGCCGCTGCCCATCCGGTCGGCCACCCCGCTGCCCGCGAACACGGCGAGCGCCGTGATCACCAGGGCCGCAAGCAACGCGAGCCGTGGCCGCGCAGTGACGAAGCGGGTCCAGCCCCCCAGACGCTCCGGACTGTTGACTTCAGGCATGGTGCGGTGTCCCCTTCCCCCCAGATCCAGCAGCGCGAGGCGGCCACGCAAAGCGGCGGCACAAGGCAGCATGGATCAGTCGTTGCCAATTACACTGGCAAACACGAGTCATCGCTCGCGTTTCATCAAGAATGCGAGCGACCACTCGCGTTTGTCAACCGCGTCATGAAAGCTGGGGATTGACCGTGTCGGAGGTCGGAGCGAAGGGCACCGAAGGCGCCAGGGGCACGGGGGACGCCGCGGACCGGTCAGGCACGAGCGGCACCGGAGGCACGGGCGGCATCGCCGGCGGCACAGGCAGCACCGACAAAGCGGGAAGCGCTCGCAGCGCAGGCAGCACCGACAGCCCCCGTAGCGCGGGCAACGCCGACAGCACAGGAGGTGCAGGCAACGTCGGCAGCGCACGCCCCGAAGCAGCCGCCGGCGCCACCCGCCCCCGCCGCCGCCAGGCCCGCGGCGAAGCCCGTATCGCGCAGCTCCTCAAAGCGGCTGCCAGCGTCTTCTGCACAACCGGCTACACCGCGGCGAGCACCAACGCCATCGCCCGCGAGGCCGGCGTCTCACCGGGCACGCTCTACCAGTTCTTCCCCAACAAGGAGGCCATCGCCGTCGAGCTCGGCGACCAACTCCTGAACCGCTGGCGGGAGACGTACGGCGCCGCATTCCTTCCGGACCATCTGACGCTCCCGCTGGACCGGATGCTGGATGCCGTCCTCGACCCGCTGATCGCCTTCAACTGTGAGAATCCGGCCTTCACGGTCCTGATGCACGGTTCCGAGCTCCCCGGAATGATCACCCAGGGGCACGACGCGCTGCACATGACCATGCTCGACCGCGTAGAAACGATCCTCGGCGGCTACCTGCCGGACACCCCGCCCGCCCAAATCACCCGTATCGCCAACATGATCTTCATCCTCTTCAAGGGCGGGCTCGCCCTGATCATGGCTCACGAGGGCGACGAGCGGGACGCGTACGCCAGGGAGTTGAAGACCGTGTTGTTCCGTTACCTGGAGCCACTGGTCGGCACCGCCCTGCTCTCCACTCCCCCGAATGCCCCATAACCCCACAGGCCACTCTGCGCGCCCTACTGGAGACCGAGGTGCTCGCACCGTTCGGGCACGGCCTCCGGACGGTGATCGCCGATGGCGTCCCGTTCTCCTTCCGGAGGCCGAACGGGCGTTTCCGCTTCGCCGCGCCCGCGATCGCCACATACCTCGGCGTCGCCGTGCTGCACTCACCCTGGGACTCGATGCACTGCATCGATCCGGCTCGTCGCACCGGCCTGCCTGCAGCCGCCGGCGCGGAGCGCGCGCGGACAGCGGGGCGGTCGCATTCATACCCCCTAGGGGTATAGTGTGATGAGTGTTGGGGCACACCGGGTCTCCCGGGATTCCCGGCACCACACCCTTGCGCTCGTCGAAGAGGAGAACACCATGACCGCCGAGACCCAGCTCCCCCAGGCCACCGGCTCCTGCTGCTCGCCCAGCGGCTCCTGCCACGACGGTGCGGACTCCGGCGCCCCGGCGGACGGGGTGACCACCGTCTACCAGGTGTCCGGCATGACCTGCGGACACTGCGAAGGCGCCGTCTCCGAGGAGATCTCCGGCATCGATGGTGTCACCTCGGTGAAGGCCGTCGCCTCCACCGGCCAGGTGACCGTCGTCTCCCGGGCCCCGCTGGCCGAGGACGTCGTGCGCGCCGCGGTCGACGAGGCCGGCTACGAGCTCGCCGGCCGGGCCTGAACGCCATCGGGGCACACCCGATACGCCGGATACACCCGTATCACCCCCTTTGCCGCCGGGCCGGACCGACCAGCAGATACTGGTGGGGTACGGCCCGGTCGGCGTTTCAGGAGTTCGGACATGCACAGCGCAACAGAGGCCGCGACCCCGGCAGCGGAGAGTTCGCGGGCCGAACTCACGATCGGCGGGATGACCTGCGCCTCCTGCGCGGCCCGCGTCGAGAAGAAGCTCAACCGGATGGACGGCGTCACCGCCACCGTCAACTACGCGACCGAGAAGGCCCGTGTTGCCTTCGGTCCGGGAACCGACCTCGCGGATCTGATCGCCACGGTCGAGAAGACCGGCTATACGGCGCAGTCGGTACGCCGCCCTGAACCGACCCCGCCCGCCCCGGCACCGTCCGCCGCACGGGTCACGCCCGCAGACACCCCCGCGAGCGGCGGCCCGCAAAGCGCCCGAGTCCGCGCCGAGCAAGCCGCCGAAAGCCCGACCGAAATCCCGACCGGCACCGAAGCCGGCACCGAAGCTGCCCCTGAGGCCGAGACCGGTGCCAAGGCCGAGAGCGGCGCCGGCGCCGAATCCGGCACCGTGGCCGAATCCGGCGCCGTGGCCGAATCCGGCGCCGAATCCGGCATCTACGCCGACGACCCCGCCGAGCGGAAGGCCGCCGACGCCCTCGCCTCGCTGCGTCAGCGTCTGATCGTCTCGGCCGTCCTCGCCGCCCCCGTCGTCGTGCTCGCGATGGTCCCCGCCCTCCAGTTCGACAACTGGCAGTGGCTCTCCCTCACCCTCGCCGCCCCCGTCGTCGTCTGGGGCGGACTGCCCTTCCACCGCGCCACCTGGACCAATCTCCGGCACGGCGCGGCCACCATGGACACCCTGGTCTCGGTCGGCACCCTCGCCGCCTTCGGCTGGTCCCTGTGGGCGCTGTTCTTCGGCGACGCGGGCATGACCGGGATGCGGCACGGCTTCGACTTCACGGTCTCGCGGGCCGATGGTTCGTCCACCATCTATCTGGAGGTCGCGGCCGGCGTCGTCACCTTCATCCTGCTGGGCCGCCATCTGGAAGCGAAGTCCAAGCGGAAGGCCGGTTCCGCCCTGCGCGCGCTGATGCACCTGGGTGCGAAGGACGTCTCCGTCCTCCGGGGCGGCACGGAGGTACGTATCCCCGTCGGCCGGCTCACCGTCGGCGACCGCTTCGTCGTCCGCCCAGGCGAGAAGATCGCCACCGACGGCACCGTGGTCGAGGGCGCGTCCGCCGTGGACGCCTCCATGCTCACCGGCGAGTCCGTCCCCGTCGATGCGGGCGTGGGCGACTCCGTCACCGGGGCCACCGTGAACGTCTCCGGCCGGCTTGTCGTCGAAGCGACCCGGGTCGGCGCCGACACCCAGCTGGCCCGGATGGCGAAGCTCGTCGAGGACGCCCAGAACGGCAAGGCCGAGGTGCAGCGCCTCGCCGACCGGATCTCCGCGGTCTTCGTCCCCGTGGTGCTGGTGCTCGCGGTGGCCACCCTGATCGTGTGGCTGCTCGTCACGGGCGACGTGACCGCCGCGTTCACCGCCGCCGTCGCCGTACTGATCATCGCCTGCCCCTGCGCCCTGGGCCTCGCCACTCCGACCGCCCTCATGGTCGGTACGGGGCGCGGCGCCCAGCTCGGCATCCTGATCAAGGGCCCCGAGGTCCTGGAGACCACCCGTCGCGTCGACACGATCGTCCTCGACAAGACCGGCACGGTCACCACCGGCCGGATGACGCTCCAGGGCATCCACCCCGCACCCGGCACCGACGAGACCCGGCTTCTGCGGCTGGCCGGCGCGCTGGAGCACTCCTCCGAGCACCCCATCGCCCAGGCCGTCGCCGCCGGAGCCGCTGAACGCATCGGCGGCCCCCTGCCCGTCCCCGAGGACTTCGCCAACATCGCGGGCCTCGGCGTACGCGGCACGGTCGACGGGCACCAGGTACTGGTCGGCCGCCCGCAATTGCTCGCCGACGCGGGCATCGACGTCCCCGAGGCCCTGTCCCGCGCCGTGGCGGACGCGGCGGCCCGGGGCCGTACAGCAATCACGGTCGCCTGGGACGGGCAGGCGCGCGGCGTCCTCGCCGTCGCCGACGCGGTCAAGGAGTCCAGCGCGGCAGCCGTCGCCGAGCTGCGCGCGCTCGGCCTCCATCCCGTTCTGCTGACCGGCGACAACCGGGCCGTGGCGGACGCCGTGGCCCACGCGGTCGGGATCGACGAGGTCCACGCCGAGGTCCTGCCCGAGGAGAAGGTCCACGTCATCGAGCGGCTCCGGGCCCAGGGGCGCTCCGTCGCCATGGTCGGCGACGGGGTCAACGACGCGGCCGCACTCGCCACCGCCGATCTCGGCCTGGCGATGGGGACCGGTACGGACGCCGCGATCGAGGCGAGCGATCTCACCCTCGTTCGTGGAGATCTCAAGGTGGCGGCCGACGCCATCCGGCTCTCCCGGCGCACCCTGGCCACCATCAAGGGCAATCTCCTCTGGGCATTCGGTTATAACGTCGCCGTCCTGCCCCTTGCGGCATTTGGCCTGCTCAACCCTATGATTGCGGGAGCGGCGATGGCGTTCTCATCGGTCTTCGTCGTGACGAACAGCCTGCGGTTGCGCTCCTTCACGTAACTTCCACAAAGAGATTTAGATCACACCGGTTTCAGGGTAACCATCCGGTGGGTTCGCGAGTCTAAGAGTGCGATGCCAAGGATGTCTTGGGGGACGTCCGTCGAAGTGTCTTGGGGGATGCTTCGGGCAAGCGTTGGCCGGGGCACGTGCACCGGGGAGCTTTGAGCGGCCCTCCCGTGCGTACGTACCCCGGCAGACCGCACTGGAAGTACAAGTGAAGAGCGCAGCTCGCAGTAGGTGAGGAGCGCCCAGGAGCTTCGGCTCCCGCAGACGCCCGGCCGGATCCCGTGGGGGGAATCCGCTCCGGGATATGGGAAGCGCCTCGCTGTCGGCCCGTGGGGGGATCGATGGCGGGGCGCTTCTCGCTGTCTGCCCGGCGGGGGTCGGCGATGAAGAGCCGAGCACGCAAATCGCCCCGGACACCGCGCTCTGTGCGAAAGCGCGGTACTCGGGGCGAAGACGACCGGCCTCGGCGGCCGGGGTGGTGCAGGGGCGGTACGGGGCTCAGCGGCCCTCGACCGGGACGAAGTCGCGCAGGACCTCGCCGGTGTAGATCTGGCGCGGGCGGCCGATGCGGGAACCCGGCTCCTTGATCATCTCGTGCCACTGGGCGATCCAGCCGGGGAGCCGGCCGATCGCGAAGAGCACGGTGAACATCTCGCTCGGGAAGCCCATGGCCCGGTAGATCAGACCCGTGTAGAAGTCCACGTTGGGGTAGAGGTTGCGCGAGACGAAGTAGTCGTCGGAGAGCGCGTGCTCCTCCAGCTTGAGCGCGATGTCGAGCAGCTCGTCGGACTTGCCGAGCGACGACAGCACGTCGTGGGCCGCGGCCTTAATAATCTTGGCGCGCGGGTCGAAGGACTTGTACACCCGGTGGCCGAAGCCCATCAGGCGGACGCCGTCCTCCTTGTTCTTCACCTTGCGGATGAAGGAGTCGACATCGCCGCCGTTGGCCTGGATGCCTTCCAGCATCTCCAGCACCGACTGGTTGGCGCCACCGTGCAGCGGGCCCCACAGCGCCGAGATACCGGCGGAGATCGAGGCGAACATGTTCGCCTGCGAGGAGCCGACCAGACGCACGGTGGAGGTCGAACAGTTCTGCTCGTGGTCCGCGTGCAGGATGAGCAGCTTGTCGAGCGCGGAGACGACGACCGGGTCCAGTTCGTACTCCTGGGCGGGGACCGAGAAGGTCATGCGCAGGAAGTTCTCGACGTACCCGAGGTCGTTGCGCGGGTAGACGAAGGGGTGGCCGATCGACTTCTTGTACGCGTACGCCGCGATCGTCGGCAGCTTGGCCAGCAGCCGGATCGTCGAGAGGTGGCGCTGCTCCTCGTCGAACGGGTTGTGGCTGTCCTGGTAGAACGTGGACAGCGCGCTGACGACCGAGGACAGCATGGCCATCGGGTGGGCGTCGCGCGGGAAGCCGTCGAAGAACCGCTTGACGTCTTCGTGCAGCAGCGTGTGCTGGGTGATCTCGTTCTTGAAGGTCGACAGCTCGTCGACCTTGGGAAGCTCACCGTTGATGAGCGTGTACGCGACCTCGAGGAACGTCGAGCGCTCGGCGAGCTGCTCGATCGGGTAGCCGCGGTAGCGCAGGATGCCCTTCTCACCATCGAGATAGGTGATGGCGGATTTATACGCTGCGGTGTTGCCGTATCCGCTGTCCAGCGTGACCAGGCCCGTATTGGCCCGGAGCTTCCCGATGTCGAAGCCCTTGTCGCCGACGGTGCTGTCGATCACCGGGTAGGTGTACTCGCCATCGCCGTACCGCAGTACTACAGAGTTGTCGCTCACGTCATCCCTCACCGACGTAGTGCCTCTTCTTCGAGGTTCCCTGACTGTCTCCACCCTCCCCCATTTGGCTCAGGAGAGTGCACTCGGGGTCGTCCATTGGACCTACTCGCGGCACTCAGTGCCGCGAACTTACTCATCCTGCCCCCTTGACACCGGTTCCGGAAGACCTCCGTGATGTTTCCCACCGATTTGATCGATCATTTTTTCCGCGGATCCTCCGCCCGGACCCCCCGACAGCCGGTAATCCAGCGCCGTACAGCGTCTGCCTGCGGAAACTGTGCGGACCGCCTGGCCGATCGCCTGCCGCGAGCCGACCAGCACGACGAGCTTCTTCGCCCTGGTCACGGCGGTGTACAGCAGGTTCCGCTGGAGCATCATCCAGGCGCTCTTGGTGACGGGGATGACGACGGCCGGGTACTCGCTGCCCTGGGAGCGGTGGATCGTCATGGCGTACGCGTGGGCCAGCTCGTCCAGCTCGTCGAAGTCGTACGGAATCTCCTCGTCCTCGTCCGTGAGGACGGTCAGCTTCTGCTCATCCAGGTCGAGGGCGGTGACGACGCCGACCGTGCCGTTGAAGACGCCGTTCTCCCCCTTGTCGTAGTTGTTGCGGATCTGGGTGACCTTGTCGCCGACCCGGAAGACCCGGCCGCCGAACCGCTTCTCGGGCACGTCGGGCCGGGCCGGGGTGATGGCCTGCTGGAGGAGTCCGTTGAGCGTGCCCGCACCGGCCGGGCCGCGGTGCATCGGGGCCAGGACCTGTACGTCACGCCGCGCGTCGAGCCCGAATTTGGCCGGAATACGGCGGGCGGCGACGTCCACCGCGAGCACGCCCGCGTCCTCCGTCTCGTCCTCCACGAAGAGGAAGAAGTCCTTGAGGCCCTGGGTGAGGGGCGGTACGCCGGAGTTGATCCGGTGCGCGTTGGTGACGACTCCGGACTGCTGGGCCTGGCGGAAGATCGTGGTCAGCCGGACCGCCGGAACGGGGCCGCTGTCGGCGAGCAGGTCGCGCAGCACCTCCCCCGCGCCGACCGACGGCAGCTGGTCGACATCCCCGACGAGCAGCAGATGGGCACCGGGTGCCACCGCCTTCAGTAGCTTGTTGGCGAGCAGCAGATCCAGCATCGATGCCTCGTCGACGACGACGAGATCGGCGTCCAGCGGACGGTCCCGGTCGTACGCGGCATCGCCCCCCGGCTTCAGTTCGAGCAGCCGGTGCACGGTGGACGCCTCGGCCCCCGTCAGCTCGGAAAGCCGCTTGGCCGCCCTCCCTGTGGGCGCGGCCAGCACCACCTTGGCCTTCTTGGCACGCGCCAGCTCCACGATGGACCGTACAGTGAACGACTTCCCGCAGCCGGGCCCACCGGTCAGGACGGCGACCTTACGGCTGAGCGCGAGCCGGACCGCGGCCTCCTGTTCGGGAGCCAGCTTCGCCCCCGTACGGCCCGCGAGCCAGATCAACGCCTTGCCCCAGTCCACGTCGGCGAAGGCCGGCATCCGTTCCTCCGGTGTCCGCAGCAGCCGCTGCACCTGCGCGGCGAGCGCGACCTCGGCCCGGTGGAAGGGCACCAGGTAGACGGCGGTGACCGGCTCGCCGCCCTCGGGCGAGGGCACCTTCTCCCGTACGACGCCTTCCGGGTCCTCGGCCAGTTCGGCGAGGCACTCGATGACCAGTCCCGTATCGACCTGGAGCAGCTTCACCCCGTCGGCGATCAGCCGCTCCTCGGGGAGGAAGCAGTGGCCCTGGTCGGTGGATTGCGACAGCGCGTACTGCAGCCCGGCCTTCACCCGCTCCGGGCTGTCGTGCGGGATGCCGACGGCCTGGGCGATCTTGTCGGCGGTGAGGAAGCCGATGCCCCAGACGTCGGCGGCCAGCCGGTAGGGCTGGTTCTTCACGACGGAGATCGACGCGTCCTCGTACTTCTTGTAGATACGGACGGCGATGGAGGTGGAGACCCCGACCCCCTGGAGGAAGACCATCACCTCCTTGATCGCCTTCTGCTCCTCCCAGGCCGCGGCGATCATCTTCGTCCGCTTCGGCCCGAGACCGGGCACCTCGACCAGCCGCTTCGGCTGCTGCTCGATGATGTCGAGGGTGTCGACCCCGAAGTGCGTGGTGATCCTGTCCGCCATCACCGGGCCGATGCCCTTGATCAGGCCGGAGCCGAGGTACCGGCGGATGCCCTGGATGGTGGCGGGGAGGATCGTCGTGTAGTTCTCGACGGTGAACTGCTTGCCGTACTGGGAGTGCGAGCTCCAGCGCCCCTCCATGCGCAGCGATTCACCGGGCTGCGCACCGAGCAGCGAACCGACCACGGTGAGCAGATCGTTGGCACCGCGCCCGGTGTCGACGCGCGCGACCGTGTACCCGTTCTCCTCGTTGGCGTAGGTGATCCGCTCCAGGACCCCTTCGAGGACGGCCATGTTGGACATGGACCGACGCTATCGGCTCACACTGACAACCCCGGCCCGGCCCCCTCGCACGATCGTCGGCTCTCAGACCCCCGTCCGGCCGTCGATGCGCTCGCGGATGAGGTCGGCGTGCCCGCAGTGGCGGGCGTACTCACCGATCATGTGCGTGTAGATCCAACGCAGGGTGACCTGCCCGCCCATGAACGGGCTGGTGTCGTCGAGTGACCGGGCGGCGCAGTTCGCCCTGGCCCGCTCCACCTCGGACTGCCATATCGACAGCGCCGTGTCGTAACCGGCGCCCTCGGCGAGATCGAACCCGCCGTCGCTCGCCGACGGGTCGGCGTCGGGGGTGAAGATCGGCGGCGCGTCCTCCTGGACCAGGACCCGACAAAACCAGTTCCGCTCGACCTCCGCCATGTGCTGGACGAGGCCGAGCAGGCTGATCGGCGAGGGCTCCACGGATGCCTCACGCAACCGCTCGTCGTCGAGTCCCTCGCACTTCCGGGCAAGGGTGGTGCGGTAGAAGTCCAGCCAACTCGTCAGCGAGGTCCGCTCGTCGGCGTCCAGGGGCGGCATGGCGCGCTCGGGAGTACTCATGGACGACACCCTGGCACGAGGGTCCGACAGCGGCAGTGATCACCGGGGCTGCCGCCGCGCTCACACACGGCGGGGTTCGGGCTGGATGACGTCCTTCGTCAACGGCCACGGAGTCGCGGCTGACCAGCCGACGACCGGCATGGTCTCGTCATAGTGCGACGCGAAGTCGGCGCACACCAGCGCGGGCATGCGGTAATCGGAGTCGCGGACGTGGGCCAGGAACGTTTCGGGCAGGGCAACGTGATGCGTCGCGAGGTAATGCGAGAAGTCCTGCCGCCACAGCCAGGACCCGTCCGTGACCAGCGACGAGCACCCTGCGGAATAGCGGTGCGGAAGCCCGGTGAGGACGTCCCGCCCGGCTTCCATCACGTCCAGCAGCACATGACCAGCATCCAAATAGGCCACGATCTCGCCCTCGTCGGCCTCGCCGGCAGGACGCACGGCGTCACGCAGCCGGCCGTTCGGCCGCACCCCCGCGTCATTGAACTCGTCGTAGAAGCCCAACAGCCCCAACACCGCACCGACCTCCCCTACGCATGTGCGCCCACGTTGTCGGACCACCCTCGGCCGCATCGAGCGCACTTCCGACCATGCACAGAAGCTACAACCGGCCGGTCTCCGGGCACCTTGAAATAATTCACTCACACACATCCGCGGGCACGCCTGATGATGTGCACATGGCACTGAAGGAGACGCTGGAGCGCGTGGACGCGGACCTCGCCGCGGGACGTGTGCCCATGGCCCGCCAACGACTGCGCGGACTGGTCTCGTCCTACCCGCACTACCCGGCTCTGCGCCGACGCCTGGCCGAGATCTACCGGATGTACGGCGACCCTGCCGAGGCCGGCCGTTGGACGTACCTCGAAGAGGACAGGCTCCCGGAAGAGGTCGCCGCGTTCGAGAAGAGGTACAGCGACCCGGTGCGCCGGATGCGCACCCTGGCCTGGCAAGGCCCGGAATCGGCGGCCGGCTCCCCCTTCGTCGAGGAGCAGTTGGCAACCGTGCGGACCGCCGCCTCCGAGGCCCTCGGCCATCCGGTCACCTGGGACACCCTCGCCGAGGTACGGGGTGACGCGCCGGAGGCCGGGTCGTTCCGCCGGTCCCTGGCGGCCGTGGGCTGCGCGCTCTTGGCGATCGTGTTCGTTGCGATCTGGGTGAACGGGTTCCTCGACCTCTTCCGCTGACAGCGAATGCCTCGAAGCCACCCGTGGCTACGCCACCGCCCCTGTCCGCGACGCCGCCGTGCCCGGTGTCGGCGCGGGCGACGGTGTACCCGTTCTCCTCGTTGGCGTAGGTGATGCGCTCAAGCACACCTTCGGGGACGGCCGGCATCGACCATCTTGCGGGCGTAGGCGATGTTCGTGGTGAACGCCTCGAACTGGCTGGTGCGCGGCCCGGGAATGGCCCTCCGTAAGCCCCCGTACTGTCACATGTTCGCTGAGCTGCGTGAACAGGTTTGGTGACAGCCCGGGAGCTCGTCAAGCGGTTGGCCGACTCACCGGTTGTCGATGTCCGGTTCTCGATGCGCTGGCCGGTCGCTGTCCAGAACGGACGCACTCGCGTCCTGTCGCGAACCCCGGCTCTCCGCGACCCGCTTGACCTCCTGCAACGACTCGCTCAGCCGGCTGGCGAGGAAGTGGAGCTCCGGGCCCGTGACCCGTCGGTCCGCCAGAAGGTCGGCGGCGTGGCCGAGCAGGTCGTCCGCCATGCCGAGTTGGACGCTCTCGATACCGTCGGCCATCCGTGACACATAGCCGGTGCCGTCCCCCAGGACGTAACTCGGCTTGCCCTCCGCCCCTGTCCAGGGCAGCAACCTGAACGTGTGGCGTTCGCCCTGCTCCCCGTTCACGCGGCGACCTCGGCTCGGCGAAGGGGCTGGGGCCTGATGTCCACACCGCGCACGGCGATCCACAACGTGCGCCGCCGACGCCGCGCCTCGGCCATCCGCCGCTCGTGCACTTCGAGATACGGACGGACCAGCGGGCTGTCCTCCCCGCGCGGCGGACGCTCACCGGTACGGCGGGCGGTGGGACCGGCCACGTATACGCAGGAGTATGGATGGACGGTGGCGGGTGCCGGACGCACCAGCCGCACCAGCGACTCGGTGAACCGGCGGACGAGATCCTTCATGTCGGCGTGCTCTCCTTCTGACTTACCCACGAACGGATGCGTTCTGTGGCGAACTCATCACAGAATGGGTTCAGGCGTGGCTACGCTCCAGAGGTTCGGGCTTGACAGCCCGCCGGTCAGGCAAGGGAGTTGAGGCTGGATGGCGATGAACCGGAAGCCGCGTACGCCGAGGGAGAAGTACGGGGAGGAGCTGAGGCTGCGGCGGACGGCTGCGGGCCTGACTCAGGAGGCCCTGGGTGATCAGGTGGTGTGCTCGCCGACGCTGATCAGTCATTACGAGGCGGGGCGGCGGCTGCCGAAGCCGGATGACGCGCACCGCCTCGACATCGCGTTGCGGACTGACGGCTTCTTCGTCCGCTGGCTGGATGACTTGGACTCGAAGTTCGCCCAGTACTTCGCGGCAGTCGCCGAGTTGGAGCGTGAGGCTACGGAGATCCGCCAGTACGCCGCGTCTCTCATCCCCGGCCTGCTCCAGACGGACGCATACGCCCGTGCCGTGTTCCAGGCATATCACCCCAACTTCCGCGCGGAAGAACTTGACGAGTTCGTTGTCAACCGCTTGGAGCGCGGCCGGCTGCTCACCAAGTCATCGACTCCGGTTGCCTGGACACTGCTCGACGAAGCCGCGCTCAGGCGCCGCATCGGCGGGCCACACGTCATGGCGCAACAGCTGCACAAGGTGGCAGACATGGCCGAGTCCGGTCGCCTGCGCCTGCACGTGCTGACTTTCGCATCAGGAGCACACGCACTCCTGGAAAGCATGGTCTACCTGCTGAACTTCGCGGATGCCGCTCCGATCTCGTACGTCGAGGGTCTTCGCACTGGACATCTGATGGACGATCCGGCGCTGGTCGAGGCGTGTCACACGTCCTACACTCTCGCCTTGGGCGACGCGGCCCCGCATCAGGAGTCAGTGGCCCTCGTCAGAGCCATCGCGGAGGAGCACGAGCATGCACAGCACTGAGCCCACCATCGTTGACGGCAGGGCGCTGACCGGGTGGCGCAAGTCCAGCTACAGCGGAGGCTCCAACGGCGAGTGCCTTGAGGTCGCCGACGGCTACGACACCGTCCCCGTACGCGACAGCAAGACCCCGAGCGGCCCCGCACTCGTCTTCTCCGCCGACGGGTGGTCGTCGTTCATCGCTGCGGTCAAGGGCAACCGCATCACGGTCTGACGCGTTCCATGCCTCGCAACCGATCGACCTGGGCGAACGGATGCGAGGCATTGTCACGCACCCCCGAGAAACCCTTCACGCACGGTCGGATCGCATAGCAGGCCCAGCACGTCGTCCTCGCCGTCGAAAAGGCTCTCGGCGACCGGGAGGACGGACTGGTGGAACATCGCGGCCAGTACATCCACCAGCGGGCGGTCCCAGGCGATGCGGACCACGTCCCGCGCCTTGTCGTGCTGTCCCCTGTGCATGGCAATCCACCACTGAATGAGGAAGAGGCCCGCGGTTCGGTACGCATAGAGGCGTCCCTTGAGCAGTGAGCCTCGATTGAGCCCGAACACATCAATGCTGTCGATTCCTTGAGGACTCAACGCTTCGTATCGTCCTGCGCCCAGAATCGAGTGAAGGTGCTCCAACGGGTCCTGGATCGCCGGATCCAGAAGCAGCGGGTGTCCGTCCTCATCGCGCGGGAAGGTGTGCCGCTTTTACGCGGAGAACGCGGCAAGTTTCGAACCGCTGGACGCCGCCGACGAGGAAGGCTACAAAGCCGGGCTCCTATGGTTGGAACGGCTGCGCTCTGCGTACGATCGCGGCCTCGCACCGTCCGAGGCCCTGAGTCGGCTGGCCGACCTGCCGGACGAAAACGGGTCCGGGCACGTCGATGCGGCGGTGGCTCCGGACCGAACGGACCTCGATTCGCTGCGGGAGCTGGCGGCCGGTCACTGAGCAGGGAGCTCAACTCTTTGTGACGGTCCCGACCATGCGAAACGGGGCCCGGTCAGAAGACCGGACCCCCCTCGCTTTCCCCCTCCGTCGGTGCTTCCCGATCCCCCCGGATCCCTCCCCGGAAGCGACCGACGCCAGATATGACCCGGCAGGGTGCCGAACGGTTGCACGTCTTGGCGATCTCTTTACCCTGGCGGCAAAATGCCTTCTCAGCAGGCGTGTTCGGCGTACCGGGACGCGACCTCCGCGAGGACTTCGGCGCCGTCCCGGGCCCAGAGGTTCTCGTTGAAGATCTCCACCTCGATGGGGCCGTCGAAGCCGGTGGCCTCGACCAGCGAACGGAACGCGCGGAAGTCCACGGCCCCGTCGCCCAATTGCCCCCGGCCGACCAGGACGCCCGCCGGAAGCGGGGTGATCCAGTCCGCAAGTTGGAAGGAGTGGATACGGCCGCCCGCGCCCGCCCGGGCGATCTGCGCGGCCGCCTGGTCGTCCCACCAGATGTGGTACGTGTCGACGACCACCCCGACCTGCTCGGCCGGGAAGCGTTCCGCGATGTCCAGTGCCTGGGAGAGCGTGGAGACGACGCAGCGGTCCGAGGCGAACATCGGGTGCAGCGGTTCGATCGCCAGACGTACACCGCGCTCGGCCGCGTACGGGGCGAGTTCGCCCAGGGCGTCCGCGATGCGTTCGCGGGCGCCGTGCAGGTCCTTGCTGCCCGCCGGGAGGCCGCCGGAGACGAGGACCAGGGTGTCGGTGGACAGGGCCGCCGCCTCGTCGAGCGCGGCACGGTTGTCGTCCAGGGCGCGGGCCCGTTCCGCCGGGTCGAGTGCGGTGAAGAAGCCGCCCCGGCAGAGGCTGGTGACGGAAAGGCCGCAGTCGGCGAGCAGTCGGGCGGTGCGCTCGATGCCGTATTCCTGAACGGGGGCCCGCCACAGGCCGACCTTGTCGATGCCTGCCTTGACGCAGCCCTCGGCGAGCTCGGGCAGCGACCACTGCTTGATGGTCTCCTGGTTGATGGAGAGACGGCCGTCGCTCATCGTGTGCCTCCGTTGACCGCGAGCAGGGCGCGCATCCGGGATTCGGCCAGCTCCGGGTCGGGGAACAGGCCCAGCCGGTCCGCGAGTTCGTACGCCTTCGCCAGATGCGGCAGCGAGCGGGCGGACTGCAGGCCGCCGACCATGGTGAAGTGGTCCTGGTGGCCGGCCAGCCAGGCGAGGAGGACCACGCCCGTCTTGTAGAAGCGGGTGGGCGCCCGGAAGAGGTGGCGGGACAGTTCGACCGTGGGGTCGAGGAGGTCCCGGAAGCCCTTCGCGTCACCCGTGTCGAGGACCCGTACCGCGTGTGCGGCCAGCGGGCCCAGCGGGTCGAAGATGCCGAGCAGGGCGTGGCTGAAGCCCCGGTCGTCGCCCGCGATCAGCTCGGGGTAGTTGAAGTCGTCGCCGGTGTAGCAGCGGACTCCGCTGGGAAGGCGGCGGCGTACGTCGATCTCGCGCTCGGCGTCCAGGAGCGAGATCTTGATGCCGTCGACCTTGTCCGGGTGCTCGGCGATGACCTTCAGGAAGGTGTCGGTGGCGGCGTCGAGGTCCGTCGAACCCCAGTAGCCCTCCAGCGCCGGGTCGAACATCGGGCCGAGCCAGTGCAGGACGACCGGTTCCGAGGCCTGGCGCAGGAGGTGCGCGTACGTCTCCAGGTAGTCCTCGGGCCCCTTTGCGGCGGCGGCGAGCGCGCGGGAGGCCATCAGGATGGCCTGGGCGCCGCTCTCCTCGACGAGGGTGAGCTGCTCCTCGTACGCGGACCGCACCTCGGAGAGGGAGGCGGGGCCGGTGAGTTGGTCGGTACCGACGCCGCAGGCGATGCGGCCGCCGACCGCCTTCGCCTCGGCGGCGGAGCGGCGGATCAGCTCGGCGGCGCCCGCCCAGTCCAGCCCCATGCCGCGCTGGGCGGTGTCCATCGCCTCGGCGACGCCGAGACCGTGCGACCAGAGATGGCGGCGGAAGGCGAGGGTGGCGTCCCAGTCGACGGCGGCCGGTGAGTCGGGGCTGATGTCGGCGTACGGGTCGGCGACGACATGGGCGGCGGAGAAGACCGTACGGGAGGCGAGGGGTGCGCCGCCGGGGGCGAGGTCGAGCGGGGTGGTGCGGGGTTCGTAGGGGCCCTGCGGGAGGTGGATCGTCACAGCGTCAGCTCCGGTACGTCGAAGCGGCGGCCGTCGGCACAGGACTTCAGGCCCAGCTCGGCGAGCTGCACACCGCGGGCGCCGGCCATCAGGTCCCAGGTGTACGGCTCGTCGAGCACGATGTGGCGCAGGAAGAGCTCCCACTGGGCCTTGAAGCCGTTGTCGAAGACGGCGTTGTCGGGGACTTCCTGCCACTGGTCGCGGAACGACTCGGTGACCGGGAGGTCCGGGTTCCAGACCGGCTTGGGGGTGGCCGAGCGGTGCTGGACACGGCAGTTGCGGAGTCCGGCGACGGCGGAGCCGTGGGTTCCGTCGACCTGGAACTCAACGAGCTCGTCGCGGTTGACGCGGACCGTCCAGGAGGAGTTGATCTGCGCGACGGCGCCGCTCTCCAGCTGGAAGATGCCGTATGCGGCGTCGTCCGCGGTGGCGGCGTACGGCTTCCCCTGCTCGTCCCAGCGCTGCGGGATGTGCGTCTGGACGTGCGCCTGGACGGTGGAGACCCGGCCGAACAGCTCGTGGAGCACGTACTCCCAGTGCGGGAACATGTCGACGACGATGCCGCCGCCGTCCTCGGCGCGGTAGTTCCACGACGGGCGCTGGGCCTCCTGCCAGTCGCCCTCGAAGACCCAGTAGCCGAACTCGCCGCGTACGGAAAGGATCTCGCCGAAGAAGCCGCCGTCGATGAGGCGCTTCAGCTTCAGCAGACCCGGCAGGAAGATCTTGTCCTGGACGACACCGTGCTTGATTCCGGCGTCACGGGCCAGGCGGGCCAGCTCCAGGGCGCCCTCGACGTCCGTGGCGGTGGGCTTCTCGGTGTAGATGTGCTTGCCCGCGGCGATCGCCTTCTTGATCGCCTCGACGCGGGCCGACGTGACCTGGGCGTCGAAGTAGATGTCGATGGTGTCGTCCGCGAGGACCGCGTCGAGGTCGGTCGACCACTCGGTCAGACCGTGCTGTGCGGCGAGTTCCTCCAGCGCATGGGCGCGGCGGCCGACCAGAACGGGCTCGGGCCACAGCACGTCGCCGTTGCCGAGAGCGAGGCCGCCCTGCTCGCGGATCGCGAGGATCGAGCGCACCAGGTGCTGCCGGTATCCCATGCGACCCGTGACGCCGTTCATGGCGATGCGCACTGTCCTGCGTGTCACGAAAGTTCCTCCATACAGTCGTAGCAAGCGCTTTCTATCGGTGATGACGCTAGCCTGCCGACAGCGGCCCGGACAAGAGGGGGCGCGCTGCCGGTCGGTCCTACTCCTCTCACTCCTCGTCACTCCTCGGAGGAAAGCGATGACAGTCACCCTGGCGGATGTGGCCGCCCGCGCCCGGGTGTCCCCGGCCACCGTCTCCCGCGTGTTGAACGGCAACTACCCGGTGGCCGCATCCACCCGGGAGCGGGTGCTGCGCGCGGTGGACGACCTGGACTATGTGCTCAACGGGCCCGCGAGTTCACTGGCGGCGGCCACGTCCGACCTGGTCGGCATCCTGGTCAACGACATCGCCGACCCGTTCTTCGGGATCATGGCGGGGGCGGCGCAGACCGAGATCGGCGGGCCCGGGGACGGTTCGGGCCGGGCGGGCGGCGAGAAGCTCGCCGTCGTCTGCAACACCGGCGGCTCCCCCGAGCGCGAACTCACCTATCTCACCCTGCTCCAGCGCCAGCGAGCCGCGGCGGTCGTCCTGACCGGAGGCGCCGTGGAGGACCCGGCGCACCAGGCAGCGATGTCCGCCAAGCTGACGAAGCTCGCGGACGCGGGTACGCGGGTGGTGCTGTGCGGGCGGCCCCCGCTGCCGGACAGCGAGGCGATCGTCGCCGCGCTGGCCTTCGACAACCGGGGCGGGGGGCGTCGCCTCACCGAGCATCTGCTCTCGCTCGGCCACCGGCGGATCGGGTACGTCGCGGGCCCGTTGGAGCGGACGACGACCCGCCACCGTCTGGAGGGCCACCGCGACGCGATGAGGGCGGCGGGCCTCGTCGGCGACGAGGAGCGCCTCACCGTCCACGGCCCCTACGACCGCCGCTCCGGCTACGACGCCACCCTCGAACTCCTGCGCCGCGAACCGGAGGTGACGGCCGTCGTCGCCGCCAACGACACGGTGGCGCTGGGCGCGAGTGCGGCGATCCGGGACCGCGGTCTGCGTATCCCCGAGGACATCTCGGTGGCGGGCTTCGACGATCTGCCGTTCTCGGTGGACGCGGTCCCGGCGCTGACGACCGTACGGCTGCCGCTGTTCGAGGCGGGCGCGCGGGCGGGCCGGCTGGCGATGGGCAAGGAGGCGCCGCCGCCGGGGGGCATCGCGACGATCGCGGCGGAGCTGATGGTGCGGGGGTCGACGGCGCCGCCGCGGGTGGGCTGAGGTTGTACCCCCGGGCCGGGGGTACCGGTATGTCACACCCCGGGCCGATGATGTGCTGGCCGCTGTCCGGTGCGTACGGCGCGGTGGCACGTACCGATGGAAGGAACACGCACGTGAAGCTCGCTTTCTCGACCCTCGGAGTGCCGGGGATGCCGATCGCCGACGTCGTCCGGCTCGCCGTCGACCACGGCTACCAGGGGGTGGAGCTGCGCGCCCACCCCGAGGAGCCGGTGCACCCGGGCATTTCGGCGCTCGAACGGGCCGATGTCGTCGAGGCGTTCAAGAAGGGTGGCGTCGAGATCCTGACGGTCGCCGGGTATGTCCGGGTCGCGGCCGAGGGGGACGACCGGGCCGCGCTGGACGAGCTCGCCGGGCTGGTGGAGCTGGCGCACGACCTGGGTGCGAAGAACGTCCGGGTCTTCCCGGGCGGCGGCGACCAGGACCCCGCCGTGGCCGACGCGACGGCCGCGCGCCGGCTGGCCGCCGCCGCTCCGCACGCCGCCGACATGGGCGTACGCATCCTGCTCGAAACCCATGACTCGCACCGGGCGGGCGCCGATGCGGCCCGGGTCGTCGGGACGGTCGGGCACGGGCAGATCGGTGCGCTGTGGGACATCATGCACACCTGGCTGGCGGGCGAGGAACCGGCCGCGAGCCATGCGGTGCTGGCCCCGCACCTGGGCTACGTTCAGGTGAAGGACATCGCGTCGGCAGAGGACAGGGAGCCGTTGGCGCTGGGCGCCGGGGTGCTGCCGCTGGGGGCCTGTCTGGACACGCTGGACCCGGACAGCTGGGTCTGCTGGGAGTACGAGAAGCGGTGGCACCCGGGGGCGGCGGAGCTGCCGGGGATGCTGGCCGCCGGGCGGGAGCATCTGCTGCGGCTCGGCGCGCCCAAGCAGTAGTCACACCGTTCAGGCCCGCACCGGCTGCGGCTCCGGGGTTTCCGGTGCCGCAGCGCGGACCCGGCGCGCCCCCGCCAGAGACGTCAGCGCCACCCCGCCGACCAGCAGCGCCGCCGCGCACCACCGCAGCGGGCTCACCGACTCGCCCAGCAGCAGCGCGGCCGACGACATCCCGAAGACCGGGACGAGCAGGGTGAACGGCGCCACGGACGACGCCGGGTAGTGACGCAGCAGGAAGCCCCACGCCCCGAAGCCGAAGACCGTCGTGATCCAGGCGACGTACACGATGATGCCGACGCCGCTCCAGTCGAGCGCGGCCAGCGCGTCGGCGTCGCGGTCCCAGCCCTCGAAGAGGAGGGAGAGGCCGAGCAGCGGGAGCACGGGCACGGTCGAGACCCACACCATGAAGTTGAGGGAGTCGGGCGGCGCGGCCTTGCGGGTCAGCACGTTGGACACGCCCCAGCAGGCCGCCGCCGCGATCACCAGGACGAAGGCGAGTACGGGCCCGCTCGCGCCCTCGTCGACCGCGGCCACCCCAATGCCCGCGAGGGCCACTCCCATCCCCGACACCCTTGCCTTTCCTGGCCGTTCGCCCAGAGCGAGCGCCGCGAAGAGGGCCGTGAAGACCGCCTGGACCTGGAGCACGAGGGAGGAGAGACCTGCGGGCATACCGCGGTCCATGCCGATGAAGAGCAGTCCGAACTTCGCCACTCCGAGGGCGAGCCCGACACCCACGATCCACTTCCACGCGACCTTGGGCCGGCCGACGAAGAAGACCGCGGGCAGCGCGGCGACCAGGAAGCGCAGGGCGGAGAAGAGCAGCGGCGGGAAGTGCCCGAGGCCGACCTCGATGACGACGAAATTGACACCCCAGACGGCGGCCACCAGGGCGGCCAGGGCGATGTGGAGGGGACGCATGCACCGAGGATCGCCCGCACCGACCATGTAGCACCAGCGCGGATTTCTTCATGGTGAAATTGAGCGTTGCTAACGAATCACCTAATGAATCACCGAGATCCGGGAGGTTCCGGTGCTCGATCTGTCCCGGCTGCGCGCACTGCACGCCATCTCCGTCCATGGCTCCGTCGCGGGCGCCGCCGCCGCGCTCGGCTACACCCCGTCGGCGGTCTCGCAGCAGATCACCAAGCTGGAACGGGAGACCCGCACGACGCTCCTCGAACGCCGCGGGCGCGGTGTCGCGCTGACCGAGGAGGCGCTCCATCTGGCCGCCACCGCCCAGCAGTTGCTGGCGATCGTGGAGCGCGCGGAGACGACGCTGGAGGAGCGCAGGGGGCTGCCGACGGGCCGGCTGTCGATCGGCGCGTTCGCGTCCGCGGCGCGCGGACTGCTGCCCGGCGTACTGGCGGAGCTGGACCGGGACCATCCGGCCCTGGACGTCCGGCTGACCGAGGTCGATCCGCATCTCTCGGTCGACCTGGTGGCCAAGGGTGTGATCGATCTGGCGGTCGCGCACGACTGGGACATCGCCCCGCTGCCCGCCCCGGAGGGGGTGGCACAGGCGGTGATCGGTGACGACCGGTGCGATCTGCTGGTGCCCGAGGGCCATCGGCTCGCCGGGCGGAACGCGGTGCGGCGCGCGGAGCTGGCGCAGGAGCGGTGGATCTGCCAGCCGCCGGGGACGGTCTGCCACGACTGGCTCGTACGGACACTGCGCGCGGCGGGTTACGAGCCCGACATCCGGCACCAGGCGGAGGAGAACCACACCCAACTGGCCCTGCTCGCCGCCGGTCTCGGGGTCGCGATGATCCCGCGGCTGGGGCGGGGGCCGCTGCCGGCAGGGGTGGTGGCGGTGCCGCTCGATCCCGTACCGGTGCGTCGGCTGTACGCGCTGTGGCGTACGGAGGCGGCCCGGCGGCCCGCGATCACTGCGGCGGTGTCGGCGCTCCAGGCGCACGGGGCCGCGGTGGGGCTGAGCTGACCCGCTTACGCCGCCCGGGCCCCGTCGGCGCAGGACAGACTCAAAACGGTCCGGGCCCTTGACCGGAAGTTATTTTCTGGATATCCGTGCTCCTTGGAAGTTTCTTTCACCACCCCTCGTCCCCGAGTACGGCCGAAGGAGCTCACGTGCACCACCGCACCTCCAGACGCACCCTCCTCACCGCCACCGCCGCGACCGCCGCAGCCGCCGTCACAGGCGGGGTTGTCGCCCCCGGCGCCGTCGCCGCCCAGAGGTCCGCGAGCAGCGGGCCCAGCAGCGGGCACCACACCTCAGCCGCCACCACCAAGCGCCTCAAGCGGCTCATCTCCCGGATGACCCTGGAGGAGAAGGTCGGGCAGCTCTTCGTGATGCGGGTGTACGGACACTCCGCCACCGAGCCCGACCAGGCCGACATCGACGCCAACATGGCCGAGATCGGGGTCCGCACCGCCGCCGAGATGATCGCCAAGTACCACGTCGGCGGGATCATCTACTTCACCTGGGCGCACAACACCCGCGACCCGCACCAGATCGCCGACCTCTCCAACGGCATCCAGCGCGCCGGTCTCGCCGGCCCCACTCCCCTGCCGCTCCTCGTCTCCACCGACCAGGAGCACGGCATCGTCTGCCGCGTCGGCGAGCCCGCCACCCTGATGCCGGGCGCGATGGCGCTGGGCGCGGGCGGTTCGCGCTCGGACGCCCGCCGGGCCGGGCAGATCGCGGGCGCCGAACTGGCCGCGATCGGCATCAACCAGAACTACGCCCCGGACGCCGACGTCAACGTCAACCCGGCCAACCCGGTGATCGGCGTACGCTCCTTCGGCTCCGACCCGCAGTCCGTGGCCGGAATGGTCGCCGCCCAGGTGAAGGGGTATCAGAGCAGCGGTATCGCCTCGACGGCCAAGCACTTCCCGGGCCACGGCGACACCAACACCGACAGCCACACCGGGCTGCCCGTCATCCTCCACACGCGGGAGCAGTGGGCGGAGCTGGACGAGCCGCCGTTCCGGGCCGCGATCGCCGCGGGCATCGACTCGATCATGACCGCGCACATCGTGGTCCCGGCGCTGGACCCGGCCGAGGACCCGGCGACGCTGTCCCGCCCGATCCTCACCGGCATCCTGCGCGAGGAGCTCGGCTACGACGGTGTCGTGGTGACCGACTCGCTCGGCATGGAGGGGGTGCGGACGAAGTACGGCGACGAGCGCGTACCGGTACTCGCGCTGCAGGCGGGCGTCGACCAGCTGCTCAACCCGCCGAGCCTCGACGTCTCCTGGAACGCCCTCCTGGAGGCCGTGAAGAGCGGTGAGATCAGCGAGGCCAGGATCGAGGAATCGATCCTGCGGATCCTGCGGCTGAAGACGAAGCTCGGGCTGTTCGACGACCCGTACGTCAGCCACGCGGGAGTGGACCGTACCGTCGGGACGCGGGCCCATCTCGCCGCGGCCGACCGGATCGCCGAGCGCACCACCACACTGCTCGCCAACGACGGCGCGGTGCTGCCGCTCTCCCGCCGCTCCCACAAGAACCTCCTCGTGGTCGGCGCCGATCCGGCCTCCCCGTCCGGCACCACCGGACCGCCGACCACCACCCTGGCCACCGCCTTCGGCGAACTGGGGTACGCGGCGACCGCGCTGTCCACCGGCACTGCCCCCACCAAGGCGCAGATCGACCAGGCGGTGGCGGCCGCGCAGGGCAAGGACGCGGTGATCGTGGGGACGTACAACGTCTCGGCGACCAGCTCGCAGCGCACCCTGGTGAGCGCCCTCGCGGCGACCGGCATCCCGGTGATCACGGTCGCGATCCGCAATCCGTACGACATCGCCCAGCTCTCCGGGACCGGGTTCGCGGCGAACCTGGCCACGTACTCCTGGACCGATGTCGAACTGCGGGCCGCCGCCCGGGTGATCGCGGGCCGCGCCGAACCGGAGGGCACCCTGCCGGTGCCGGTGCAGCGCGCGGACGATCCGACGCAGGTGCTGCACCCGGTGGGTTACGGGCTGACGTACTAGACCCCCGGAAACCGGAAAGGGGCTGTGCACACGCACAGCCCCTTCCTTGGCAAGACGTGGCGCGAGGACCGCTTACGGCCGCAGCCTGCGCTCGCTCGTCACGTCCCGCTTGTCGAGCCGTTCGTCGAACTTCGCGAGCGGCTTCGCCTTCGCCGGGTCGTCCTGCACGGCGGCCGGGGCGACGCCCGCCCAGCGCAGGATGGCCGCGGTGGCCTTCGCCTTTTCGTCGTCGGCGAGCCCGGCCACGTTGGAGCCGTGGTTGCCGCCGGCCACAGTCATGACATAGCTGTCACGGGCGCCCGCCCCGAGCCGGAAGCGCTCCGCGCCCCACGGGTCGTTCTGCCCGTACACGTACAGCATGTGGTCGGCGTGGTGCTTCACCCAGCTGTCGACGTCGCGCATCACCGACGGCTGGAACTTCATCGGGATGGAGCGCGGCACGAAGTTGCGCGGCGGCTGGTACCCGTACCGGCTCAGCTTGCCGAGCCACGGCTGCTCGATGTTTGGTGAGCCGAGCTGGGTGCCCGCCTGGTAGTAGTACGGCGTGTACGTGTTCAGGCCCTGGTCCGCGTAGGCGGAGAAGCCGGAGATACCGTCGATCGAGTCCCAGATCGCCTGGTCGGGGGCGGTCTCGGCGTCGGCCGGGATGGTGTCGCAGTCGGACAGCAGGCTGTACTGCCAGAACGCCCAGACATAGTCCATGACGACGGCTTCGTACGCCTTGTCGAGCGAGCCGACGGTGTTGAAGGTGTAGCCGTTCTCGGCGGCGTACTCCTCGTACTTCTTCTCCAGCGGCTCGCGGCGTATCAGCGCCTCGCGCTGCACACCGTTCAGCTTGTCGCGGCACTCCTTGGTGCCCACGTTCTCGAAGAACCGGTCGTACGCCGAGTCCTCCTTGTTGACCACGTCGTTCGGCGCGACGTACGCGACGACGCCGTCCATGTCCTTGGGGTAGAAGCGCTCGAAGTACGTGGCGGTCATGCCGCCCTTCGAGCCACCGGTGGTCAGCCAGTTCTTGGAGTAGATCTGCTTCAGCGCGGTGAAGACGCGGTGCTGGTCGCTGGCGGCCTGCCAGATGTCGAGCTTGGACCAGTCGGCGGGCGCCGGGCGGGACGGGGTGAAGAAACGGTACTCCAGAGAGACCTGGTTGCCGTCGACGATCCGGGTCGGCTCGGAGCGGCTGGGGTTCGTGGAGACGTTGTAGCCACTGGTGTAGAAGACCGTCGGGCGGGACGTGTCCTTGTGTAGCAGGGTGATGCGCTGCTGGAAGGTGCCCTTGGACGGGTGCCGGTGATCGATCGGCTGGGTGTAGTCGAGGACGAAGTAGCGGTAGCCCGCGTAAGGCTTCTCCTCGATGAGACTCATTCCCGGGATGGCCAGGATGCGGTCCTTGATGTCCGTGTTCGTGCCGCTGTCACTGCCGGCCGTGCTCCGGAACGCGGTCGGTTCCGCGGCGGTGGCCGCCCCGGCCGAGGCACCCGTAGCACTCACTGTGCCGATGAGCACCGCGAGCGACAGGAACCCTCTGAGCGCCTTGCGCATGCACCCTCCCCTTGATTCACAACAGACGTCGTGAACCTAGCGGGGCAACACCCGTGCCGCCAGACCCTGTTGGCACGGAGCGACGACGAGCGCCCGCCTCAGCAGAGAATCCAGCCCGTGGAGCCGGACTTTCCCGAGATCGTGGCCGAGGCCCGGACGCACCGGTTCAGCGCATGGACCGTCACCGGGCCGGCCTGTGTGGTGTATCTGCCGCTGTCGGCGACGGGGCTGCCGCCGCGCGCCTGGATGCGCACGGACATAGTGCGGCGGGGGCCAGCCTTCTTCGCGACAGCGACGGCGCAGGCGTAGGAGCGGCTCTTGTAGATGCGCAGCTCGCCGGTCTTGAACGTGACCGTCTTCGCGGGGCGCCCGGCACAGGCCGTTGAGGCGTCGGCGCTGTTCGCCGCAGTGCCGCTCAGCACCAGACCTACGGCGGCCACCAATGGCAGGACGAACAGACGGATGAGCATCCGGCACCCCCGGCCGCTTCCGCCCCCGCCGACCGCTCCGGCTCCTCCGGCCTCTCCGGTCCCTCTGATCACCAGCAGCCCCATCGTCTGATCGAACACTTACGCCCTTGCTCGGCCCTTACACGTACATGCGTACGACGCAGGAGGCCATCCGGAGGTTGCACCCGGCGCGCTCCGCCTCCCGGGCAACCGAATCGCCACAGCATGGCTCCAACAGGGCAGAGCCATACGAAAGGCAGGAACTGCCATGCTCCAACTCCGCAACTCACAGGGCCCCCGCGGCCGGCGCGCCATCGGCCGGACGCTGCTCGCCACCGCTCTCCTCACCGTCGTCGCCGCGGTCCCGGCCGCCGCGGCGGCTCCGCAGGCCCCGGTGGCCGCGGCGCCGGTACGCAGCGACGCCGGCACCCCGGCGTTCCAGCAGGTCGCCCACTTCTACGCCTCCTACATCGATGCCGTCACGGCGGAGGGCGGCGGCAAGCTCGCCACCGCCCTGAGGTCGTTCTATCTGACGCCTCACCTGCGCACCCAGCTGAACACCTGGGAGAAGCGCAACCACGCGGACGGCGTGCTCCGCGCCCAGAACACCCCGCTCGCCTTCCGGGTCACCTCCGGCGACAGCGGCGCGGGCCACACCTGGTCGAAGGTGCGGCTCACCTGGAGCAACGGCAAGCACCCCACGTACTCGTATCTGACCGTGCGGTCGGATCTGCAGACCGGCAAGATCTCCGGCATCGGCGAGTGAACCGGTGGGCGGGCCCGGCTCTCACACCCCCGCGGGCTCGTCCTCCCCGATGAAGGTGCGCCACAGCACGGCGTAGTGCCCCTCCCTGGCGAGGAGCTCGTCGTGCGTGCCGTCCTCGACGACCCGGCCGTGGTCCATCACCACGACCCGGTCGGCGCGGGCGGCGGTGGTCAGCCGGTGGGCGACGACGAGGGTGGTGCGTCGGCCGGTGAGCCGGTCGGTCGCCTGGTTGACCAGGGCCTCGCTGGCCAGGTCGAGGGAGGCGGTCGCCTCGTCGAGCAGCAGGACGTCCGGGTCGACGAGTTCGGCGCGGGCGAGGGCGATGAGCTGGCGCTGGCCGGCCGAGAGGTTACGGCCCCGCTCGGCGACCTCGTGCAGATAGCCGCCGTCCAGGGTGGCGATCATGTCGTGGGCACCGACCGCCCGCGCCGCCGCCTCCACCTCGGCGTCGGTGGCCTCGGGCCGCCCGTACGCGATGGCGTCGCGGACCGTGCCCGCGAAGAGGTACGCCTCCTGCGGTACGACTCCGAGCCGGTGCCGGTACGCGGTGAGGTCGAGGCGGCGCAGATCGGTGCCGTCCGCCGTGACCCGGCCGCCCGTCGGGTCGTAGAACCGGGCGACGAGCTTGACGAGGGTGGACTTCCCGGCGCCGGTCTCGCCGACGAACGCGACCGTCTGACCGGCCGGAATCCGCAGGTCGACACGGGAGAGGGCCTCCTCCTCGCCCCCGTACGCGAAGGACACGTCCTCGAAGGCGATCTCGCCGCGCAACGACAGCACGTCCAGCGGTTCGTCCGGGGCGTCGGTGGAGGTCGGCTCCCGCAGGAGTTCCTGGATGCGGCCGAGGGAGACGGTGGCCTGCTGGTAGCCGTCGAAGACCTGGGAGAGCTGCTGCACCGGGGCGAAGAACAGGTCGATGTAGAGGAGGTACGCGACCAGCGCACCGGTGGTGAGCGTGCCGTTGTCGACCCGGCCCGCACCGACGATCAGTACGGCGGCCGCGGCCACCGACGACAGCAGCTGCACGAACGGGAAGTAGACCGATATCAGCCACTGCCCGCGGACCCTGGCCTCGCGGTAGTGGTCGCTGCGCCCCGCGAACCGGTCCGCGCCGTCGCGCTCGCGGCGGAACGCCTGCACGATCCGCAGCCCGGAGACGGACTCCTGGAGGTCGGCGTTGACGACGCTGATGCGTTCCCGGGCCAGCTCGTACGCCTTGACGCTCTTGCGGCGGAAGAAGAACGTACCGATGACCAGCGCCGGCAGCGTCGCGAAGACGACGAGGGCCAGCTGTACGTCCAGGACCAGCAGCGCGACCATGATGCCGAAGAAGGTGACGACGGAGACGAAGGCCGTGACCAGACCGGTCTGGAGGAACGTCGACAGCGCGTCCACGTCCGTCGTCATCCGGGTCATGATGCGACCGGTCAGCTCGCGCTCGTAGTAGTCCAGGCCGAGCCGCTGGAGCTGCGCGAAGATCTTCAGCCGCAGTGAGTACAGCACCCGCTCGCCGGTGCGGCCCGTCATCCGGGTCTCGCCGATCTGGGCGGCCCACTGCACGAGCACGATCACCAGGGCCAGCGCAGACGCCGCCCAGACGGCACCGAGTGCGAGCTGCGAGACACCCTGGTCGATGCCGTGCCGGATCAGTACGGGCAGCAGGAGTCCGGCTCCCGCGTCCACCGCCACCAGCGCCAGGCTCACCAGGAGCGGCAGCCCGAAGCCGCGCAGCAGCCTGCGCAGCCCGTACGACTCCTCGGCGCGGACGGCCCGCGCCTCGTCGATGTCGGGTGTGTCGGTGGCGGGCGGCAGGGCCTCGACCTGGGCGAGCAGCTCGGGGGTCGCGGGCATGCCGGCGGACCCGGTGTCGCGCGGCTCCTCCTTGCGGATCCACAGGTGGGGGCTGATGCCGCGTTCGGCGTCGAACTCGGCGTCCAGTTCCTCCTGGAGCGCGCGGTCGTCCTCGGGGATCGTGTCGGCGGTGGTCAGCGGCTGGTGTCCGGGCGAGGTGCCGCCCAGCTCGTCCGGATCGGTGAGCAGCCGCCGGTAGAGCGCACAGCGGCGCTCCAGCTCCTCGTGCGTACCGATGTCGGCGAGCCTGCCGTGCTCCAGGACGGCGATCCGGTCGGCGAGGCCGAGGGTGGAGCGGCGGTGGGCGATCAGGAGGGTCGTCCGCCCGGCCATCACCTGCCGCAGCGCCTCGTGGATCTCGTGTTCGACGCGGGCGTCGACGGCGGAGGTGGCATCGTCCAGGAGGAGCAGCCGGGGGTCGGTGAGGATGGCGCGGGCGAGCGCGACGCGCTGGCGCTGGCCGCCGGAGAGGGTGAGTCCGTGCTCGCCGACCTTGGTGTCGTAGCCCTCGGGCAGGTCCGCGATGAACCGGTCGGCCTGGGCGGCTCTGGCCGCTTCCTCGATCTGTTCCTGGGTGGCGTCCGGGAATCCGTACGCGATGTTGGCGCGGACGGTGTCGGAGAACAGGAAGCTGTCCTCCGGTACGAGGCCGATGGCGGCACGCAGGGACTGCTGGGTCAGCTCGCGGACGTCGTGGCCGCCGACCAGGACCGCGCCGTGCGACACGTCGTAGAAGCGGGGCAGCAGCAGCGAGACGGTGGACTTCCCGCTGCCGGACGCGCCGACGACGGCGACGGTCTCACCGGGCTCGATGGTCAGCGAGAACCCGTCGAGGACGGGGCGGTCCTCGTCATATCCGAACCGTACGTCGTCGAACTCGACGCTCGCGGGGGCGTCGGCCGGGAGTTCCTTGGTGCCGTCCTTCATGGTCGGCTCGGTGTCGATCAGTTCCAGTACGCGCTCGACGCCGGCCCTGGCCTGCTGTCCGACGGTGAGGACCATGGCGAGCATCCGGACCGGGCCGACGAGCTGGGCCAGGTAGGTGGAGAACGCGACGAACGTGCCGAGGGTGATCTCGCCCCGGGTGGCGAGCCAGCCGCCGAGGGCCAGCATCGCGACCTGGCCGAACGCGGGGACGGCCTGGAGGGCGGGGGTGTAGCGGGAGTTCAGCCGGATCGTCCGCAGCCGTCCGGCGAAGAGCTTCCGCCCGACCTCGCGCAGCTTGCCGGTCTCCTGGTCCTCCTGCCCGAACCCCTTGACGACCCGGACCCCGGAGACGGCCCCGTCGACGACTCCGGCGACGGCGGCGGCCTGCCCCTGGGCGTACCAGGTGGCGGGGAAGAGACGGGAGCGGGAGCGGCGGGCGATGAACCAGAGGGCGGGGGCGACGGCGATCGCGACCAGGGTGAGCAGCGGCGAGAGCCACGCCATGATCACCAGGGAGATGATGAAGAGCAGTACGTTCCCGATGGTCATCGGGAGCATGAACAGGAGCCCCTGGATCAGCTGCAGGTCGCTGGTGGCACGCCCGACGACCTGCCCGGTGGACAGCTCGTCCTGCCGCTTCCCGTCGAGGCGGGTGATCGTCCCGTACATCTCGGTACGGAGATCGTGCTGTACGTCGAGGGCGAGCCGGCCGCCGTAGTAGCGGCGGATGTACGTGGATATGTACACGAGCACGGCGGCGACCAGGAGGAGTCCGGTCCACACGGCGAGGGACCGTGTGTGGTCGCCGACGACATCGTCGATGATCACCTTGGTGATCAGCGGGACGAGGGCCATCACGGCCATGCCGGCGAGCGACGAGCCGAGCGCCAGCAGCACATTGCGCCGGTAGCGCCATGCGTAGCCACTCAGCCGCCGAGCCCACCCCGGGGCCTGCGCCGCGCCTTCTGCGTCCCCTGTGTCCGTCACCGGTGCCTCCCGTTCGACCTGCTCTACCGGAAGGCACCAACGCGGTGGGCAGCGGATTTCATCCCGCCGTTACAAAGACGGGTCCTGCGGCGTAGGGCGGTCCGTCATCGGCCCTAGGTGCGCTCACCCGTATGGGCGAATGCGCAACAAACCCAGCCGTCATACACTGAGACATCTATACGTTCCAGCATATGGACAGTGGCTACACCATCGAGATCGAACCCGAGGTTCGGCTGTGGTTGATGAATCTGCGCGGCGACGACTATCTCGCGGTCGAGCACATCACCGACCTGCTGCGGGAACGGCCGACCACGCTCGGAGAACCGTACTCCCGGCATCTCGGCGACGGCGTCCGGGAACTGAGATTCCACCTGGGCTGCAATCGGGACGCCACAAGGATTCCCTACTGGCTCGCACCCGGTCGGAGGATCGTCCTGCTCACCGTCTTCCGCAAGACCCGACAGCGGGAGAACACGGAAGTGGCACGGGCCAGGCGCACCAAAGCACTATGCGAGGCCGAGCACGAAGCGGCACACGACGTGTACACACGCGATGTGGATGCGGAGAGGAAGGACCGGTAATGGTCAGCCACGCACACTGGAAGATCGCCCGCGACAAAAAGGTCGCCCAGGGAATCGCCGAAGATCCCGATGTGGAGAAACGCCGCGAGGAGATCCGGCTCCGCTACGACCTCGGGCAGGCCGTGTACGACCGCCGGACCGAGGCCGGGCTCTCGCAGACCGAGCTGGCCAGGCGCGCCAGGATGACTCAGCCGCAGGTGTCGAAACTTGAGCTGGGCGGCACACTGCCGACCGTCGCGCTGCTGGCCCGCCTGGCGCGGGCCATGGACTCCACGTTCAGCATGGAGCTCGACGGCGACACGATGCGGGTGGCATTCACCGCCCATGCGGGTTCCGAGGCGGAGGCGGCGGATACAACGGTGGAGGCGGCTGCCGATGCGCAGGCGGTCAGCGGCTGACCAGGACCGTGGCTGGTCGGTCGCCGCGGCCCGCGACGGCCTCGATCGCCGAACGGACATGCCGCGTCCGGCGATCGAGGACAGCTTCGGCCCGTCGACTACGACCGCGGCGTCGCGGTGAGCATCCGTACGGCCGGTGCCTCCGGTACCGCAGGCACCGCTTCCTGCGGAGCGGCGGGCGGGGTGACGGTCGCCTTCGTGGCAGCGGCCGGGTTGAGGTCCTTGTGCACGGCGCGGGCGACGGCCTGAATGGTGTTGATGCCGTCGTTCATCGTCTTGTTGTCCTGGGTGAGCACGGTGATCGCGTAGTCGTGCCCCTTGCCCGTGAAGGCGCCGATGCTGTGCACCCGCCAGCCGTGGGTGGCGCGCGGCAGCCAGCCGTTCTTGACCTGGACGGTCACTCCGGACGGCGCACCGGCGGGCGTGCCCCAGCGCTGGGAGGAGATGACCTTGCGCATCAGGCCCAGTTCGTACGCCCGCGAGTTGTCGCTCAGCACGGAGTTCTTGGCGGTCAGCAGGGTCAGCAGCCGCTGCTCGTCCTGGGCGGTGACCTGGGTCAGCCCCCAGTAGCCACCGGAGCCGGGCACGGTGTGCGTCATCCCGGCGGCCTTCAGGAACGCCTTGACCTTGGTCACCCCGAGCTGCTTCCACAGGCTGCTGGTCGCGTTGTTGTCGGACTTGGTGATCATGGCGGTGGTGAGGTTGGCCTCGCGCTGGGTGAGATAGCGGTTGTGCTTCTTGTTGTCCCAGAGCAGCGTCGCCAGCACGGTCGCCTTCACGACGCTGGCGGAGTCGTACTTCGTCGTCGCCCGCAAGGAGCACGTCGTCCTGGTGGTCCGGTCGTAGAGCGCCACCGCCGTCGTCGACTTCCGCCCCTTGAGTGCGGCGGTGATGTCCTTCGACAGCTTGGCGGCCAGCCCCGCCTTGCCTGATGTGCAGCTCACCGTCGGCGTCGCGGCGGCGGCGGGCGCGGCGCCGAGCGCCACGGGTGCGAGCGCGCCTGCGGCGAGCGCGACGGACAGCGCGGCCTGCGCACGGCGGGATATACGAGTCTGTTTCATACGGCATTTCCCCCTGGGTGAATTCATACGGTGTGCCCCCGGCACACCCGAATCTGATGACTTCTGACGGACGGAAAGGTTGTACACCGCGAGCCGGTGTTCCTCGGCCGGGTGGCCCGGGTAGGGATGACTTCCGTCAGCGGAACGGGGAGCGACGGGGAGGGATCATGCCGGACGACCGGCCGACCGATGCCTGTCTCTGCGGGCAGCTGTACGCCGCCCTGGAGGTGCTGCAGCGGCTGGGTGACATCGGCTTCCGCGCGCTGGGGCGCGAGGAGTCGAGACAGAAGGCCGCAAAGAAGCCTCGTACGGAGATGACGGTGCCTCTGCACACGGTCGGCAAGTCCTTGTACTGGGCACGGCTACGGGGCCACGGCCCCGCAGCAGGCGCCGTCTTCCGGTCGATCCCGGACCTGATGCCCTCGACCAGGGATCTGCCGGCCACCCTGAATCCGGATCAGCAGAAGGAGTTCCTGCAGGGTCGGCAGACGCAGCTGGGTGCCATCGAGAAGATCGGGAAAGAGGCCGCCGGGCGCTGAACCGCCCGCGCCCCCGGCCGGCGGGGCGCGGGCGGGCAGAAGTCCTACAGATGCGTCGGCTCGAACATCCTCAGCAGGGCCGGGAGCACGACCACCGAAGGGCCCGGCTCCGCGAAGGACTTCGCCAGGTCGTCGGCGAGCGTCTCGGGGGTCGTACGGACCGCCGGGACGCCGAAGGACTCGGCGAGGGCGACGAAGTCGGGGCGGGAGAGTTCCGTCGCCGTGGCCTCGCCGAAGGCACCCGTCATGTATTCGCGCAGGATGCCGTAGCCGCCGTCGTCGACGATCAGCCAGGTGACCGGCAGGTCGTACTGGCGGGCCGTGGCCAGTTCCGCGATCGAGTACATCGCGCCGCCGTCGCCGGAGACCGCCAGGACCGGCTTCGTACGGTCGGCCGCCGCCGCGCCGAGGGCGGCCGGGAAGCCGTATCCGAGGCCGCCCGCACCCTGGGCCGAGTGCATCGTGTTCGGGTGGCGGGCGTCGAAGGCGGACCACGCCCAGTAGGCGAGGATCGTCATGTCCCAGAAGCTCGGGGACGTGTCGGGCAGCGCCTGGCGGACCGAGGCGATGAGCTGCTGCTCCAGGGTGAGTTCCTGGCCGGCGATCCTGTCCCGTACCGCTTCGAGCACCGTACGGACCCGGTCCGGCGCCGACGGGTCCTCGCGGCGGTCGACCGCGTCGAGGAGGTCGACGAGGGCCTCACGGGCGTCGGCGTGGATGCCGAGCGCGGGGTGGTTGGACTCCAGCTTCCCGGCGTCGGCCTCGATCTGGATGACGCGGCCGCGCGGGGCGAACGTGTGGTAGTTCGAGGAGAGTTCACCGAGTCCGGAGCCGACGACCAGCAGGACGTCTGCGGACTCCAGGAAGTCCGTCGTGTGGCGGTCCTCCAGCCAGGACTGGAGCGAGAGCGGGTGCTCCCACGGGAAGGCGCCCTTGCCGCCGAAGGTGGTGACAACTGGGGCGTCGAGCTTCTCCGCGAGGGCGAGCAGCTTGCCGGACGCGTCGGACCGTACGACTCCACCGCCCGCGATGATCGCCGGACGTTCGGCCTTCGACAGCAGGTCGGCGGCCACGGCGGTCAGTTCCGGACGGGCGTGCAGTTCGCGCGGGGTGGCGTCCATCGCCGTGACGACGGGCAGGGTGGTCTCGGCGAGGAGCACGTCCTGCGGGATCTCGATCCAGACCGGGCCGTGCGGGGCGCTCAGCGCGGACTCCCAGGCGGCGGCGATAGCCGACGGGATCTGGGAGGCCGTACGGACGGTGTGGACGGACTTCACGATGTCGCGGAACGACGCCTTCTGGTCCCTCAGTTCGTGCAGGTAGCCGTGGCGTCCGCCGCCCAGACCCGCGGTCGGGATCTGGCTGGAGATGGCCAGCACAGGGGCGGAGGCCGCCGCCGCCTCCTGGAGCGCGGCGAGGGACGTGAGGGCCCCGGGGCCGGTGGAGAGCAGCAGCGGCGCCACTTCCCCGGTGATGCGGCCGTACGCGTCGGCGGCGAACCCCGCGTTGTTCTCGACGCGCAGGCCGATGTACGTCAGTGCCGAGCGGCGCAGCGCGTCGAACATGCCCAGCGCGTGCTGGCCGGGCAGGCCGAAGACGGTGGTCGCGCCGAGGCCCTGGAGGGTCTCGACGACGAGGTCGCCGCCGTTGCGTCCGGCCGGGGGGTTCAGGGCGGCCGCGATCTGCTCGGGGGTGAGCTGCGGGCGCTCGTCGTGGTGGTCGTGGCTCACTTCGTACGGGCCTCTGCGATCTGGCGGGACATGATCGTCGTCAATTCGTACGCCGTGTGGGAGGCGGCGACGGAGGTGATCTCGGCGTGGTCGTACGCGGGGGCGACCTCGACCAGGTCGGCGGAGACCAGGTTGCAGGAGGACAGTCCTCGAACGATTTCGAGCAGCTCGCGGGAGGTCAGGCCACCGGCCTCGGGGGTGCCGGTGCCGGGGGCGTGCGCCGGGTCCAGGACGTCGATGTCGATGGAGATGTAGAGCGGCCGGTCGCCGATGCGCTGGCGCAGCTGGTCGGCGACCTCGTCGACACCGCGGCGCATGACGTCGGCGGAGGTGACGATGCCGAAGCCCATCTTCGCGTCGTCGTCCAGGTCCTGCTTGCCGTAGAGCGGGCCGCGGGTACCGACGTGGGAGAGGGCGGAGGTGTCGAGGATGCCCTCCTCGACAGCCCGGCGGAACGGGGTTCCGTGGGTGTACTCGGCGCCGAAGTAGGTGTCCCAGGTGTCGAGGTGGGCGTCGAAGTGAAGCAGGGCGACGGGGCCGTGCTTCTTCGCGACGGAGCGCAGCAGCGGCAGCGCGATGGTGTGGTCGCCGCCGAGCGTCATCAGGCGGGCGCCGGTGGAGAGGAGGTCGTCGGCTGCGGCCTCGATCGTCTCGACGGCCTCGTTGATGTTGAACGGGTTCGCGGCGATGTCACCGGCGTCGGCGACCTGCGCGAGGGCGAACGGCGAGGCGTCCTGCGCCGGGTTGTACGGGCGCAGCAGGCGCGACGCCTCACGGATCGCGTTGCCGCCGAAGCGGGCACCGGGTCGGTAGGAGACACCCGTGTCGAAGGGCACGCCGACGACGGCGACATCGGCAGTGCCGACCTCGTCGAGGCGGGGCAGCCGGGCGAACGTCGCGGGTCCGGCGTACCGCGGGACGCGGGAGGAGTCGATCGGACCGCGCGGCGTTTCGTTGCTGCTCATAGGGGGTGGCCTTTCCTTCGGGTTTCGTACGTTATTCAGTGTGCGGGGTGCGATGGCGTGCGCGGTCCCCACGGCAACGGTTCCGTCCTCAATCGCCGGACGGGCTGGAATTGCCTGCCCGGCGATTGAGGACAAAGCCTTACGTGGTGACCGGTTCCGCAACGGGCTCGGCCACGTCGGCCGCACCCCGCCCCGCCAACCGCTCGCGCCAAGCGAGAAGCACCGCCTCATCCGTCGGCTTCGTCGCCAGGGAGACGATCACGTACACCGCGAGCGAGGCCAGCAGCCCGTAGTAGACCGGTTCGTTGGCCAGGATTCCGTACGTCGCCATCAGGCCGATCACGGCGACGCCACCGACCGACACCGCGGCCAGCGCACCCGCCGCGGTGCCACGGCGCCACAGCAGACCGCCCAGGATCGGCACCAGCAGACCGCCGACGAGCAGGTTGTACGCGACGGTCAGGGCCTCGACCACGTTGTTGAGCGCGATGGCGATGGCGATGACGGCGACACCCATGACGAGGATGAAGATCCGGTTGCCCTTCACCTCGTCGTGCTCCTCGCCGCCGCCCCGCGACACCACGCCCCGCAGCCGGGACCAGATGTCGTTGTTGGCGACGGTGGCGCAGGCGATCAGCGCACCGGAGGACGTGGACATCACCGCGGCCAGTGCGGCGGCCAGGACCAGCCCTCGTACACCCACCGGCAGTTCGTCCTTGACGATGGTCGCGAACGCGGCGTCCGCGCTGGGCAGCTTCGGGTACATGACCTTGGCCGCAGTGCCGATGACGGCGCCGGCGACCGCGTACACCAGACAGTACGTACCGGCGACCGTGCCGCCCCAGCGCGCCGTCCGGTCGCTCTTCGCGGTGAACACCCGCTGCCAGATGTCCTGGCCGATCAGCATGCCGAAGGTGTAGATCAGCACATACGTGAAGATCGTCTCGCCGCCGATGCCCAGCGGGTCGAAGTACTCGGTGGGCAGCTTGGCCTTCATCTCGCTGAAGCCACCCGCCTTGATCACCGCGATGGGGAGCAGGAGCAGCAGCACACCGATGGTCTTGACGACGAACTGCACCATGTCGGTGAGCGTGATCGACCACATGCCGCCGAGCGTCGAGTACGCGACGACGATGGCGCCGCCGAGGATGATCGCGACGGTCCGGTTCATGTCGAAGAGAACGTCGAAGATGGTGGCGTACGCGATGGTCGAGGTGACCGCGAGCATCAGCGTGTACGCCCACATGACGACACCGGAGATGAGCCCGGCCCGGCCGCCGTAGCGCAGGTCGAGCATCTCGGAGACGGTGTAGACCTTCAGCCGGGCGATGCGCGCCGAGAAGAAGACGGACAGGGCGAGCAGGCCGAGGCCGATGGTGAAGACCATCCAGGCGCCGGAGAGTCCGTACTGGTAGCCGAGGCCGACGCCGCCGATGGTGGAGGCGCCGCCGAGGACGATGGCGGCCATCGTGCCGGAGTACATCCAGGGGCCGAGGCGGCGGCCCGCCACCAGGAATTCGCTCTTGGACTTGGCGCGGCGCATGCCCCACCAGCCCATGGCGAGCATGCCGGCCAGATAGACGATGATCACCGCGTAGTCGACAGCCATGGGCTTCCTCCATTTCAGTCACATGTGCGCACGTCGTATGTGGTGAAGACGGTAGGTGGCCCGCAGGCGGCGCTGAAGTGTACGTTTCATCCATAATTGAAGTCACCGATGGATGGACCATCCATGCCGGAAGCCATGGCCGGGCTCACCCCGTCCACTCCCCCCTCCCCCTCCTCTCCCCCCACTCCCCCGATTCCGCTCACCGAGCTGCTCTCCCGCGAGGAGCTCGGGCTGCACCGGATCGCGGGTCCGGCGGAGGCGGATCTGCTGTGGGTGCACACCTCGGAGATGGCCGACCCGTACCCGTATCTGCTCGGCGGTGAGCTGCTGCTGAGCGCCGGGGTGCTGCTCAAGGACCCGGACGCGTACGTGGCCCGGCTGGTGGAGGCGGGGGCGGCGGCGCTCGGTTTCGGGGTGACGCCGGTGTTCGACACGGTGCCGCAGGCGCTGATCGAGGCGTGCGACCGGCACGGCCTGCCGCTGCTGGAGGTGCCGCCCGAAACCCCGTTCACGGCGATCGCCCGGGCGGTGTGGCGGCTGATGGCCGAGGCCCGGCACCGCGAGCTGCGCCGGGTGACCCGGGCCCAGCAGGCCCTGGCCACGGCGGCGGCCCGGCCCGACCCGATCCCCGCGGTGCTGCACCAGTTGGCGGCGCAGCTGGAGGGCCGGGCGGTGCTGCTCTCCGCGGACGGCGAGGAGCTGCACGCGGCGGGCCGCCGCCCGGCCCCCGACATCGGGGCGGCGCTGGCCCGGCTCACCCGGGTGCTCTCCGCCGTGACGCGCCCCGCCCCGACGTCCGCCACCGACACACTGCGGGACGCGCACCTGTCCGCGTACGCACTGGGTGGCGGCCAGGGTCTCGTCCTGGCGCTGGCGACGGACCGGCGCGAGGCGGGCGACCACACGATCGCGGGGGTAGCGGTCGTCCTGCTCTCGCTCCTGGCCGCCCCGCATCAGGGGGCCGACGCGGCGGGCCGGTCGGCCGCCCTCGTACGGATGCTGCTGGGCACGGACCCGCAGGACGTCGCCCCGCTGCTCGGTGGCGCCGAGCAGTGGACGGTGGTGCACGCGCGCCGCAGCGACGACGGCCCGGTCGACCCGCTCACCGCCGGCGCACTGGGCGCCGCTCTCGGCTCGGCCCTGGTCGACGCGGGCCGGGGCGGCGACGCCGTCAGGGTGCTGATCCCCGGCGGCGACCGGATCACCCCGCAGCCCGGCTGGACGCTCGGCGCCTCCGCCCCCGCGCCCATCACGGCTCTGGACCTCGCCGACGGCCAGGCGTCCCGCGCCCTGGGCCGCGCCGTGGCCACCCGCACCCCGCTGGCCCACCACCGCACCGACACCGGGGCCGGCCTGGCCGCCCTGATCCCTCCCGACCAGGCCGAGGCCCATGCCCGGGCCCTCCTCGCACCCCTCACCGAGCCCCTGTCCGAGACCCTGCGCTGCTGGCTGAGCCTCCACGGCAGCTGGGACCGCACGGCGACGGCCCTCCAGGTCCACCGCAACACGGTCCGCCAACGCATCGCCCGCTGCGCGACGCTGCTGGACGCGGACCTGGACGACATGGACGTACGGACGGAACTGTGGTTCGCGCTGCGGCAGCGGTGAACAGCCGACTCCCGACGCCGGTCACAGGCTCCGGACCGCGGCTTCGTTGATCTCCCGGGCGTGGAGGACATGGTGGGGCGCGCCGACGGTGGCCACGGTGATCATCGCGCGCCCCAGTTGCTCGGTGCTGGTGATCCGGTTCGGCGCCAGCTTCCTGATGAGGGGATAGAGGGGCGCGACCACTGCGTAGAGGGCCCGGTACAGGGGGGTCTTCGACGTGATGCCGTGCATCGGCTGGATGTATCCGGGGCGGAAGAGGTAGGTGCGCATGGGCAGCGTGAGCAGATGGTTCTCGGTCTTTCCCTTGACCCGGGCCCACATGGTCCTGCCCTGTTCGGAGCTGTCCGTACCCTGCCCGGACACGTAGACGAACGTGAGATCCGGGTTCCAGGCGGCGAGCGCACGAGCCACCGTCAGCGTCAGGTCGTAGGTGACGCGGTGGTACGCCTCCTGCTTCATGCCTGCCGAGGAGACACCGAGGCAGAAGAAGCAGGCGTCGTACCCGGACAGCTCGTCCTCGATGCCGGCCCCGCTCATCAGCTCTTCCAGGTCCGGGTGGACGATCTCCCGCAGTTTCGGATGCTCGACGCCGGTCGCCGTTCGCCCGGCCACCAGGACCTCGCTCACCGCCTCGTCGAGCAGACACTCACGCAGCACGCCCTGGCCGACCATGCCGGTCGCTCCGAAAACGATCGCCTTCATCAGTACGCCTCTCGCTGTGGTGGTGGCCGTCTGGCGGCCGTCTCCCACAGTTGCTCACACCGGGCAGGCGACGCAGGTCGGTTCCCCGGAGACCGTCCGGAGCCGGTGCTGCACTCCCTTGTCGTGCGACCTCGCGTCGGACTTCACGACCTTCGGGTGTCCGCGCGTTCCTGGGCGGGGTGCGCGGGGTTGACGCCGTCGATCTCGACCAGAAGGTGGCGGGGGCCGCGCAGACTGGGGCTCGCGCGGTAGGGCGGTGGGTCGGCGACGAGTCGGGGGTTCTTCAGCCGGTGTGCCAGCTCGGTGAGGGCGATCTGTGTCTCGGGACGGGCCAACGGGGCACCGAAGCAGTAGTGGATGCCGCCGCCGAAGCCGAGGTGCTCGTTGTGCTCGCGGTCGGGGTCGAAGTGGTCGGGGTCCGGGACGAAGTCGGGGTCGCGGCTGCCGGACGCGAGCGCGAGTACGACCGGTGAGCCCTTGGGGATGGTGGTGCCGGCGATCTCGATGTCGTCGAGGGTGTTCCGGCTGTTGGACAGCAACTGCACCGGTGGTTCGTAGCGCAGGAGTTCCTCGACCACCCGGGCGGCCAGACCGGGTTCGTCGCCGCGGCGCAGCCGGTCGAGTACCTCGGGGTGGCGCAGGAGGGTGAGCATGCCGTTGGTGACGAGGTTGACGGTCGTCTCGTGGCCGGCGACGAGCAGCAGGGCCGCGTTGCTCAGTATCTCTCCGGGTGACATCGGCGCCTCGTCGCCGTCGCCGCTGAGGAGTCCGGAGAGCAGGTCGTCGCCCCGTCGGCCGTGGCGGGCGTCGAGAAGCTCGGCGAAATACTGGCCGAGGGCGGCGACGGCCTTCGCCCGTCGGCGCTGCCGCTCCACGATCCCGCCGGTGCTCGGGTCGGCGGCCCGGACGACCGCGTCGGACATTGCCTGGAATCGTGATTCGTCCTCGCGCGGGACTCCCAGCAGTTGGCAGATCACCGTGACCGGGAAGGGGTAGGCGAAGTCGTCGACGATGTCGACCCGGGTCGCGCCCGACCGGTCCTTCCCCACGAAGCCGTCGATCGCGCTGGTCACGATCTCGGACATGTGGGGAATCATGCTGTCGATGCGACCGGGACGGTGCGGTGGGCCGAAGTTCCGCGTCAGCAACCGCCGGAGCCGGTCGTGCTCGGGTGCGTCGGTCAGGATGAAGCTGGGCGGGAGCGTGGCAGGGCCCTCGTCGGGCCCTTGCGCCGACGCCCCGGCGGCCACCTCGGGGAGGTTACGCATGTCCGAGCTGAGCCGTGGGTCGTGGAGCAGGGCGACGATCTCCCGGTAGGTGCTCACGACATAGCTCCCGTCCTCCACCCGTACCACGGGTGTCTTGCGCAGCTCGGCGTAGAGCGGGTACGGGTCGGCGCGGTGGGAGTAGTCAAGGATCTGCTGCCAGATGCTGGTCTGCGACATGGGTGCATCTCCCGCAACTCGGAGGTCCGGACGTGCAGTGGCTCGGGCAGGGGTCACAGGTACGTTCTGCGGATCAAGGTGGCCCGCCGCTCGCTGGGCCCGTGACCGGTCACCACGACGGTGGCGTGAGGGGTGGGCCTGTCGGGGACCTCGGCCGCGACCGGCCGTGCGTCGGTGGGCTGGTCGGTGGTGCGGAAGGACGGCGGGAACGGCGCCGCCCGGTCGATCAACCCCGCGTAGAACTCCAGCCACTTGGACTGGTTGAAGCCGACCGCGGCGGTGATGCGCCCGTGGTAGCCGTAGACGGCGACGAACCTGCGCTGGGCCACCGATCCCTGGGCGATGACGAGCTGGTCGGCGTAGGTCGGAACGCCGACCGATTTGATCTCGGTGCCGAACTGGGTCGACCAGAACTCCGGCAGTGCCAGGTGCGGCCATCGTTCGCCCTCGGCGCTGATCATGTTGTGTGCGGCGATCTGCGCCTGGGCGACGGCGTTGCCCCAGTGCTCCAGGGAGAGGTACTGGTAGTCGTAGACGGGGTGCGGGCAGCGGGCCACGTCGCCCGCGACGAACACATCGTCGGTGACGATGCCGTTGACGTCGACAGCGCGGCAGCCCGCATCGCACGCCACACCCCATACACCTGCCGCCAGTCCCGAGCCTTCCAGCCATTCGACGTTGCGGACGCTGCCGAGCGCGGCCACCGCCACGTCGACGTCCAGGACGCTGCCGTCGGACAGCCGGGCCTGCCGCAGCCGCCCGGCCCCATCGCCTTCCAGCGCCTCGACCTGAACCCCGCACCGCAGATCGACCCCGTGGTCACGCTGCATCTGCGCCGCGACGCCGCCGATCACCGCGCCCAGCGCCCCGACCAGCGGGGTCGAGCCCCGCTCCGCGACCGTCACCGGCACATCCAGCTCACGGCAGGCGGAGGCGATCTCACAGCCGGTGAAGCCGCCACCGATGACCAGCACCCGGCCGGGTCGTGCTTCCAGCCGCTGCCGCAGCCCTTCCGCGTCGGCCGGGGTGTGCAGCACGAACAGTCCGTCGAGCCCGGCCTCTGCCTCGTTCGGCCACGGGCGGGCCCGCACCCCGGTGGCGATGAGCAACCGGTCGAACCCCACCCTCTCGCCGTCGGCCAGAACCACCTGCTTGTCGCCCAGGTCAAGCCCCGTGGCCGCGACCCCCAACCGCCAGTGTGCGTCGAGCTCCTCGCGGCGGGGAAGTACGGTCCGACGCGCATCAACCTGCCCCATGAGGGCCTGTTTGGACAGCGGCGGCCGGTCATAGGGGGGATCAGGCTCGTCCCCGATCACGGTCAGCGAGCCGGTGAAGCCCTCGCGGCGCAGCGTGAAGCCGGCCCGCAGCCCAGCCAGTGATGCCCCGACAATGACGATGCGCCGCGTACGTTTGAACGCCTCCTCGGAGCCGGGAACGGGCACGTGAGCCGCAGGCCCGGGCTGCCGGTGCCCGGCGTCCTCACGGTCGAGGAAGATGGCCTGGACCGGGCAGGCAGCCGCTGCTCGCGCGATCTTCTCCCGCTGCGCGTCGTCCGGATCCGGGTCGTACAGCAGCGCCTCGTCTCCGCGTATCGCGAACACATCCGGCGCGGCAAAAGCACACTGGGCGTATCCCTGGCACCGCGTAAGATCCACGACGATCTTCATGTGGACGCCCCTTCCGACACCCTGCGGGTCGGCTGCTTCGTCCCACGTCCTCGCACGGACGCCGCCAGGTCTGCTCTTTCAGTGGATCACGGCACACCCGAGACCGCATCCCGCCGCAGACCGGCAGTCACGTTCCGTAGTCGTTGCGCACCAATCCCGGATTTGCGTATCCAGTGCGGATCGAGCACCGGCAAAGCGCATCAGATCGCGGACCCTGCACCGGCCGCACCGGGCGTGCGCGCATCGCCTACTTGCCGTCGATGCCGATGATCGTGCCGAACGGGTCGCGGAGCTGCGCGATGCGCCGGCCCGGCTCGATCGTCAGGGGGCCGCGGTGGTGCTCGCAGCCGGCGGCCAGCAACCGCTCCCGGACTCCGTCGACGTCGTCCACGCTCCAGTACACGACCGGACTGCCGCCTCTCGGGTTGCGCGCGTCGTCGGCGGGGTGGAAGCCGAACTCGACTCCGTCGGTCTCCACCCAGGCGTAGACCGCGCCCGTGTCGCTGACATCGACCTGCACAGGGACGTCGAGCAGTTCGCCGTACCACCGCGCGGAAGCCTCGGGGCTGTCCGCGAAAACCATCACGGTACGTACGCCTTTGAACATGATCCACCCCCAAAAGGGCTCACCCTACGGTGTGCACACCGGGAGGGCATGGGGCGTCCGCGGTCGATCTCGCCGGGCGCGCGTTCGCGCCGGTGTACGGCGGAGCGCCGCGGCCTCCGGTGCGGGCTTCGAGCGCCCCCGTTTCCGCCTGTCTGCGCAGGTCGCAGCCGTGCCAGGCTGCTGGTGATCAGGGAGCAGAACCCTGATCACCGTCAGGAAATGAGGTTTCCGTCATGAAACGCTTCACCGCGCTCGCCGTCACCTCGATCGCCTTGGCCCTGGGATTCGGCGCCGGACCCGCCACCGCCGGTGCCGCCGAGAATTCCGCCGTCGAGAGCGCCAGGGCCTCCTACAGCTGCAGCCCCGGCTACTTCTGTATCTACAGCGACTGGAACGGAGGTGGTACCCGCTGCCAGTGGTCGGACAAGAAGCGGGCGAACACCGCCGACGACTGCTCCTTCATCCAGCGGGGCCAGAACGTCCGCTCCGTGTGGAACGCGACCGGGCACCGCGTTCAGTACTACACCCAGACCAACTACAACGCCCGGGTCGGATCCACCCCTGCCGGAAACGGCGGCAACCTCCAGGGGAGCTACCAGATCCGCTCCTTCAAGCCCCAGTAGGGGAGACAGTGCGAGAGCCCTTCCCGGCCGGTGGCCGGGAAGGGCTCCTGGGCTCCTGGGCGTCTGCGGTCGGACGATCGGCGCGGGCGTGCTGAGCATCACCCTGGACAGCTTCGGTGACCGCCGGGTAACTTTCAACCAGGACTGAGCAAGCGCTTAGCCAGTCCGGCCGAAACCCGCCCGAAGCTGACCAAGGAGGCACCCCCGTGCGCCGTACGGTATTCAACGAGGACCACGAGGCGTTCCGGGAGACCATCCGCGCCTTCATCGAGGCAGAGGTCGCCCCCGTCTACGACGAGTGGTTCGCGGCCGGCCAGGTGCCCCGCGACTTCTACTACAAGCTCGCCGAGCTGGGCATATTCGGCATCGAGGTGCCGGAGGAGTTCGGCGGCGCCGGGGTCGAGTCCTTCAAGTTCGAGGCGATCATCTCCGAGGAGTGCGCCCGCGCAGCCGTCAACTTCGGCGGTTCCGGCGTGCACGTGCTGCTCTGCCTTCCGTACCTCAAGGCCTACGCCACCGATGAGCAGAAGAAGCGCTGGCTGCCGGACTTCGTCACCGGCAAGTCGATGTACGCCATCGCCATGACCGAGCCGGGCACCGGTTCCGACCTGGCCGGCATGAAGACCACGGCCAAGCTCTCCGAGGACGGCACGCACTACATCCTCAACGGCGCCAAGACGTTCATCACCGGTGGCGTCCACGCCGACCGTGTGATCGTCTGCGCCCGTACGGACGCGCCCAAGGCCGATGACCGCCGGCACGGCATCTCGCTCCTCGTCGTCGACACCAAGGCCGAGGGCTACTCGGTCGGCCGCAAGCTCGACAAGCTGGGCCTGCGTACCTCCGACACCGCCGAGCTCGCCTTCGTCGACGTCAAGGTGCCGGTCGAGGACCTCCTCGGCGAGGAGAACAAGGGCTTCTCCTACCTCGGCCAGAACCTGCCGCAGGAGCGCCTCGGCATCGCCGTCGGCGCGTACTCCCAGGCCAAGGCCGCCGTCCGGTTCGCCCAGCAGTATGTCTCGGAGCGCACCGTCTTCGGCAAGACCGTCGCGTCGTTCCAGAACACCAAGTTCGAGCTGGCCGCCTGCCAGGCCGAGGTGGACGCAGCCGAGGCCGTCGTCGACCGCGCCATCGAGGCCCACGACGCCGGTGAACTCACCGCCGCCGAGGCCGCGTCCGCGAAGCTGTTCTGCACCGAGGTCGCACACCGCGTGATCGACAAGTGCCTCCAGCTGCACGGCGGCTACGGCTACATGAACGAGTACCCGATCGCCCGCCTGTACGCGGACAACCGGGTCAACCGCATCTACGGCGGCACCAGCGAGGTCATGAAGTCGATCATCGCCAAGTCCATGGGCCTGTAAGAGCGGCTACGTTCCCTCCATGAGCTCAGCACTTGACTCCCTGCTCGATCTGCTCGACCTGGAGCAGATCGAGCGGGACATCTTCCGGGGTACGAGCCGTTCGGCGGTCGTGCCCCGCGTCTTCGGCGGCCAGGTCGCGGCCCAGGCCCTGGTCGCCGCAGGCCGTACCGTCCCGGCCGACTTTCCCCGAGCTCTCGGCTCCGCTCGAGCAGGGGAGACCCCATCCGCCCACTCCCTGCACTCGTACTTCCTGCGGATGGGCGACCCGGGTGCGCCGATCGTCTACAGCGTCGACCGCATCCGTGACGGCCGGTCCTTCACCACCCGCCGGGTCGTCGCCGTCCAGCACGGCCAGCCGATCTTCCATCTCTCGGCGTCCTTCCAGACGTACGAGGAGGGCCTGGAGCACCAGGCGGACATGCCGTCCGCCCCGGACCCGGAGACGCTGCCCACGGCCGCGCAGATGCTGCCCCTGTACGCGGACCGCTTCAGCGACCCGGGTGTCGTGGACCGGCTGATCGAGGCGCGGGCCGCGGTCGACCTGCGGTACGTGGACGCCCCGCCCTTCGGCACGGTCGGCGAGCCGCGCGAGCCCCGCTCCCAGGTGTGGTTCCGCACCAACGGCAAGCTCGCGGACGACCCGCTGCTGCATGTCTGCATGGCGACGTACGTCTCCGACATGACGCTGCTCGACTCGGTACTCCTCGCCCATGGGCGCGGGGGCTGGGCGGTCGGCGATGTGGTCGGGGCGAGCCTGGACCACGCGATGTGGTTCCACCGCCCCTTCCGGGCCGACGAATGGCTGCTGTACGACCAGGAGTCGCCGTCGGCGTCCGGCGGGCGCGGGCTCGGCCAGGCCCGTATCTACACGCAGGACGGCCGGCTGGCGATCACTGTCATCCAGGAGGGCGTGGTCCGCGTCCCCCGGGACTGACACATCCCCCGGGGCCGAACAGGCCACGGACCGTCAATTCGGACATACTCCCCACCATGAGCGACGAGAAAACTGGTGGTGGGGGGTCCATGTTCACGGTCGTCGTCGCGGCGGCCGCCAATCTCGGCATCGCCGTGGCGAAGGCCGTCGCCGGACTGATCAGCGGATCGAGCGCGATGCTCTCCGAGGCGGCGCACTCGGTCGCCGACACGGTCACCGAGCTGATGCTGTTCACCGCCCTGAAACGCAGTGAGAAGCCCGCCGACGAGGAACACCCGCTGGGCTACGGCCCCGAGCGCTACATCTGGGCGATGCTCGCCTCCGTGGCCACGTTCGTCGGCGGTGCGGTCTTCTCCGTCTACGACGGAGTCCACACCCTCGCGACGGGCGAGGAGCTCGGCGATCCGCTCGTCTCGTACATCGTGCTCGGCGTGGCCTTCCTGCTGGAGGGCTACTCGTTGCGTACCGGGCTCCGGCAGGTCCGCGGCGAGGCCGCTCGGCTGGGGGCGCCCGCCACCCACTACTTCCGTCACACCCCCGACACCGCGGTCAAGGCCGTGGTGATGGAGGACTCGGCGGCACTGGCCGGTCTGCTACTCGCCGCGGGCGGGCTGCTCGGCGGCCAGCTGACCGGCTCCGGGGTCTGGGACGGCATCGCGTCGATCCTGATCGGTGTGCTGCTGGTGTACGTCGCCTGGGTGCTCGGCCGGTCCAACGCCCAACTGCTGATCGGCCGGCCGGTGCCGCAGGCGATGCGTGCCGGTATCCGCGAGGAACTGCTCTCCGTCCCGCACATCATCGGCGTACTGGAACTCACCACGCTGATCCAGGGCCCGACCGAGATCCTGATCGCCGCGAAGATCGACTTCCGGGACGTGTCGAGCGCGGAGCAGATCGAGTGGGCCTGCGAGGAGGCCGAGGAGCAGCTGCGGGAGCGGTATCCGTCGATCCGCCGGGTCTATCTGGACCCGACGCCGGGGCTGGGCCAGCGGCGCCCGGCAGCCGGTTCGCGCCCGCCCGGCGCATGAGCACCGGGCCTCAGATCCGCAGATCCACCGGCCTCAGATCAGCCCCGCCGCGTCCAGCAGATAGTCCGTCAGCGGGTCGTAGAACCGCGGGTCCAGCACATGGTCGTCCAGCGGTACGGCCACCTGGAGCGTCCCCTCCGCCTCGCCGAGAAACAGCGCCGGGTCGTTGCAGTCCGCGTACCCCACCGCGTCCAGCCCGCGCTGCGCCGCGCACCCCGCCCACCCGTGGTCGGCGACCACCAGGTCCGGCAGCGGCCGGCCCTCCCGCTCCAGACCGTTCAGGATCGCGGCCATCGGGGCGGGCGAGTGCGTGTGCCAGAGCGTCGCGCCGCGCTCCTGCACCGCGACGTCCGCGAACTGGAACACCATGCCCTCGTCGGCCACCAGCCCCGAGGGAATCCGTACGATCTCGCATCCGGCCGCCCGCAGCGCCTGCGCGGTCTGCCGGTGCACATCGAGGAGTCCGCCCGGGTGCCCGGTCGCGAACAGCACCCGCTCCGCCCCCGCCGCCGCCTTCCGCAGCCGTGCCGCCATCCGCTCCAGGGCGTCGACCGTCAGCTCCGGGTCGATGGTGTCCTGCCCGAACCGGTGCTCCGGGTCGTCGCTGACCCCGCAGCGCTCGGCCATCACGGCCAGCACATCCTGCTCGTCGCGCCACCGGTCCCCGAGCTCCAGGCCCAGCCAGTAGTGCCGGTCGCCGTTGGCGAGCTTGCGGTAGTGGGAGAGGTTGTTGTCGCGGGGTGTGGCGACGTCTCCGGCGATACGCGTACGGACGAGATGTTCGACGAGGGCGGCACGGCTGGGTATCGGCATGAACCCATTGTGCCGTCAGGTGTGCGCAGTGTGCCGGGTGTCTTGCACGACGGACGGGCCGGCCGCTGGGCGAAACGCACGGACCGGCCCGCCGGCGCCTCAGGGAAGCCGGGTCGAGTACGTGATCTTCTTGAGATGGTAGTACTGGGCGACGCACTGCCCCGGCCACAGCTTCTTGCCGTGATTGCCGAACGGTTCCCCCATTCCGCTGACCGATACCGGTGTGTACGGGAGCACTTGGGCACCGCGCGCCGCCTGGGTCCTCAGTGAGCGGTCCTGGCGGTCCCAGCGCTGGGCGCGCACGTCCATCTTCTGCCCCAGCTGGAGCAGCGGGACGGCGAGGCCGACACAGGCCACGGCGCATACGACACCGGCGGCCACCGCCGTCGCCGCGCGGATCCCCCACCTGCGGGCGCGCAACGCCCGTCCCAGCAGGGCGCCGACACTGACCAGGAGCATCACGAACAGCAGGAGGAAGTCGCCCCAGATACGCGGCGCGTACATCACGCTCGCCCCGAAGGCGGGGTAGGCGATGACGGTGCAGAGGTATCCGGAGACCAGGAAGGCGAGAAACCCGACGAGGACCGCGCGGAGGGGCCTGCGCCGCAGGGACCCGTCCGGCCCGCCCGTTCCCTGCTCGCCACCGCGTACCAGCAGGCCCAGCAGTACGCCGACGGCGACCGCTCCCAGGTACTGCCAGGTCGTGAAGATCACCCCCAGGATGTGCTCGAACGCCCGCAGTGCCGTGGTCAGTGCCTCCGGGCCGAACGCGGAGGCACTGTCGGCGCCGAACCGTTCACGCCGGGCGCGTGCGCCGGGCGACATGTACAGGATGGCCGATCCCACCGCGACCCCGGCGAAGGCGAACGCGCACCAGATGCGCGCATGGGTCCGGCCGGCCCCGGGAAGGGCCCAGCAGCTGATCAGCAGCGCGGCGGCGAGCACGACGAACGCGACGACCGCCGTCTCCTCCGACAGCGTGCCGATGAAGGCTCCGGCCACGAATGCGATGCCCACCGCGAAGTCGCGTCCCCGGCCGGTCCGTGCGCGCAGCAGGGGAATCACGGCGGCGCAGGCCAGTACCGGTGCGACGGTGTGCGACACGGAGGAGGCGGGCCAGTAGAACGTCTTGTACGTGTTGGACGTCGCGAGAAGGAAGACTGCCGCCATCATCGCCGCCACCAGCAGCGCGAGCCCGCGCGGCCCGGTCAGTCCGGCCCTCTTGAGCGCCGAGGCGGTCAGCAGCCAGAGGAAGCCCAGCATGAGCACCCCGCTGACGAGGGCGAACCACCGGTGGCCCGCGACGCCGAAGGACCCGTACGCGACGACCAGCAGCGCGTTGGCCACGCGTCCGTTGTCGTGGAAGAAGAACTTCGCGATCATTCCGGAGGCGCCCTCGTCGCGTACGACCGGGAGGAAGCACCAGTCGTCCCCTCCCGGGCGGACCAGGCGGCCGATCCAGAAGGCCGCGCCGAGCAGGGCGAGCGGCAGCAGGGTGAGGGCCGCCGTCCAGATCGCCGCCCACCGCCGTGCGGGGCCCGGGCGGGCCTCCGGCTGGGGGGGCTCCTCGCTCTCCGACTGTGTGCCGGCGGTTTTCGACGTGTCCGCGGTCATGTGCACTGGTGCCCTTCGTACGTTGCTCGCGTCTTGCGCGCCGAGTGGTTCAGGCGGTGTGGGGTCAAGGTGTGGTGTGTCCTGCACTGCTCTCGGCCAGGCCGGCGCGTTGCCGGGCCAGGGCGGCGCCTGAGTCGATGGCCCAGCGGGCGAGCAGGAACGAGAAGGGGGTGGCGAGGATTCCCGCCGCCACGGCGGCGATGTTCTTTTCCATGCCCAGCCTGCTCACGCCGAGGTAGAGCAGAGCACCGGTGAGCACGAGATTGACGACACTCGACAGGGGATACCGGACGAAGGCGCGCCAGGTCGGCTTCGTACGGCAGGTGATGTACGAGTTGAGCAGGAACGATCCCACGATGCTGACCGCATATCCGAGGACATGCGCGACCAGATAGGGGATCCAGGTGTTCAGCGAGGCGTACACCGCCAGATACACCGCCGTATTGACGATTCCGAGCATCGCGAAAATGACGAACTGGCGTACGGTGCGCGACCTGGCGGCCCCGAGCGCGGTCGCCCCGGCGTGCCCCGCCATCGGTGTCTCGACCACGGGCGAAGCGGTATGGGCCTCGTCCGGCTCATCGGCTGGAATATCGACCGGGAGAACATTCGGGGATTCATTCGTTTCGCGCACCACGTAATGCGGACGGCGTTTCGACTCGCTGTAGATGCGTCCCACGTATTCACCGATGATGCCGAGCGTGGCGAGCTGGATGCCGCCGAGCGCCACGACGGCGGTCAGCAGGGTGGTGTAGCCGGGTACGGCGACACCGTGGAGAACGACGCCGGTGATGATCCACAGGGCGTATCCCAGTGCCGCCAGCGCGAGCGCGAGGCCGGCGTGGATGGCCAGGCGCAGTGGGCGGCTGTTGAAGGAGATCAGTCCGTCGATCCCGTAGTTGAGCAGATGTCTGCCGCCCCACTTCGAACTCCCGGCCGCGCGCTGGATGTTCCGGTAGGTGAAACTGACGGTGTCGAAGCCGATCCAGGAGAAGATCCCCTTGGAGAACCGGTTGGTCTCGGGCAGCGCGAGCACGGCGTCCACGGCGGTGCGCGACAGCAGCCTGAAGTCGCCCTCGCCATCGACGAGCTCGACGTCCATGCACCGGCCCATGGCCCGGTAGTAGGCGGCGCCGAGAAAGGTACGCAGGGCACCTTCACCCGCCCGGTCCCGCCTCGCGACGACCTGGTCGTACCCGCGCCGCCGCAACTCCAGCATGCGGGGCAGCAGTTCGGGCGGGTGCTGGAGGTCGGCGTCCATGAGGACGACGTCGTCACCGCGGGACATGCGCAGCCCCGCGAGCATGGCGGCCTCCTTGCCGAAATTGCGGCTGAAGGAGGTGTAACGGACCCGTCGGTCCGCGGTGGCGAGCGATCTGATCCGGGCCCTGGTCCGGTCGCTGCTGCCGTCGTCGACATAACAGATCTCGAAGGTCCGCCGAGTCGGTTCGAGGGCGGAGATCAACGCACGGTGAAATGCCTCGATCACCTCATCCTCATTGAAGCAGGGGACAACGATCGAAACCTGACATGTTTTCATTTAATTTCCCCATCAGGCGTGGGTGAGACAGCTCAAACCATATGCCTGGGGATCACCGCGACACTCCGACCCGTGGAGCTTCACCGAGGAAAAGGAAAGGGAATTTAAGGAACCATCTCTTCCCCGTCGCATAAATTCATATATTCGAAGGCCGACCAGAAATTACGACGCGCCTACCGACGCGCGGACACACACCCACCTCCGACACTCCCTACGCGCGGGCCGCCGCCTCGAACGCCCCGCGCGCCAGCCGGTGCAGCAGCGCCGCCGTGTCCGCGCGGTCCGGCTGCGCGCCGGGGCGGCCCAGGTGCGGGGTCGAGTTCAACAGGCCGAAGACGGCATGAACGGCGGCGCGGGCCTCATGCTCGGGCAGGTCCGGATACAGCTCGCGGACCACCTCCACCCACACCTCGACGTACTGCCGCTGGAGCTGGCGGACCCGCTTGCGGTCGGCGTCCCGGAGGCGGTCCAGCTCGCGGTCATGGAGGGTGATCAGGGGGCGGTCGTCGAGGGCGAAGTCGATATGGCCCTCGATGAGCGCGTCGAGCAGGGCCTGCGGGGAGCCGTCACCGCAGGCCGCGTCCTCCGACACGCGCAGCTGCCCGCCCGCCAGCAGCCGCTCGCTGATGCCGACCAGCAGCTCGGCGAGCATCGCGTCCTTGCCGGGGAAGTGCCGGTAGAGGCCGGGGCCGCTGATACCGACGGCGGCACCTATCTCGTCGACGCCGACACCATGGAAGCCGCGCTCGGCAAAGAGGCGGGCAGCCTCCTTGAGGATCTGCTCGCGGCGGGTGGGGGCGTCCGTCCTGGTGGTCATGGATTCGATTCTAGACAGTCGGGTTAGCGAACGTTAACCGGAGCGCATCGTTGCCCTGCGACGGCAGACCCTGGGTGTGCGCCATCGAAAACCGAAGACTGGCTGTTTCGTGAAAGCGAACATTGTTCGCCCAGCTCAGGATCGGTTCGAGGTGCTGCTGACGGTTGGCGCATGATGACCGCCGTGGAGAGCACGGTCGAGAGAATCAAGGTCTGGTTCCGGTTCGTTCCCCGCGAAGGATGGTTCCCCCAGGACACGGAGGGCTTGTGGGCGACGAAGCTCGGTGCCGGCACGGCCCGTGTGCAGAACGCCCGGAGTTCGCTGTCACAGGACACACATGTCAACGTTCATGGACCGCCGCCTTCGAGGGCCGCGCCCACAGCGTCACCGCACGCAGCAGCCACTCCACGGGCCCGAGCCGGTGGCGCCGCATCAGCCACCCGCTGAGCGCGAGCTGGCAGGCGTACAGCACGAGCGCCCCGCCGACCGCCGCCGCCGCGCCCGTGCGGCCGTACAGCCCCAGCCCGTACCCGGAGAAGACGAGGGCCATGACGAGGGACTGGGTCAGGTAGTTGGTCAGCGCCATCCGCCCGGCGGGCGCGAGGACCCGGGCCGTCGCGGCGCCGCTCGGCGTGGTGAACCACAGCAGCAGCCCCGTGGCGTACGCGGCCGAGAGCGCCGGGGCCGCGGCCAGACCGACTGTCAGGCCGAACAGTTCCCAGCGCTCCGGCAGCGGCCCCGCGATCCCCGCCGCGGAGAAGACCGCCCCGGGGACTCCGATGGCGAGACCTGTCAGACAGATGCGGCGCAGCCGCGCCCGGTCGGCGAGCGCGGCTGCGCCGAGCCACTGCCGCCGGCCGGCCACGAACCCCACGAGGAAGGCGGCGACGACAAACCCGCCCATCAGCGGAAGGGCTGCCATGGTGTCGGGCAGTGCCCTGATGTTGGCTCCGACGACCTCGGTGAAGCCGCCCCTGTAGGCGGTGGTCAGCTCGGCCTTCACTGCGGCGGATTCGCTCAGGTCACCGGGATCGAACAGCGCGGCGCCCAGACCGACCAGCAGCAGGAACCCGGCGGCGGCGCCGTACACCCAGAGCGCCGCCCGCCAGGCCTTGGCGGGCCCGGCGTTCCGGGCGGCGAGCAGGACCAGTCCGCACACGGCATACATCATGAGGATGTCGCCGGTGTAGAGCAGCACCGCGTGCGCGAGCCCGAGCACGAGCAGTCCGGCCAGCCGCCGTGACATCCGGGGCACAAAGCGCGCCCCGGCGCGGACGGCCGAGTCCATCTGCAGGGTGAAGCTGTAGCCGAAGAGGAAGGAGAAGAGCAGGTAGAACTTCGACTGCGCGAGGAGAACGACCAGCCATTCCACGGCCCCGTCCGCCGCGTGCACATGCGCGAGCCCACCCCTGACGCCCGGAGGTCCGGCCGTCGTCAGGAGGTTCACGACCAGGATCCCGGCGAGCGCGAACCCGCGCAGGGCGTCCACTTCGAGGATGCGCGGCCTCCCGGTCACTCCCCCGGCCGTCCCCCCGCCCACTCTTCGCACCGACTGTGAGCGCGACTGCGACTGCTGCGTCATCTGCTGGTTTCCCCCACCCGGCCGGTCGTCGGCCGTCACACACCCCCCGGCCATGACAACCGGCGCCGCTCCGGGTCGGGGAGCGGCGCCGGTCATTATTCCGGTCCCGCCGCGCGCCCTGCCCCCTGCGGGACGTACGTGACCGATACCTGTCGAAACCACTGCGGGCGCCGACCGAGGGACCTGGACAAGATTGTTAGCGGTCGTTAACCTGAAGACAGACGTTAACGCTCATTAACCACTGCGGTACGGGCAAGGGGGCTCGACACGATGCAGCAGGCACCGGTGCTGGCGAGCGCGGCCGATCCCGCCTCCGAGGCCTGGCAGGCCAACGAGGCGGCGCATCACGCGCTCGCCGACGAGCTGCGCAAGCGGCTCGCCACGGCCAGGCTCGGCGGGGGTGAGAAGGCCCGCGCCCGGCATGTGGCGCGCGGCAAGCTGCTGCCCAGGGACCGGGTGGACACCCTGCTCGATCCGGGTTCGCCCTTCCTGGAGCTGGCCCCGCTGGCGGCCGAGGGGCTGTACGGGGGCGCCGCCCCGGCGGCCGGGGTGATCGCGGGGATCGGCCGGGTCAGCGGCCGGGAGTGCGTGATCGTCGCCAATGACGCGACCGTCAAGGGCGGCACGTACTACCCGATGACCGTGAAGAAGCACCTCCGCGCCCAGGAAGTGGCGCTGGAGAACCGGCTCCCCTGCCTGTATCTCGTCGACTCGGGCGGCGCGTTCCTGCCGATGCAGGACGAGGTCTTCCCCGACCGGGAACACTTCGGGCGGATCTTCTACAACCAGGCCCGGATGTCGGGGGCCGGTATTCCGCAGATCGCGGCGGTGCTGGGCTCGTGCACGGCGGGCGGGGCGTACGTCCCCGCGATGAGCGACGAGGCCGTGATCGTCCGCAACCAGGGCACGATCTTCCTGGGCGGTCCGCCGCTGGTGAAGGCCGCGACCGGCGAGGTCGTGACGGCCGAGGAGCTGGGCGGCGGCGAGGTGCATTCCCGTACGTCGGGGGTGACCGACCATCTCGCCGAGGACGACGCGCACGCGCTGCGGATCGTGCGGAACATCGTGGCCACGCTGCCGGAGCGCGGCGCGCTTCCGTGGTCGGTGCAGCCGGCCGAGGAGCCGAAGGTCGATCCCGCCGGGCTGTACGGCGCCGTCCCGGTCGATTCACGGACGCCGTACGACGTGCGGGAGGTGATCGCCCGGGTGGTGGACGCCTCCCGGTTCGCCGAGTTCAAGGCGGAGTACGGGACGACGCTGATCACCGGCTTCGCCCGTATCCACGGCCACCCGGTCGGGATCGTCGCCAACAACGGCATCCTGTTCTCCGAGTCCGCCCAGAAGGGCGCCCACTTCATCGAGCTGTGCGACCAGCGCGGTATCCCGCTGGTCTTCCTGCAGAACATCTCGGGCTTCATGGTGGGGCGGGACTACGAGGCCGGCGGCATCGCCAAGCACGGCGCCAAGATGGTGACGGCCGTCGCCTGCACCCGCGTACCGAAGCTGACCGTCGTGGTCGGCGGGTCGTACGGGGCGGGCAACTACTCGATGTGCGGACGGGCTTATTCGCCGCGCTTCCTGTGGATGTGGCCCAACGCGAAGATCTCCGTCATGGGCGGCGAGCAGGCCGCGTCCGTCCTCGCGACGGTCAAGCGCGACCAGCTGGGCGACGACTGGAGCGCGGCGGACGAGGAGACCTTCAAGGCCCCGATCCGCGAGCAGTACGAGACCCAGGGCAATGCCTATTACGCCACGGCCCGGCTCTGGGACGACGGTGTGATCGACCCGATGGAGACCCGGCAGGTGCTGGGGCTCGCTCTGACCGCGTGCGCCAACGCCCCGCTGGGTGAACCCGGCTTCGGCGTCTTCCGGATGTGAGGAACAGATGACGATGTTCGACACCGTTCTTGTCGCCAACCGCGGCGAGATCGCGGTACGTGTCATCCGTACGCTGCGCGAGCTCGGCGTCCGCTCGGTCGCCGTCTTCAGCGACGCGGACGCGGACGCCCGGCATGTACGGGAGGCCGACACGGCGGTACGGATCGGGCCCGCGCCCGCCTCGATGAGCTATCTGAGCGTGCCCGCGCTGCTGGACGCGGCCCGCCGCACCGGCGCGCAGGCCGTCCACCCCGGGTACGGATTCCTCGCCGAGAACGCGGGCTTCGCGCAGGCGTGCGCGGAGGCGGGGCTGGCCTTCATCGGTCCGCCCGCCCAGGCCATCTCGCTGATGGGCGACAAGATCCGGGCCAAGGAGACGGTCGCGGCGGCCGGGGTTCCGGTGGTGCCGGGCTCGTCCGGGAGCGGGCTCACCGATGCCCAGCTGGACACCGCCGCCCGCGAGATCGGCACACCGGTGCTGCTGAAGCCCTCGGCGGGCGGCGGCGGCAAGGGCATGCGGCTGGTGCGCGACGAGGCGCTGCTCGCGGACGAGATCGCGGCCGCCCGGCGTGAGGCACGGGCCTCGTTCGGCGACGACACGCTGCTGGTGGAGCGGTGGATCGACCGGCCCCGGCACATCGAGATCCAGGTGCTGGCGGACGCCCACGGCAACGTGGTCCACCTCGGTGAGCGCGAGTGCTCGCTCCAGCGCCGCCACCAGAAGATCATCGAGGAGGCGCCGTCCGTCCTGCTCGACGAGGAGACCCGGGCGGCGATGGGCGAGGCGGCCGTCCAGGCGGCCCGCAGTTGCGGATACGTGGGCGCGGGCACGGTGGAGTTCATCGTCCCGGGCAACGACCCCGCCTCGTACTACTTCATGGAGATGAACACCCGCCTCCAGGTCGAACACCCCGTCACCGAGCTGATCACCGGCCTGGACCTGGTGGAGTGGCAGCTGAGGGTCGCGGCGGGCGAGCAACTCCCGTACGAGCAGCAGGACATCAGGCTCACCGGCCATGCGATCGAGGCCCGGATCTGCGCGGAGGACCCGTTCCGCGGTTTCCTGCCGTCCGGCGGCACGGTGCTCGCACTGCACGAGCCGCAGGGCAACGGCGTACGGACGGACTCCGGGCTCGGCGCGGGCGGTGAGGTCGGCAGCCTGTACGACCCGATGCTGTCGAAGGTCATCGCATACGGCCCCGACCGCGCCGTCGCCCTGCGCCGGCTGCGTGCGGCGCTCGCGGACACGGTGATCCTCGGCGTCCCGACGAACGCCGGCTTCCTGCGCCGGCTGCTCGCCCACCCGGCGGTGGTCGCGGGCGATCTGGACACCGGCCTGGTGGAGCGCGAGGTGGCCGGGCTGGTGCCGGAGGGGGTGCCGGAGGAGGTGTACGCGGCGGCGGCGCTGCTGCGGCAGGGCGTACCGGCGTCCGCGCCCCCCGCAACCGCCCCGGGATGGGTGGACCCGTTCTCCGTGGCGAACGGCTGGCGGCTGGGCGGCACCCCGGCCCGGACGGTGCGCGACTTCCGGCTGCCGGGTCATGACCCGGTGCAGGTGTCACTGCGCTCCTGCCCGGCGGGCACCGAGCTGACGTTCGGCCACGTCGGGGAGGGCGCACAGCCACCGGAGCCCGCGACGGGTGCCTGCGGACCGCTGGCTCCGATGCCCGGCAGCAAGGAGACGGCCAGGCTGATCGAGCTGTCCCCGCACCGCCTCACGCTCGAACTCGCCGGTGTCACCCACACGTTCACCCACGCCGCATCCCCGGACGGGACCTGGCTGGGCCGCGACGGCGACACCTGGCACGTACAGGATCACGACCCCGTGGAGGCGTCGTTGGCCGGCGCCGCCCGTTCCGGGGCGGACACGCTCGCCGCGCCCATGCCCGGGACCGTCACGGTCGTGAAGGTGGCGGTCGGGGACGAGGTCGTGGCCGGCCAGAGCCTGCTCGTCGTCGAGGCGATGAAGATGGAGCACGTCATCTCCGCCCCGCACGCCGGGACCGTGACCGAGCTGGATGTCACCGCCGGTGCCACGGTCGCCATGGACCAGATCCTGGCCGTGGTGACCCCCGCGGCCGAACCCGGGGAGGACGCATGACCACCGCCCGCACCCTGCCCATGACGGCGCCCGCACCGGATCTGCCCGCCCGGGTACGCATCCATGAGGTCGGCGCCCGCGACGGCCTGCAGAACGAGAAGGCCGTCGTACCGACCGAAGTGAAGGCGGAGTTCATCCACCGCCTCGCCGCGTCGGGCCTGACCACCATCGAGGCGACGAGCTTCGTGCACCCGAAGTGGGTGCCCCAACTGGCCGACGCGGAGGACCTGTTCCCCCGTCTCGGCGACATCGGGGGCGTCGCCCTGCCCGTACTCGTACCGAACGAGCGCGGCCTGGACCGGGCCCTGGCGCTCGGCGCCCGCAGTGTCGCCGTGTTCGGCTCGGCGACCGAGACGTTCGCCGCACGCAATCTCAACCGCACCGTCGACGAGTCGCTCGCCATGTTCGAGCCGGTCGTCGCCCGGGCCAAGGCCGACAAGGTGCATGTCCGCGGCTATCTGTCGATGTGCTTCGGCGACCCGTGGGAAGGGCCCGTCCCGGTCCACCAGGTCGTCCGCGTGGCCAAGGCGCTGATGGATCTCGGCTGCGACGAACTCTCCCTCGGCGACACCATCGGCGTCGCCACGCCCGGCCATGTGCAGGACCTGCTCTCCGAGCTGAACGAAGAGGGCGTGCACACCGACACCATCGGCGTGCACTTCCACGACACGTACGGGCAGGCCCTCTCCAACACCCTCGCCGCGCTCCAGCACGGTGTCACCACCGTGGACGCCTCCGCGGGCGGCCTCGGCGGCTGCCCGTACGCGAAGAGCGCGACCGGAAATCTCGCCACCGAAGACCTCGTGTGGATGCTCGACGGCCTCGGCATCGAAACCGGGGTCGACCTCGACGCGCTCACCGCCACCAGCGTGTGGCTCGCCGAACAGCTGGGCCGGCCCAGCCCGTCCCGTACCGTCCGCGCGCTCTCGATGCGATAAACACCCCCACAAGGAGTGATCCCTGCCATGTCCCTGGACCACCGGCTGACCGCCGAGCACGAGGAACTGCGTCGCACCGTCGAGGAGTTCGCGCACGATGTGATCGCGCCGAAGATCGGCGACTTCTACGAGCGCCATGAGTTCCCGTACGAGATCGTGCAGGAGATGGGACGGATGGGCCTGTTCGGGCTGCCGTTCCCGGAGGAGTACGGCGGCATGGGCGGCGACTACCTCGCCCTCGGGATCGCCCTGGAGGAGCTGGCCCGGGTCGACTCGTCCGTGGCGATCACCCTGGAGGCCGGGGTCTCGCTCGGCGCGATGCCCGTCTACCACTTCGGCACGGAGGAGCAGAAGCAGCAGTGGCTGCCGAAGCTCTGCTCGGGCGAGGCGCTCGGCGCGTTCGGCCTGACCGAGCCGGACGCCGGCTCGGACGCGGGCGGCACCCGCACGACGGCGGTGCGCGACGAGGCCACGGGCGAGTGGGTGATCAACGGCTCCAAGTGCTTCATCACCAACTCCGGTACGGACATCACGGAACTGGTCACCGTCACGGCGGTGACCGGCCGCAAGGAGAACGGCGCCCCGCTCATCTCCTCGATCATCGTGCCGTCCGGCACCCCCGGTTTCACGGTCGCCGCCCCGTACTCCAAGGTCGGCTGGAACGCCTCGGACACCCGCGAACTGTCCTTCGCCGACGTCCGCGTACCCCTGGAGAACCTGCTGGGCGAGGAGGGCCGCGGCTACGCCCAGTTCCTGCGCATCCTGGACGAGGGCCGGATCGCCATCGCCGCCCTGTCCACGGGCCTGGCGCAGGGCTGTGTGGACGAGTCGGTGAAGTACGCCAAGGAGCGCCACGCCTTCGGCAGGCCGATCGGCGCCAACCAGGCCATCCAGTTCAAGATCGCGGACATGGAGATGCGGGCCCACATGGCCCGCATCGGCTGGCGCGACGCGGCGTCGCGCCTGGTGGCGGGCGAACCGTTCAAGAAGGAGGCGGCGATCGCGAAGCTGTACTCGTCGACGGTCGCGGTGGACAACGCCCGCGAGGCGACCCAGATCCACGGCGGCTACGGCTTCATGAACGAGTACCCGGTGGCCAGGATGTGGCGCGACTCCAAGATCCTGGAGATCGGCGAGGGCACGAGCGAGGTGCAGCGGATGCTGATCGCGAGGGAGTTGGGGCTGCCGGCCTGACGGGACGCTCCGGAGCGCCCCGTCCCGCCGTGTTCGTCGACCAGTGGCTGCGTGAGCTGCCGCTGGTCGACGCGTCGGCGTCCCGGACTCGGCGGGCAGGTCGGGATCCGGGCCGCCGCGGCCCCTCGGCCCGGCATGCTCGGCGGGCGGCCGGCACCCCGGGGTCGGAACGCGGATCACCCGGCTGCGCTGCCCGGTCGTCGTCAGCGACGCCGGGTGGGCGATCAGCTCGTCGCGCCCGGCCACTCCTCGCGGAGCATTCCGAACAGCACGGTGTCGTACCGCTTACCCGCCACCAGCACGGTGGCCCGGCGTCGGCCCTCCTCGCGGAAGCCCGCCTTGGTGAAGGCGCGGACGGCCCGCTCGTTGCCGCTCCAGGTGTCCAGCTCGATCCGGTGCAGTCCGAAGACCCCGAACAGGTGCCCCACCAGCAGCCGCAGTGCGTCGGAGCCGTGGCCGCGGCCCCAGCGGTCCCGCTCGCCGATGGTGATGCCGACGGTGACCAGCCCGGTGAACGGGTCCAGGTCCCGGTAGTCCGCCATGCCGATCACCGTCCCGTCGGCCAGGTCCTCGACCGTGAAGACGGCCGACTCCCTCGGGATCAGCCTCAGCATCGTCTCGAAGGACATTTCGACGGCCTCCGCGGTGACCGGGCCGAAGCAGGGGTCGCCGCCGGTGGCCCAGTGCACGACCTCCGGATCGTTGCGCCACCGGAGATGATGCTCGGCATCGTCCGCCCGCAGTGCCCGCAGTTTTACCAACTTGCCCTCGATCATGCACAGATCATAGATGAGCTGCCGGCGTTGATGATCTTGAGCCCGGTGGGTGGCATCACGGTTCGGTGGATCAGTAGCGATGGCCGGGCCAATGCGGGTCCTCCCAGCGGTCGGAGCCGGTGAGGCCGAGCAGTCGTATGCGGTGGAGCAGTTCATCGGATACACCGTGGGCGGCGAGCCGGGCGCGGGCGTGGCCGACCAGCCAGGCCGTCAGTTCTGTGCATTTCTCCTCCTCGTTCTCCCATGCATCCCAAGGGAGTTCGTCCCCGAGCAGGTCGCGCTCCCACTGGGCGGCGGCTTCGGCGAAGTGATGGTCGGCCGGGGTGCCGGTCTGCGTTTCCCAGTGGGCGAGCCACGGGCTAAGCGTGCCTGATGCCTCGACGTTCAGCGCGAGGAGCTCGTGGGCGGGGACGGCGGGGGCCGGATCGGTGAGCGTGTGGGCCCACCAGGCGTGGAGGAACTCCCTTACCGCTGCGGCCTGATCGTCGGGCCACTGCTGCCAGTGACCGCGGGCGAACGAGCGGCCGACGTCATCCGCGCCGAAGAAGGGTTCGATGTGGCCGTCGACGAGGGCCCTGGCGAACTGGGGCAGGATCCGGCGCAGCACGGAGGGGTGGTCGCTCCAGTCGGGAGCCCGCCAGGTGCGCTGCAGGAGGTCGGGGTCCAGCTCCTTGTCCGGCACCTTGAGCTGAGCGAGCTCCTGTGCGCTGCCCCAGTGGCATTCGCAGTTGTGCTCGTCGGGATGGGCGGTCATCCCCTGGAAGGTGATGGCCAGGCCGTCCAGTGCGGCGTCGAGGCGAAATCGTGCGGGGTGTGGGGCAGGCTGTGTCATGAGCGTTCGCCTTCGGGACTCCGGGGGCGTGCGCCGGCCGAAGATTGCCACGTTACCGGGCCTGGCCGACCGTCGCGGCGGGGCGGGGCGCAATTCGTTCGACAGGGCGCAGGCCCGAGCGGCAGAGTCCGTACATGAAGCCGCAGCACTGGCCCCTGTACGGGCTCCGCCTCCGCACGCCCCGCCTGGAACTCCGTCTTCCGGACCTGGAGTTGCTGGACGATCTCGCATCGGTCGCCGCCGACGGGGTTCACACGCCGGACCGTATGCCGTTCACGATCCCCTGGACCGACGCGTCACCCGCCGAGTGCGGCAAGGCCGTGTTCCAGCATGTGCTGGCCACCGTCGCCGATTGGTCCGTACGGGACTGGGCGCTGAGCCTCGTCGTGCTGCACGAGGGCAAGGTGGTCGGGCGGCAGGACGTGATGGCGAAGGACTTCGCCGTGACCGGTGAGGTCAGCACCGGTTCGTGGCTGGGCCTCGCCCACCAGGGTCGGGGCATCGGCACCGAGATGCGGGCCGCGGCCCTGCATCTCGCCTTCGCCGGTCTCGGGGCCCGGACCGCGGTCTCGGCCGCGATGACCGACAACCCGCGTTCGCTGGGTGTCTCGCGCCGGCTCGGCTATCTGCCGGACGGGCTGGAGGTCGCGGCGGTACGGGGCGCGCCCGTCACTCTGCAGCGGCTGCGGCTGGACCGGGCGCGTTGGGAGGAGTACCGGGCCGTCGAGGTCACCGTCGAGGGACTCGACGACTGCCGGGAGGAGTTCGGGACATGACGCTTCTGGTGCATACCTTCGTCTACGACGAGCAGGGGAAGTCGCATCTTCTCGACGACCCCGAGGACGGCAGCAACATGGCCGGGACCGAGGTCTGCCGGACCACGCTGTGGGGGTCGGAGACCGCACGGGCGCTCGGCGCCCGGTTCTTCCCGGAGCTGGCCACCGGTGATCTGTACGTGGAGCCGGAGGACATCGAGGACTTCCTCGCCGAGTGCGAGCTGCTGCACCGGAACGCCGCAACGCTCGCCGGAGGCGGCGACGAACGGCGGGACTACGTCGCGGCCCGGCTCGCCAACATCAGCGCCGCCGCCCTGCGGGCCCGGGCCGTGGGTGGCGGGGTCCTCGTCTGGTGAGCGGCCGGGGGCACTCTCGAATGTTCGATGAGGTTAGGCTAACCTTCCTTCGAACGTACCGGCGGCCGGTTCCCGGCTTCGCTTCCGGTTCCTGGGAGGAGCCCCCGCATGACGACGTCCGTCGCACCCCCCATCGCCCCCTTCCGGTTCTTCGGCCTGACCGTCCTGCGGACCCGGCGACTCGGACCCTCCATGCTCCGGATCACCTTCGGCGGCCCGGGACTCGACGGCTTCGCCGCCGGAGGACGCGATCAGAGCCTGTCGCTGTTCCTGCCGCACCCCGGCCAGCCGGAACCAATCGTTCCGGTCGATGAGGACGGCAATTGGTTCGCCGCCTGGCGCGCCCTTCCGGACAACGTACGGGCCGTCATGCGCTCGTACACCGTGCGCGCCCAGCGCCGCACGCCCGACGGGGCGACCGAGATCGACATCGACTTCGCGCTGCACGAGGACGGCGGGCCCGCCTGCCGCTGGGCCGCCGCCGCAGCCCCCGGCGATCCGCTCAAGGCGCTGGGCCCGGCCGTCGAGGACAACACGGCCGTCCGCTTCCGCCCTCCACAGGACACCGACTGGGTGCTGATCTGGGCCGACGAGACCGCACTGCCCGCCGCATCCGCCGCCCTGGAGTGGCTGCCGGCCGGAATGAAGGCCCGGGTCTGGCTGGAGGTCCAGCACACCGAGGACCGCCAGGCCCTCAACACCGCCGCCAAGGCCTGGATCACCTGGCTCGTACGGGACAAGGGCGCACCCACCGCCGTGGAGGCCGTCCGGGCGGCCGAGTTGCCCGAGGGAACGCCGTACGTCTGGATCGCGGGTGAGTCGTCACACATGCGGGCGCTGCGCCGCCATCTCGTACAGGAGCGCCGATTCGACCGCAGGCGCGTGACGTTCGTCGGGTACTGGCGTCGCGGAATGAGCGAGGAGCAGCTGCGCGAGGCGGCGGATACCGCCGCGGGCGAGTAGGACCGCCGACCGGCCGCCGCGGACGTCCAGGCCGGCAGCGCCGGACCGCAGGCCGGAAGCGGCCACCCCGTACGCGCAAATCAGACAACCTCTGCATCCCTCGGAGGGCGAGGAACAACCCGACGTGAAGTTAGGTTAGGCTAACCTTACTTCGACATCGGGTCCTCGCCCCTCCTTCTGTCCTGAGGACCGATGAAGTTTCCCCGCATCCGGGAGGACCCCTTCATGCGTTCGCACCTGCTCAACGACACGACCGCGGAGCATTACCGGCGCTCCGTGACCGCAGGAGTCGAACGGGTCGCAGCCAAACTCGCCGCCACAGACCGGCCGTTCACCGGAATCTCCGTCGACGAGCTCACTCCCGTCGTTGACGCGATCGATCTGGACCGGCCACTGGGCGATACGTCCGCCGCCCTCGACGAGCTCGACAGCGTCTACCTCCGTGACGCCGTCTACTTCCATCACCCCCGCTACCTGGGCCACCTCAACTGCCCGGTGGTCATCCCCGCCGTCCTCGGCGAAGCCGTTCTCTCGGCCGTCAACTCCTCCCTGGACACCTGGGACCAGAGCGCCGGCGGCACCCTGATCGAGCGCCGCCTGATCAACTGGACCGCGGCCCGGATCGGCCTCGGACCGGCCGCGGACGGAATCTTCACCAGCGGCGGTACGCAGTCCAATCTGCAGGCCCTGCTGCTCGCCCGGGAAGAGGCCAAGACGCCGCCGCACCACTTCACCCGGCTGCGCATCTTCACCTCCGAATGCAGCCACTTCAGCGTGCAGAAGTCGGCGAAACTCCTCGGCCTCGGCCCGGACTCGGTCGTCCCCGTCCCCGTCGACCACAACAAGCGCATGCAGACCGTGGCACTGGCCCGCGCGCTGGAGCAGTGCTTCGCCGAAGGCGCCGTCCCGGTGGCCGTCGTCGCCACCGCGGGCACCACCGACTTCGGTTCCATCGACCCCCTGCCCGAAATCGCCGCGCTCTGCCAGCAGTTCTCCACCTGGCTGCATGTCGACGCCGCGTACGGCTGCGGGCTGCTGGCCTCCCTCGATCGCCGCCACCTCCTCGACGGCATCGAGCACGCCGACTCGGTCACCGTGGACTACCACAAGTCCTTCTTCCAGCCGGTGAGTTCGTCCGCCCTGCTGGTCCGCGACCGGGCCACGCTGCGCCATGCCACGTACCACGCCGAGTACCTCAACCCGCAGCGGATGGCCGCCGAACGCATCCCCAACCAGGTGGACAAGTCGCTGCAGACCACTCGCAGATTCGACGCCCTGAAACTGTGGATGACGCTGCGTGTGATGGGTGCGGACGGTATCGGCCAGCTCTTCGACGAGGTCTGCGACCTGGCCGCCGAGGGCTGGCAACTGCTCGCCGCCGACCCGCGCTTCGACGTCGTCGTCGAGCCTCAGCTGTCCACCCTGGTGTTCCGCTACATCCCGTCCGGCATCACCGCGCCCACCGAGATCGACCGGGCCAATCTCCATGCCCGCAAGGCCCTCTTCGCCTCCGGCGAGGCCGTCGTCGCCGGTACGAAGGTCGGCGGCCGCCAGTACCTGAAGTTCACCCTGCTCAACCCCGAAACGACCGCGCAGGACATCGCCGCGGTACTCGACCTGATCTCCGGCCACGCCGAGCAGTACCTGGGAGACTCCCTTGACCGCGCATCCTGAACCCCATGACTTCATCGGCATCGGGCTCGGTCCGTTCAATCTCGGGCTGGCCTGTCTGACCGAGCCGATCGACGAGCTGAACGGGGTGTTCCTGGAGTCCAAGCCGGACTTCGAGTGGCACTCCGGGATGTTCCTCGAAGGAGCCCACCTCCAGACGCCGTTCATGTCGGACCTGGTCACGATGGCCGACCCGACCTCGCCGTACTCTTTCCTGAACTATCTGAAGGAACGCGGGCGGCTGTACTCCTTCTACATACGGGAGAACTTCTACCCGCTGCGGACCGAGTACAACGACTACTGCCGCTGGGCCGCCGCCCAACTCAGCAGCGTCCGTTTCAGCGAGACCGTCGAGTCGGTCACGTACGACGAGGGCACCGCGCTCTACACCGTCCGTACCGTCACAGGCAGCGTCTTCCGGGCCCCACGGCTCGTGCTCGGCACCGGCACTCCCCCGTACATCCCGGACGCCTGCCAGGACCTGGGCGGCGACTATCTGCACAACTCCCGCTACCTGGACGGAAAAGCGGCTCTCCAGGCGAAGAAGTCCATCACCCTCGTCGGCAGTGGGCAGAGCGCGGCCGAGATCTACTACGACCTGCTCTCCGAGATCGATGTGCACGGCTACCGGCTGAACTGGGTGACGCGCTCGCCGCGGTTCTTCCCGCTGGAGTACACCAAGCTGACGCTGGAGATGACCTCCCCGGAGTACATCGACTACTTCCACACACTGCCCGAGGAGACCCGCTACCGGCTGGAGTCCGGGCAGAAGGGCCTCTTCAAGGGCATCGACGGCGAGCTGATCGACGCGATCTTCGACCTGCTCTACCAGAAGAACCTGCCCGGTCCCACCCCGACCCGGCTCCTCACCAACTCATCTCTGAACAGCGTGAGTTACGAGGAGAGCAGCGGTACGTACACGCTGGGGCTGCACCAGGAGGAGCAGGGCAAGGACTACACCCTCACCACCGAGGGCCTGATCCTCGCCACCGGTTACCGGTACACCCCGCCGGCCTTCCTTCATCCGATCACCGACCGCCTGCGGCACGACAGCCGCGGCCGCTTCGACGTGGCCCGCAACTACTCCATCGACACCACCGGGCACGGCGTCTTCCTGCAGAACGCGGGCACGCACACCCACTCGATCACCTCGCCCGACCTGGGCATGGGTGCCTACCGCAACGCGTACATCATCGGCGAACTGCTCGGCCGTGAGTACTACCCGGTCGAGAAGTCCATAGCCTTCCAGGAGTTCGCCGTATGACCACCGACCTCGGCACCTTCACCACCCGCCCACTGGACCCCCTCGCCGACGCCGAGCTGGTGCACGGCTGGGTCACCCACCCCAAGGCCTCCTTCTGGCTGATGGGCGACGCCAAGCTCCAGGACGTGGAGCGGGAGTACATGGCGATCGCCGCCCACCCGCACCACGACGCCTTCATCGGGCTGCACAACGGGGAGCCCGCCTTCCTGATGGAGCGGTACGACCCCACCGAGGTCGAGCTCAAGGGGCTGCACGAGGCCGAGCCCGGCGACATCGGGATGCACTTCCTGGTCGCCCCGACCGACACCCCGCTGCACGGCTTCACGCTCGGCGTGATCACCGCCGTGATGGAGGCGCTGTTCGCCGACCCGTCCGTGCGCCGGGTCGTCGTCGAACCCGATGTACGCAACAGCGCGGTGCACGCCCTCAACAAGGCGGTCGGCTTCGAAGTGCTGGGCGAGATAGCCAAGCCGGAGAAGAACGCCCTGCTCAGCGCCTGCACCCGCGAGCAGTTCGAGGCCGCGCGCGAAGGAGCCGCCCGATGACCCCGACCACCGACGCCGTCGCCCACCTCACCCCCGAGCGCTGGGCCACCGCCAACCGGCTGCTGATCCGCAAGGCGCTCGCCGAGTTCAGCCACGAGCGGCTGCTGACCCCCGCACCGCTCGGCGGCGACCGCTACTCGGTGCGCAGCGACGACGCGGCGACCGAGTACCGCTTCACCGCCCGGATCTTCGCCCTCGACCACTGGCAGGTCGAGGCCGACTCGATCACCCGCCACCGGCACGGCAGCGAACTGCCGCTGGACGCAGGTGAGTTCTTTGTCGAGCTGCGCTCCACGCTCGGCCTCTCGGCGGAGGTCCTCCCGGTCTACCTGGAGGAGATCTCCTCCACCCTGGCCGGCACCGCGTACAAGCTGACCAAGCCGCCCGTCACCTCCGCCGAGCTGGTCCGGGCCGGGTTCCAGGCGATCGAGACCGGCATGACCGAGGGCCACCCCTGCTTCGTCGCCAACAACGGGCGGCTCGGCTTCGGTGTGGACGAGTACCGGGCGTACGCCCCCGAGACGGCGGCCGGGATCCGGCTGGTCTGGCTCGCCGCCCGTCGCGACCGCGCCACCTTCACAGCAGGCACCGGGCTCGACTACGAGACGCTGATCGGGGGCGAGCTGGACGAGGAGACCCGCGCCCGGTTCGCGGCCACGATGTCCGGTCTCGGGCTCGACCTCGACGACTACCTGCTGATCCCCGTCCACCCCTGGCAGTGGTGGAACAAGCTGGCCGTCACCTTCGCCGGGGAGCTCGCGCAGCAGCATCTGGTCTGCCTGGGCGAGGGCGACGACGCGTACCTGGCGCAGCAGTCCATCCGTACCTTCTTCAACACCAGCGCCCCGGACCGACATTACGTCAAAACGGCGCTGTCCGTCCTCAACATGGGCTTCATGCGCGGGCTCTCCGCCGCGTACATGGAGGCCACCCCCGCGATCAACGACTGGCTGGCCGAGCTGATCGAGCGCGACGAACTGCTGCGCGAGGCCCGCTTCTCGATCATCCGGGAGCGGGCGGCCATCGGCTACCACCACCGGACGTACGAGGCGGCCACCGCCAAGGGCTCCCCGTATCTGAAAATGCTCGCCGCGCTGTGGCGGGAGAGCCCCGTCCCCGGCCTGGCCCCCGGCGAGCGGGTCGCGACCATGGCCTCGCTGCTCCACACCGACCACGAGGGCAGCTCCGTGGCCGGCGCGCTGATCGCCGAGTCGGGGCTGGACGCCGCAGTGTGGCTGCGCCACTACCTGGACGCGTACCTGGTGCCGGTGCTGCACAGCTTCTACGCGTACGACCTGGTGTTCATGCCGCACGGCGAGAACGTCATCCTGGTCGTCGAGGACGGGGTCGTACGGCGCACGGTCTTCAAGGACATCGCCGAGGAGATCGCGGTCATGGACCCGGACGCGGTGCTGCCGCCGCAGGTCGAGCGGATCCGGGCCGAGGTTCCCGAGGACATGAAACTGCTCTCGGTCCTCACCGATGTCTTCGACTGCTTCCTGCGCTTCCTTGGCGCGGGGCTGGCGAGCGAGGGCGTACTCGACGAGGAGACGTTCTGGCGGACGACCGCCGAATGCGTCACCGGGTACCAGGAATCGGTGCCGTATCTCGCCGACAAGTTCAAGCAGTACGACATGTTCACGGAGGAGTTCGCGCTGTCCTGCCTGAACCGGCTGCAGCTGCGGAACAACAAGCAGATGGTCGATCTGACCGATCCTTCGGGGGCACTGCAGCTGATCGGCACGTTGAAGAACCCGATCGCACGGTTCTAGTGCGGTGACTGTCCCCGATCGCCGGACGGGCTCGAAAACCAAGCCCGTCCGGCGACTGAGGACATCTGGCGGGGCCGTCCGGCGACGGAGGACATCTGGCGATCCCGTCCGGCGACCGGGAACACAACAGTCGCCGGACGGCCCCGGTCAGCTCATTCCGCGGCCCAGGGAACCTGCGGCGCCCGGTAGTAGTTGACGCCGAGCGCCGAGAGCCTCGGCCCCTGCGCGCCCAGCCGCACCTTGTACGCGTCCCAGTCGTGCGTGGACGCGGGCGACCATCCCAGCTCCGCCACCCCGGGCAGCCTGGGGAACGCCATCTGTTCGATCTCGTCGCTGTTGGTCAGGGTCTCCGACCAGAGCGGCGCCTCGACGCCGAGGATCGAAGCCTCCGGGGCGCCGTCCAGGTACGTCGCCGGGTTCCAGTCGTACGAGCGCTGGACGGAGACGTAACCGGCCCAGGCCAGGCCCAGCTCGGTGTCCTTGTCGTACTTCATGTCGAGGTAGCTCCGGTCCGCCGGGGACAGCACCAGCTTCGTGCCGTTCACGGCGGCGTCCGCCACCTGCTTGCGCTCGGCCGCGCCCGTCTGGTCGTAACCCCAGTACTGGGCGACCGCGCCCTTCACCGGCGTGCCCCCGGTCAGCTGATGCCAGCCGATCACGGTCTTGCCGTACTTGCCGACGATGGCCTGCGCCTTGTCCATGAAGGCCACATAGTCCTCGTGGCTGGTGGAGTGCGCCTCGTCGCCGCCGATGTGGAGGTACTTGCCGGGGGTGAGCGCGGCCAGCTCACGGACCACGTCGTCCACGAAGTCGTACGTGACGGCCTTCGGGACGCAGAGCGAGCTGAAGCCGACATCGGTACCGGTGTAGAGCGGCGGCGCGACGCCGTCGCAGTTCAGCTCCGCGTACGAGGCGAGCGCCGCGTTGGTGTGGCCGGGCAGGTCGATCTCCGGCACGACCTCCAGATAGCGGGACGAGGCGTACCGGACGATCTCCTTGTAGTCGTTCTTCGTGTAGTAGCCGCCGACTCCCCCGCCGACCTCCGTCTGCCCGCCGTACGTGGCGAGCCGCGGCCAGGAGTCGATGGCGATCCGCCAGCCCTGGTCGTCGGAGAGATGCAGATGGAGCTTGTTCATCTTGTACAGGGCGAGCTGGTCGATGTAGCGCTTGACCTCGGCGACGGAGAAGAAGTGCCGGGAGACGTCCAGCATCGCGCTCCGGTACGCATAGCGCGGCGCGTCCTCGACCGTGCCGCCCGCGACCTTCCACGGGCCCTTCTGACGGCTGTTCTTCTCCACGTGGCCCGGGAGCAGCTGACGCAGCGTCTGGACGCCGTGGAAGAGCCCTGCGGGGTTGCGTGCGGTGATGGTGACGGAGCCGGGGCTCGACTTCAGGGAGTAGCCCTCGGCGCCCGACCCGCTGTCGTGGGAGTCGAGCCGGAGCCGGATGCCGTCGCCGCCACGGCCGGTGACCGGCAGGGCGTACCCGGTGGACGGGCGCAGCACGCCCGCCAGATAGTCGCCGATCTTCCGGGCCTCGCGGGAGCCGTCCTCGACGCGGATCCTGGTGTCCGCGGTGATGGTGTACGGAGAACCGCCGGGCTTCGCCTCGGCGGGGGCGGGCACTATCTGCCCGAGCGGACGTGGCGAGGCGGCGGCCGGGCCGCTGCTCGCCGCCTGTCCTTCCGGCGCTGCGCCGACGCTGGAGATACCGGCCGCTGTGACGAGCAGCAGCGAGCCGAGAAGACGGGGAAGGGCGGTGCGCTGTGTCCTGTGCAGTCTCACAAGCCGGGTCCCTTTCGACGGGTTCACACCTGTGGATCTCCTGAGCAACGAACCATCACCATGCGTATCGCCAGTCCCACGCACGGTCAAGGTGTAGACCACTTCCCCGTTATGCGGCTGCGAGAATCTGCCCCATGGCGGAAATAATCCAGCGCGACGGAACGTGGACCTTCGACGGCGAGACAGTGCGGATCGTGCCCGGCCGCGGGAAGGGTATTCATCCGCTCCGGCAGGAACTGGGTGAGTGCGTGGTCCCGCTCCGGGCACTGGCGGGCATCGCCTTCGAACCGGACCGCAAGGGCGGTCGGCTTCGGCTGCGGCTGCGCGACGGCGCCTGTCCGGTCCTGCGCGCTGCGGACGGCAGGCTCAAGGACGCCGCGGATCCGTACCGGCTGTCGGTGGAAAAGGACCGCAGCGGAGTAGCGGAGTACTTCGTCGGCGAGGTGCGCGGCGCCCTGCTGATCGAGCAGGTGCCCGCCGGGCCGGTGGACGGCTTCCTGTTGCCGGGACCCGCGGTGCCGGTCGCCGGGGGCGGCGGGGACGGCACGGCCTCGTTCGACGGGGAGGTCATCCGCCTCACCTGGAACTGGAAGGCCAAGGAGGTCAAGAGCACGGGCGGTCCGGTCGCCTTCCCGGTGTCGGAGGTGACCGGGGTGCACTGGCTGCCCGCCATCGGTCTGGAGAACGGGCATCTGCGCTTCGTACGGGGCGAGGGCGGGGACAGGGCTACGGGCCCGGCTCCGGCGGCCGAGTTCGACCCGTACTCACTGGATCTGTGGGGGCTGTCCAAGAAGGAGTACACGGCGGTACTGGTCGCGGCGGCGGTACTGGTCCGGCTGCCGGGTGCGGCGGGGGCGGAGACAGCGGCCGCCGCCGAAAGCGCCCGGCCCGCACAGAACCCGGCCCCGGCCGCACCAGCGGCACCCGTCCCCGCACCTGCCGCCGACGATCACGACGTACTGCTGCGCCGGCTGCGGGAGCTCGGCGAGCTGCATCAGGCGGGGATCCTCACCGACGACGAGTTCACCGCTGCCAAACAGGCCGTCCTGAAGCGTCTCTGAGCGCGTCCCGATGCCCTCCTCGACCGCCCCGGGGTCCGTCCGAGAGCGTAATCACACCCACCCCTGCCCGATATCGGGCAGAATTGTTGCGTAAGTGCTCCGTTCGCCGCAATATCTACGAGTGCTCGAACGCCGCTCGTCGCATGACGACCTCATTGATCACCTGGTGCGCAGCACCGCGCTCCAGCGCGGTGAAGCCGCCCGGGTGATTCTCGACGTGCTGGCGTACTTCGACGAGACGACCGACGACTTCGTCCGCCGCCGCCACCGCGAACTGCAGTCCGGCGGCCTGGTGAACACGGAGATCTTCGAGCGGATCGCGGCCGAGCTGCCGCACCGGGCGGTCGCGCCGCCGGAGCTCTCGCTCCGCCAGCTGCGACGCATCGTCTACGGCTGAGGAACAGGCAGCAACGGGTAGCAACGGGCACCACAGGTACGTCGATGGAGGGGCAGAGACTTTATGTGCGGAATCGTCGGATATATCGGGAAGCGTGATGTGGCTCCGCTGCTGCTGGAAGGGCTGCAGCGGCTGGAGTACCGGGGTTACGACTCCGCGGGCATCGTCATCACCGGAAAGGCGTCGGCCGGGAAGCCCGCCGCCCTGAAGATGGTCAAGGCGAAGGGCCGGGTCCGCGAGCTGGAGGCCCGCATCCCCAAGCGTTTCACCGGCACCACCGGTATCGCCCACACCCGCTGGGCCACCCACGGCGCCCCGAGCGACGAGAACGCGCACCCGCACCTGGACGCCGACAACAAGGTCGCCGTCGTCCACAACGGCATCATCGACAACGCCTCCGAGCTCCGTGCGAAGCTCGTCGCCGACGGTGTCGTCTTCCTCTCCGAGACCGACACCGAGGTACTGGTCCACCTGATCGCCCGCGCCCAGGCGGACACCCTGGAGGAGAAGGTCCGCGAGGCCCTGCGCTCGGTCGAGGGCACGTACGGCATCGCCGTCATGCACGCCGACTTCAACGACCGCATCGTGGTCGCCCGCAACGGCTCCCCGGTCGTGCTCGGCATCGGCGAGAAGGAGATGTTCGTCGCCTCCGACGTCGCCGCGCTGGTCGCCCACACCCGCCAGGTCGTCACCCTCGACGACGGCGAGATGGCCACCCTCAAGGCCGACGACTTCCGTACGTACACGACGGAGGGCTCGTCCACGACGGCCACGCCGACCACCGTGGAGTGGGAGGCCGAGTCGTACGACATGGGCGGCCACGACACGTACATGCACAAGGAGATCTCCGAGCAGGCGGACGCCGTCGACCGGGTGCTCCGCGGCCGGATCGACGACCGTTTCTCCACCGTGCACCTCGGCGGTCTGAACCTGGACGCCCGTGAGGCGCGTGGGGTCCGCCGGATCAAGATCCTGGGCTGCGGCACCTCGTACCACGCGGGTCAGATCGGCGCGCAGCTGATCGAGGAGCTGGCCCGTATCCCCGCGGACGCCGAGCCCGCCTCCGAGTTCCGCTACCGCAACCCGGTCGTCGACCCCGACACCCTGTATGTCGCGGTCTCCCAGTCCGGTGAGACGTACGACGTGCTGGCCGCCGTCCAGGAGCTCAAGCGCAAGGGCGCCCGGGTCCTCGGTGTGGTCAATGTGGTCGGCTCGGCGATCGCCCGGGAGGCCGACGGCGGTACGTACGTCCACGCCGGCCCCGAGGTCTGTGTCGTCTCCACCAAGTGCTTCACGAACACGGTCGTCGCGTTCGCGCTGCTCGCCCTGCACCTGGGCCGGATCCGGGATCTGTCGGTCGCCGACGGCAAGCGGATCATCGAGGGCCTGCGCAGGCTGCCCGCCCAGATCACCGAGATCCTCGAGAACGAGGACGAGATCAAGAAGCTGGCGGCGGAGTACGCGGACGCCAAGTCGATGATGTTCATCGGCCGGGTGCGCGGCTACCCCGTCGCCCGTGAGGCCTCGCTGAAGCTCAAGGAGGTCTCGTACATCCACGCCGAGGCCTACCCCGCCTCCGAGCTGAAGCACGGCCCGCTGGCGCTGATCGAGCCCGCGATGCCGACGGTCGCGATCGTGCCGGACGACGATCTGCTGGAGAAGAACCGCGCCGCGATGGAGGAGATCAAGGCCCGTAGCGGCCGCATCCTCGCCGTCGCACACCAGGTGCAGGAGAAGGCCGACCACACCATCGTCGTACCGAAGAACGAGAACGAGCTGGACCCGATCCTGATGGGCATCCCGCTCCAGCTCTTCGCGTACCACACGGCACTGGCCATGGGCCGTGACATCGACAAGCCGCGCAACCTGGCGAAGTCCGTCACCGTCGAGTAGGCATCCCTGCACGGGCTGTGCCCGGAGCAGAGCGGCCCCGTACCCACCGCCACCGTGGGTACGGGGCCGCTCCCGTGGGGGCCGGTGCCTCCCGTAGCGCCGCACCGGCCCGGTCGCTGCCTCAGCCGGTGGCCGTCACCCCTCGGCCGGCAGCACGCCCCGGCAGCGCCGTGGGCCAGTTGGCCAGCGCCGCCGTCGCCCCGTACCAGGCGGCGAGTCCGGACACCGCGGCAAGCCAGCCGCCCGCCTTGGCCAGGCTCCCGCTGTCCGCGAACTGCCCGACGCCCAGGAGCAGAAGCCCCAGGAACAGCAGTGCGTACGTCCCCCGGGCGAGCAGACCGCCACCGGCCGCGCCGAGGGTCAGGCTGAGCGCGAACAGGGCCCAGAGCAGCAGGAACAGCCCTGCCGCATGGCTGGAGACATGCGCGTCGGCGCCGGTGCCCCAGGTGAACCAGAAGGCGCCGAGCCCGACGAAGGCCGTGCCGGTGAAGCCGCTTCCCGCGCGGAACTCCAGGAGTCCGGCGACGAACAGGGCGATACCGCCGACATACAGCGCGAGCGAGACGGCGTCGGCCGCCGTCACACCGTCCACGACCCCGGTGTGACCGATTCCGAACGCCAACAGGGTGAGTCCCAGGGCGAGGTGGCCGAGGGTAGAGGTGCTGGTGCTTCCCGCAGAGACGTCATTGTCCACGGCGGGCTCCCTTCACATGCAGTGGTCCTGCTTCCCAGTGACCCTTATGTACCCTTCACAAGCGCACAATCCACCTCTACGCATCGGTAGATTGCCGGTTTTCACAGGCGAGTTGACGCCACGTCGGCTGCTGGGTCCGGTCCCGGTGACAGGGGTGACGGCAGGGGCGTCCGGGACGGGGAACGCTCAGGGGATGACGACGACCGGGCGCTGTGCGCGCCGCGCGAGGCGCCCCGCCACCGAGCCGAAGATGCGGCCGACGATGCCGTGCGTGGAGCCGACGACGATGGCGTCGGCCGAGTACTCCCGGCCGACCTCCTCCAGCTCATGACAGATGTCCCCGCCGCGCTCGACGAGCACCCAGGGAACCTCGGAGAGGTAGTCCGCGCAGGCGAGCTCCAGGCCGAGCACCTCGGTGCGATGGTCGGGCACGTCGACGAAGACGGGCGGCTCGCAGCCTGCCCAGACGGTGGTCGGCAGCCGATTGGCGACATGGACGATGATCAGGCCGGAACCTGATCTTCGGGCCATGCCGATGGCGTATGCGAGGGCACGCTCACTGGAGGTCGAGCCGTCGAAGCCGACCACGACCCCATGCCGGAAGGCGGGATCGCAGGAATGACGTGTTTCTTCGGCCGCCTGCGGGTCCGACGCGGGGTCGGCCACCTGCTTGCGGTCGGCGGGTTCAGGGATTTCGTGACCGGCCATCGGTGTCTCGGCGAAGAGAGTCCTCGTGAGGAGAGTGACTTGGGGAAGGTGCGTCAGCGGGCGGTGTTGCGGTGTCCGGGAATCATCTTCCCAACCCCTTACCCCCAAGGGTACGGCGCCACTCCTCCACTGCCCAGACCCGCGCAAAGCGCGTGCGACGTTGCACGGAGCATGCCCGAGGCGGACCCGTATGGCAATGCCGGTTGTGCTGTACATCGACGCTGCCGGGCCGGACCGACTCCCCTCAGTGACCGGGCGGGGCCGTATCCGTCACCCGCTGCACGGCGCACCCGGACCGCCGCGCCCCCGGGATCGATCACCACACCGCCGCACCCCTGGGATGGATCACCACTCCGCCGCCGACCGCCGGCCCGGCGGTCCACTCCCAGGAGTCACGCGGTACCCGCCCCGACCCCTCCGCCCCGTCCGGAGCCCTCCGCCCGGCCGGCGGACCGATACCGGCCCGCCGGTCGGGATCCCGCCGCCCGCCGGCACCACCGCGTGATTCCGTACGATCGGCCGTCCGACCTGCCGAGGGGCGCAAAGAAGTGGCCGCCCATCGGGGTTGTGCGCCGGTCGACTGACCGAATCACGTATGCACAACCATCTATTTTCAGCCAACTTCACACCCCTGTCGCTTCCTTGCCGAATTGGCCGATCAACCCCCTTGCCACCAGGCAAGAAGAGACCGCGCGGTACGCTTCTACCCGATAGGGACGGGCCATCAAGGCGAGGCGCACTTCCCAGCACGGCCGCCGAGTGAAACCCTTCGTGATCGAATGCTTCCCGCCAAGTTGCCTTGTCGACATAACGCTGGTTGGTGAACTTGTCACGCCGGCACCACGGGACGCAGTAGATTCGATCTTGAGTACCGAAGACGGGGGTCTCGTGCAGGACCGAGGGGAAAAGTGCAGGAGCGACAGGCCCGTAAGGACCAGGAAGACGCGAACACCGAGGGGGGCTTAGCGTCATGAGCCAGGACTCCGCCGCCGCAACGGAGGCTGTACGGAAGCTCAGTGGACGACGACGACGAGAAGTCGTCGCCGTACTGCTGTTCAGCGGCGGCCCCATCTTCGAGAGCTCGATCCCGCTCTCCGTGTTCGGAATCGACCGCCAGGACGCGGGAGTTCCGCGCTACCGACTCCTCGTCTGTGGCGGGGAAGAGGGACCGCTGCGGACCACCGGGGGACTCGAACTGACCGCGCCCTACGGGCTGGAGGCGATCAGCAGGGCAGGCACCGTCGTGGTGCCCGCCTGGCGCTCGATCACCTCACCACCGCCCGTGGAGGCACTGGACGCGCTGCGCCGCGCCCATGAAGAAGGGGCCCGCATCGTCGGGCTGTGCACCGGCGCGTTCGTGCTCGCCGCCGCCGGCCTGCTGGACGGCCGCCCGGCGACCACACACTGGATGTACGCACCGACGCTGGCCAAGCGCTATCCGTCGGTGCATGTCGATCCGCGTGAGCTCTTCGTCGACGACGGCGATGTGCTCACCTCCGCCGGGACGGCGGCCGGGATCGACCTCTGTCTGCACATAGTCCGCACGGACCACGGCACGGAGGCCGCCGGGGCACTGGCCCGCCGGCTCGTCGTGCCGCCGCGGCGCAGTGGCGGCCAGGAGCGCTATCTCGACAGGTCTTTACCTGAGGAGATCGGCTCCGACCCGCTCGCAGAGGTCGTGGCCTGGGCGCTGGAGCATCTCCACGAGCAGTTCGACGTGGAGACGCTGGCCGCGCGCGCCTACATGAGCAGGCGGACCTTTGACCGGAGGTTCCGCTCGCTCACCGGCAGCGCACCGCTCCAGTGGCTGATCACCCAGCGGGTGCTGCAGGCACAGCGACTGCTGGAGACGTCCGAGTACTCGGTCGACGAGGTCGCGGGCCGCTGCGGCTTCCGTTCGCCGGTCGCGCTGCGCGGACACTTCCGGCGCCAGCTGGGCTCTTCCCCCGCCGCGTACCGGGCCGCCTACCGGGCCCGTCGTCCGCAGGGTGGTGGTGCGGAGGCATCCGCCGCGGCGATCGATCCGATCGTGCCCGCGCAGGGCACCTCGGCGGGCCGGCGTGCCACGGCTGCGGCCACCCCACCGGGTCCGCATGTCGTCACGTCGGCGACGGTCGGGGCGGGGCAGCCGGAGCACGGGAAACCGGGCCCCGACGCGTACGCCTCCGGGCGCCCGACCCTGCCGGGTCAACGGAGTGCCCCGTAGGGTGGGGCCATGAACGACCGCATGGTGTGGATCGACTGCGAGATGACCGGGCTCTCGTTGACGGAAGACGCACTCATCGAGGTGGCCGCGCTGGTCACCGACTCGGAGTTGAACGTGCTCGGCGAAGGGGTGGACATCGTGATCCGCCCGCCGGACGCGGCCCTGGAGACGATGCCCGAGGTGGTGCGCCAGATGCACACCGCCTCGGGTCTCCTCGACGAGCTGGCCGGGGGCACCACCCTGGCCGACGCCGAGGCCCAGGTGCTGGCCTATGTCCGCGAGCATGTGAAGGAGCCCGGCAAGGCCCCGCTCTGCGGGAACTCGGTCTCCACCGACCGCGGCTTCCTGGCACGGGACATGTCGACCCTGGAGGGCTACCTCCACTACCGGATCGTCGATGTGTCCTCGGTCAAGGAGCTGGCGCGCCGCTGGTACCCGAGGGCGTACTTCAACAGTCCGGACAAGAACGGCAACCACCGGGCGCTCGCGGACATCCGTGACTCCATCACGGAGCTGCGCTACTACCGCGAGGCGATCTTCGTGCCGCAGCCCGGGCCGGACTCGGAGCGCGCCAAGGCGATCGCGGCACGTGTCGCGCCGCCCACGCCGTAGGACATTGTGAAGCCGCTGGTCATGGGCCTTTCGGGGGCCGGGATCAGCGGCTGAACAACTGGGGCGCGAGCACCCTCTCGGACCCTGTACACTTTTTCTCGGCCGGTCAGAAAAAGACCGGGCATGGTGGGTATAGCTCAGATGGTAGAGCACCTGGTTGTGGTCCAGGATGTCGCGGGTTCGAGTCCCGTTACTCACCCTGAAGGGAAGGGCCCCGGTCGTCGACCGGGGCCCTTCTCGTGTCTGAGCCACCCTCACCGGGCGGTCATGTGACGGCCGTCACGAGGAGTCGCGGACGATCAGTTCCGTGGGGAGCACGATCTGCGGACGCTCCTGGTTCTCGCCCGCGATCTCCTGGAGCAGTACGCGGGCCATCGTGCGGCCCATCTCCTCGATCGGCTGGCGCACGCTGGTGAGCGCCGGGTCCATGTGACGGGCCACGGCCGAGTCGTCGAAGCCGATGAGGGCCACATCGTCCGGGATGCGCCGGCCGGCTTCACGGAGCACCTGGCGGGCCCCTGCGGCCATGACGTCGGAGGCGGCGAAGACCGCGTCGACGTCGGGGCGCCGGGCCAGCAGGTCCCGCATGGCCTGTGCGCCGCCCTCCTCCGTGAAGTCGGCGGGGGCTACCAGCTGCTCGTCCGGTCCGAGACCGGCCGCGGAGACCGCCTTGCGGTAGCCGTCGAGGCGGCGCCGGGCACCGTAGACATCGAGGCGCCCGGTGATCGTGGCGATGGAGCGGCGGCCCCGGGAAATCAGATGGTCGACGGCTGCGCGGGCGCCCTCGAAGTTGTCCGAGTCGACCGCGGCGAGCGGTTCGGAGGCTGATCTGCGGCCGCTCATCACGGCCGGCATGCCGAGCTGCTCCAGCAGGTCCGGCAGCGGGTCGTCGGCGTGGACGGAGACCAGCAGCACGCCGTCGACGCGGTGCGCGGTCAGATACTGGGCCAGCCGCCGGCGCTCGCGGTCGCTGCCGACCAGGGTGAGCAGCAGCTGCATGTCGGTGTCGGCGAGCGCCGCGCCGACACCGCGGACGATGTCGGAGAAGTACGGCTCGGCGAAGAAGCGGGTCTCCGGCTCGGGCACGACGAGGGCGATGGCGTCGGTACGGTTCCCGGCGAGCGCGCGGGCCGCGCGATTGGGTACGTACCCCAGTTCGGCGACGGCCGCCTCCACCGCCTCGCGGGTGTGCGCGCTGACCCGTGGGGAGCCGTTGATGACCCGCGAGGCCGTGCCGCGTCCCACCCCCGCCCGTGCCGCGACCTCTTCGAGCGTGGGCCGCCCGCCGCTCCGTACTCGCGCTGCCGTCATGGCTGCCTCCCGTTCGCGGTCAATTTCTCACAGTCGGATAACCGAACCAAGTCCTGGTGCTGGATCCCTTGACACTCGTCCGTGCCCGGCGGCCTCCCGGCAGCGTCAGAAATGGGAGCGCTCCCATACTACGGGTGTGCCGAACCGGGTTCCGTGGCCCCCGGCGCCGGGCGGAAAGGACGGAGACCCGGCACGGACGGCCGGGTCTCGGGAGGGGGGGTGTGCAGGTCAGCCGAGGCCGGTGACCGGGGGCAGTGCGTGGCGGCGGATGACGTCGGCGTACCAGCGGGCGCTCGCCTTGGGGATGCGGCGCTGGGTGGCGTAGTCGACGTAGACGGCACCGAAGCGCTTGGAGTACCCGTACGCCCACTCGAAGTTGTCCATCAGGGACCAGAGGAAGTAGCCGCGCACGTCCGCCCCGTCGGCCACGGCCCGCTGTACGGCGTCGAGGTGGCCGCGCAGGTACTCGATCCGCTCGGGGTCCTCCACCAGGCCCTCGGGCGAGACGTAGTCGTCGAAGGCCGCACCGTTCTCGGTGACCATCAGCGGCACGCCGGGGTGCTCCCGGGCGACGTCGATGAGCAGGTTGTACAGCCCGTCGGGGTCGATCGCCCAGTTCATCGCGGTGCGCTTCTTGCCCTCGGAGAGGTGGAAGGCGACATGCTCGGAGCCGGGCCACGGGGAGTGGTCGCTGTTGCCGTGACCGTCGTCGCGCGAGTTGCCGGAACCGCTCGCGGGCGTGGAGACCAGCGTCGGTGTGTAGTAGTTGACGCCCAGGACGTCGATCGGACGGGAGATGGCGGCCAGGTCGCCGTCGTGGACCAGCTTCGACCAGTCGACCAGGTGCGAGGTGTCGGCGATCAGGTCCTCGGGGTACGCGCCGTGCAGCATCGGGCCGGTGAAGACCCGGTTGCCCACCGCGTCGATCCGGCGGGCGGCGTCCGCGTCGGCCGCGCTGTCGGTCAGCGGGCGGACCTGGTGGAGGTTGAGAGTGACCGAGGTCTGCGCGGCAGCGGGGAGCCGGTCGCGCAGGACCTCGATCGCCCGGCCGTGCGCGAGGTTGAGGTGGTGGGCCGCGCGCAGGGCGGATGCCGGCTCGGTGCGGCCGGGGGCGTGCACGCCGGAGCCGTAACCGAGAAAGGCCGAGCACCACGGCTCGTTGAAGGTGGTCCAGGTGGAGACGCGGTCGCCGAGGGCGCCGGCCATGATGGCGGCGTAGTCGGCGAAGCGCTCGGCGGTCACCCGCTGGGGCCAGCCGCCGGCGTCCTCCAGCTCCTGCGGCAGGTCCCAGTGGTAGAGGGTGGCGACGGGCGCGATGCCCGCTTCGAGGAGCTCGTCGACGAGCCTGCGGTAGAAGTCCAGTCCGCGTTCGACGGCGGGGCCGCGGCCGGTGGGCTGCACCCGGGACCAGGAGACGGAGAAGCGGTAGGCCTTCAGGCCGAGCTGCTTCATCAGCGCCACGTCGTCGCGGTAGCGGTGGTAGTGGTCGGCGGCGATGTCTCCGGTGTCACCGTTGCGGACCTTGCCCGGGGTGCGGCTGAAGGTGTCCCAGATGGAAGGGGTGCGGCCGTCCTCGGCAGCGGCGCCCTCGACCTGGTAGGCGGCGGTGGCCGCCCCCCAGACGAAACCGGTCGGAAAGTCCGCTGCCTCGGGCGCCTGCTTCGGGGCGATGTCGGGTCGTACAGCAGTCATGCGGGAGCGCTCCCAGGGATGGACGAACAGGGGCAGGTAGGTGGAGCTCCGGGGGGCCCGTACGGCCTGCGGTCAGGGAACAGGCCGTACGGGGAGTCCGGGGAGAGGCGGGAAGTCGGGTGACGCGGTGTCACCCCTTGACGGCGCCGGACATGATCCCTCCGACGATCTGCTTGCCGAAGATCACGAAGACCAGGAGCAGCGGCAGTGTGCTGATCAGCGCACCGGCCATCACGATGCTCTGGTCGGGGGTGTAGGAGGCGCTCAGCTGGCCGAGGGCCACCTGGAGCGTGGGGTTCTGCTGATTGAGGGCGAGGTAGGGCCAGAAGAAGTCGTTCCACGCCTGTACGAAGGTGAGCATCCCCAGCACCATCATCGCGGGGCGGGCCACCGGGAGCACCACGCTGCGCACGATGCGGAAGTTGTTCGCACCGTCGACCTTGGCGGCCTCGATGAGTTCGTAGGGCAGCGCCTCGCTCAGGTACTGGCGCATGAAGAACACCCCGAACGCGCTCACCAGGGTCGGGAAGATCACCGACTCCAGCTTTCCGCCCCAGCCGATGTCGGACATCATCATGAACAACGGGACGACGCTGAGCTGCGGCGGGATCGTGAGCGTGGCGATGACCGCGGTCATCAGCCCGCCGCGGCCCCTGAAGCGCATCTTGGCGAAGGCGTAGCCGGCCAGGGTGCAGAAGAAGAGCGTCGCCGCCGTGATGCAGCCGGAGACGATGACGCTGTTGACGATCGCCTTGCCGAGGTGCGCCTGGCTCCAGGCGGCGTCGAGGTTGTGCATCAGCCGCCCGCCGGGCAGGAACGGCGGTGTGGTGGCGAGCACTTCGTCCTGGGTGTGGGACGCGGCCACCAGGGTCCAGTAGAGCGGCAGGAGCGAGCCGATGCCGACGACGGCCAGGGCGATGTAGGTGAACGGGCCGCCCTGCAACTGCTTGCCTGCGCCCGGCCTGAAGCGGGTCGGGCGCCGCGTCGCCCGGTGGGCCGGCTGCGGGAGGCCGCGTTCCGGGGCTTTGGTGGGGCTGGTCATGGTCATGGAAATCGCTCCCGGTCAGACCGCGGATTTGCGTACGAAGCGGCCGATGAGCCAGTTGACCGCGGCGATGATCAGCAGGAGGGCGAGCATCGCCCAGGCCACTGCGGCGGCCGGACCGAGGTGCCCGAGATTCCAGCCGTAGTTGTAGAGGTAGACGCTGAGCGTCTCGTACTGATTCTCGTTGCCGCCGGTGGCTCCGAGAGTGCCGCCCTCCAGCAGCAGGGGCTCACCGAACAGCTGCATGGAGCCGATGGTCGAGATGACGATCGTGAAGAGGATCGTGGGCCGCAGAGAGGGGATGGTCACCTTGCGGAACTGCTGCCAGCGCGATGCGCCGTCCAGCGATGCGGCCTCGTACAGATCGGTCGGTACGGCCTGCATGGCGGCCAGGTAGATCAGGGTGTTGTAGCCCGTCCAGCGCCAGATCACGATGACGGAGATCGCGATCTTCGACGTCCAGTGGCCGTTGGCCCAGTTCGTGTCACCGAAGCCGACGAAATGCAGCACCCAGTTCAGCAGACCGCCGTCGGCCCGGAAGACCAGGGCGAAGACGAGGGCCGCGGAGGCCACCGAGGTGGCGTACGGGGTGAGGATGACCGTCCGCCAGAAGGTGCTGGCCCGCAGCCGGTAGTTCAGCAGGTGGGCCAGGCCGAGCGCGACCAGCAGCTGCGGGACCGTCGACATGACCCCGATCAGGAAGGTGTTGCTGACGGCCGTCCAGAATTCGGAGTCGTGCAGGATCTTGTCGAAGTTGTCCCAGCCGACCCACTCCATCTGGTCCAGGCCGGTCATCTCCACCCGGTGCAGGGCGATCCATCCGGTGTACAGCAGCGGATAGAGCCCGAAGGCGCCGAAGACGAGGAAGAACGGGGCTATGTAGGCGAACGGCGAAGCCTTGTCGTCGAACCGCCACAGCCGGCTCCGCCATGTCTGCCGACGGGAATCCGCCGGTGTCTGCTGGGAACCGCCGGGTGGCGGGGCGTATGCGTCCCGGGTGGGAGTCGAGGTGGCCACGGGCGGGAGTCCTTCCCTGCGTTGCTGAGTTGCCGGGTGCGTCGGGTTGCCCGGACAAGGGACTGCGCGCGTGCCGGTGCGGGCGGCTCCTGAGGGCCGCCCGCACCGGCGACGGTCAGCCGATCGCCTTGTCGATCGCGTTGGTCGCCGCCTTCCACGCGTCGTCAGGGCTGGTGCCGCGCTGCTCCATGTTGTTGATCTGGGTGGAGATGGTGTCCTTGATGACGCCGTCCTTCGGGCCAAGCACCGTCTCGGGGATGGACTTGGCCTCGTCGGCGTAGATCTGGCCGATCGGCGCGTCGTTGAAGTAAGCCAGCTTCGCGCTCTTCACGTCGGGCAGTTCGTACGCGCCCTTGTTGGACGGGAAGCTACCGATCGCCTTGAAGACGGCGGCCTGCTGCTCGGGGGCGGTCAGCCACTTGACGAGCTCGGTGGCCTCGTCGACGTTCTTGCCCTTCTTGGGCACGGAGAGGAACGAGCCGCCCCAGTTGGCGGCGGTCGAACCGGGTGCGGTGGTGATGTCCCACTTGCCCTTGTTGGCCTCGCCGGCGTTGGTCGAGATCTGACCGGCCATCCACGCGGGGCAGGCCACGGTGGCGACGGTGCCCTTGCGCAGGGCGGCGACCCACGGGTCGTTGAACTGGGCGAGGCCCTGCGTCAGCTTCTTGTCCGCGGCCTCGGCGGCCAGGTCCCAGCCCTGCTTGACGCTGGGGCTGTCCTTGTAGATCGCCTTGCCGCTCTCGTCGTAGTACTGCTTCGCGTTCGAGCTCACCACGGCGTTGAACATCGCGCTCGCGGAGTCCATGAAGAACGTGCCCTTGGGCGCGTTCTTCTTGTACTCCTCACCGAGCTTGAGGTAGTCCTCCCAGCCTCCGGCGACCTTCGTGGCGACCTCCGCGCGGTCGGTCGGCAGGCCGGCCTTCTTGAACAGGTCGGTGTTGTAGCAGAGGGACATCGGACCGATGTCGGTGCCCGCGCCGATCACCGCACCGCCGGATGTGGTGGCCTGCTTCTCCTTCCAGGACACCCAGTCGTCGACATTGATCACCTTGCTGAGGTCGGCGAAGTCGTCCGCCTTCGTGTCGACGATCTCCTTGATCCGGCCGACCTCGATGCCCTGGACGTCGGCGAGACCACTGCCCGAGTTCAGCTGCTGGAGCAGCTTGGGGTAGTAGACCTTCTCGTCGGCGGTGACGTCTTCCTTGACCGTGATGTTCGGGTGCAGCTCGTGGTACTTGGCGAAGAGACCGGCTTCCTTGTAGCCGAACTGCCCGAAGTCGGCGACGGTCAGCGTGATCTTCCCGTTCGCATCGGAGCCCGTGTTGTCCGATGAATCCGAATCGCTGCTGCAGCCGGTCAGCAACAGGGCCGAGGCTGTCAGGCCCGTGGTGGCCAGAACCGCGACTCTGCGGCTCCGGCCGGCGACGGTGCGGGTGATACGCATTCCACTACTCCTTGTTCCAGGGTGGGACTGGCGTTATGACTGCGTGGCATACGCACTGGTGAGTGCGGGTGCCGACTGGTCCAGGGGGGAGAACACGGGCAGTGCCGTTCGAGCGGGAAACCCCGCACGATATGGGAGCGCTCCCATGCGTCGATGTCGGAAGGTTCCTGCCTTGAAGGGGTGGGTGTCAAGAGTTGAAGACGCTTCCGTTGCCCGAGCGTGTCCTGCAAGTCACGAGACCGTGTCCGACCCGAGTCTTGCCATATCCCGCGGGCATCGGCCAAGGACTCAAGGCATTCCGAAAAAGCGCAGGTCAAGGGGGTACCGGCGAAGGATCGCCGCGCCGGTCACCCCGAGCCGCCACGCCCGCGCCACATTTCCGCCCGCCTCCGGGAGCGGTCCCCGTCATCCCCGCTTCACGCCCGACCGCCCGCCGGAATGTGAACGGGACATCGCGCGATGGGGGCGCTCGGGGGCGTATGCGCGTTCTTCCTCCGAAGCCGACGGCCGTACCCCACGCCCCGCCACGGGTACGCCGGGGGCGACGGGAAGGAAGGGCCGGGGCCGCCGGGTCTACGCCGCCCGCAGCCGGGCCGGCGTGGACTCCAGTTCGGTCAGCGCGGCCCGGCCCGCCGACTCCGCGTCGCCGGCCACGACGGCCCGCACCAGTGCGTCATGGGTCGCGTCGCCGTGGTGCGGGTCCCTGCGGCGCAGGCCGAACAACTCCACGAGTTCGATGAGGCCCTGCCTCAGCGCGGGGGCGTACTCACCGAAGAGATCGGTGAGTACGGGGTTGTGGGCCGCGACCACCACGGCCCGGTGCAGGGCGATGTCCGCGTCGACGAACTCGGCGCCTCCCCCGGCCCCCGCCGCCCGCCGCGCGGTGAGCGCCTCATCGAGGGCGGCCAGGTCCTCGTCCGTACGGCGCCGCGCGGCCGGCCGGGCGGCCTGGACCTCGATCAGCATGCGTACTTCGTAGACATCGGCGACCGAGGCCCTGCGCAGCCGGGCCGGCCAGTCCTCCGTCACCTGGTCGGCGATGACGAAGAAAGAGGGCGCACCCCGGCCGGATGTGGGGGTGTGGGGGGGCCGGCCGGGATGCGCGGGGGGTGGTGGTCCGTGGACGCCGGGCGGTTACTTGTACGCGCCGAACGCCTTCGTGAACGCCAGCGGCTCCTGGGCGATGGAGCTGCACGACGCGTCGGCGCTCGGCTGCGGCCCGCCCGCGCACTCCTTGTCGCGGGTGCCCGACCACATCGCCAGCCGGCCGAGCCCCTTCTGCCCGGCGAACTCCACCAGTTGCGTGGCGTCCTCGACCTTGAAGATCTCGGTGCTGACGTCGTTGACGCCGATCATCGGTGTGACGGCGACGGCCTTCCACGCGGCGGCGTCCGAGAGCCCGAGCACGCCCTTGATCTGGGCCTGCGTGGCGGTGGCCGCCTGGATCGCGTACGTACCCATGTCACCGCTGTACGAGGCGCCGTAGTCCATCGCCATGATGTTGACGGCGCCGACCTCGACGCCGTTCTTCTTGGCGTCGGCGATCAGGTCGACGCCCGGCTGGGTCAGTCCCTCGGGCATGACCGGCAGGGTGAAGGAGACGTCCAGGCCGGGGTGGGACTTCTGGAGCTGGGCGATGGCCTGGGAGCGGCGGGAGTTGGCCGCCGTGTCGGGCAGTGCGCCGCCCTCGATGTCGAAGTCGACCTTGGTGAGCTTGTACGTGTCGATGACCTTGCCGTACGCCGCGGCGAGGTCGGACGCGGAGGAGCATTGCAGTGCCAGTTCGGAACCGGCCGCGCCGCCGAAGGAGACCCGGACGTCGCCGCCCTCGGCGCGCAGTGCGCCGATCCGGGAGGCGACCTGGTCGTCGCCGAGTGCGGTGACACCGCCCCAGAGCGGGGTGCAGCTGCCCCCGGCGGTGATGAAGGCGAGGTTGAACTCCTTCACACCGGTCTTGGTGACGGTGTCGAGAAGGTCGTAGGCCGGGTAGAGCGAGGTGTCGACGTACGGGGCGAAGCCCGCGCCGCTCGCCGAACCGCCGCCGCTGCCACCGGTCTCGGTGGGGGTGGGCGTGGGGGTCGCCGTGGCGGTTCCGGTCGGCTGCGGCGTCGGGGAGGCGGTGGCCGTGGAGGTGGGGGTGGGTATGGGGGTTGCGGTCTCGGTGGGGCGGCCGCTGGGTTCCGGCGTGGCGCCGGTGTCGGCGGAACACTTGGCATCGTTGACGAGACAGCCGGTCGGGTCGGCCGCCGTGCCGTCCGAGGTGGTGACGAAGCCGATGGTGACCGACTTGCCGGGCGCCAGCCCTGTGTCCCAGCTCGCGGGCTTCACGGTGACATGGCTGCCGCTGACGGTGTGTTCACCGTTCCAGAGCGAGCTGAGCTTCGTGCCCGCGGGCAGATCGAATTCGAGCGTCCAGTCCGACTGCGCCTGATCGGTGTCATTGGTGACGACGTACTGCCCGGTGTAGCCACCGGTCCAGCCGCTGGTCCTGGTGTACGCGGCACGCACGGAAGCGGCCTGGGCCGTGCCGGTGAGGGCGAAGACCGCCCCGCCGATCACGGCCGCGGCGACGACCGCGCCGATCGCCTTGGTCCTGGTGCTCGCCGTGCGCCGGTGCGTACTGGTGCCCATCGCGTGCCTGCCTCTGTCCTACGGGAGTGGGGATGCGTGAGCACGCTAGCGGCAGCCGATCCGACAAATGGCGCTCTTCGGACCCGAGTTGACGTTCTTAGGATTGCCTTAAGGGGCGCATCGGTGCTGGTTAAAGGTTCGGGCCTGCCCCGGACCGGAATCGGAGCGCTGCGTTCCGACGGATCACTCCGCGTCGCTGCCGCCCCACCCGGTGACCGCGCCGGCCCCGCTCCGGCCGCTGCCCGTCGAGGCCGATCCAGATGCGTACCTCCGTACCGCCGAGCACCGAGCGGCCGATCCGCACATCGCCGCCGGTGGACTCCGCGACCCGGCGGACTATGTCGAGGCCGAGCCCGGTGGAGCCCACCGGGCCCCGTGCCCCTCCCCCACCACTTCCGCCGCGCGCCAGCGCCGCCTCGGCGTCCGCTATGCCGCCGCCCGCGTCCGAGACCAGCACGATCACCGCGTCGCCGCTGTGGTGCACATCGACGGCGAAGGAGGTGCCCTCGGGGGTGTGCCGGAAGACATTGCCGAGCAACGCGTCGAGGGCGGCGGCAAGTTCGGGCCGGGCGACCGGGATGCGTACCGTACGGTCCACTCCCGCCAGGCGCACCTCGCGGCCCTCGTCCTCGGCGAGCGCCGACCAGAAGTCCATCCGCTCCCGGATCACTTCGGAGACGTCGCAGCCGGCCCCGGGCCCGCCGTTCAGGCCCTGGGTCTGCGGGCGCTGTTCGCGGGCGGTCCTGATGATGGTGTCGACCTCGCGCTCCAGCTGCTCGACCGCGGCGCGGGTCTGCTCGGCGGCCGGACCCTCGCCGAGCGAGGCGGCGTTGAGCCGGAGCACGGTGAGCGGGGTGCGCAGCCGGTGCGAGAGGTCGGCGGCCAGTTCACGTTCGTTGGCGAGGAGCTGGACGACCTGGTCGGCCATGGAGTTGAACGCGACGGCGGCGGACCGCAGTTCGGTCGGCCCCTCCTCGCGGACCCTGGTCCCCAGCTTGCCCTCCCCGAGGTCGTGGGCGGCGCCCGCGAGCCGTCTGGCGGGCTGCACCATCCGTACGCCGAGCCGGTCGGCGACCGCGACGGACCCGACGATCAGCGCGATGCCGACGCCCGCCAGCATCAGCCAGGCGGTGGTGACACCGTTGGAGACCTCGTCCTCGGGCACGAACACCTCGACGACGGCGATGTCCCCGGAGCCGAGCGCGGTCGGCTGGAGCAGCGCGGAGCCGCCCGTCACCTCGCTGATCGAGGCGCGCCCCGATTTCCGTACGGTCTCCAGGTCCTTGCGGGTGGCGCGCCGGGTGCCGATCTCCACCGGCCGGCTGTCGGGCTCCTCGGCGGCGGGGATGTGCACGGCCATCCGGCCCGCGCCGCCCGGCTCGGTGGTGAGCACGGCCGTTTCGAGTTCGGTGCGGTCGGTGGTGATGGAGAGGGTCGGACCGATCGTGGCGGCCTGCCGCTCGGCGTCGGAGAAGGCGCGGTCGCGGGCCATCTCCTTGATGACGAGACCGAGCGGCACGGCGAAGGCGACCGCGACCATCGCGGTGACGGCCAGACAGACCTTGACCAGGGCCCATCTCATGCGGACGGCCCCGGGGCGGGCGGCTGCAGCTTCACGCCGACGCCGCGCAGGGTGTGCAGATAGCGCGGCCTGGCGGCCGTCTCGCCCAGCTTCCTGCGCAGCCAGGAGAGATGGACGTCGATGGTCTGGTCGTCGCCGTAGGACTGCTGCCAGACCTCGGCCAGGAGCTCCTTGCGCGGGACGACGACTCCGGGCCGCCCGGCGAGGAAGGTCAGCAGGTCGAACTCGCGGCGGGTGAGGTCGAGTGCGGCGCCGTCCAGTTCGGCCTGGCGGCGCAGCGGATCGATGGAGAGCCCGCCGACCCGGATGATGCGCGGCGGCGGAGCCTCGCCCCCGGCGGCGCGCGAGCGGCGCAGCACGGCGGCCATCCGCGCGGACAGGTGCTCCACCGAGAACGGCTTGGTCAGATAGTCGTCGGCGCCGTCGTTCAGCAGCCGGACGATCTCGCTCTCGTCGTCCCGCGCCGTCGCGATGATCACGGGTACGTCGGTGATGCCGCGGAGCATCTTCAGCGCCTCGCCACCATCGAGATCGGGCAGGCCGAGATCGAGGATGACCACGTCGAAGCGGAAATGGGCGACCTCGCGCAGCGCTTCGAGCGCGGTGCCGACACTCCGTACCGTGTGGGAGGCCTCGGTCAGGTGCCGGATGAGGGCGGATCGTACGAACTGGTCGTCCTCGACCACGAGCACACTTGGCATGGGCGGCACCGTACGCCATCCGGAGGCCCGCGGTCCTGCCCCTGGGGGACCGGGACAGCACCGGGCTCGGTGGTGCAGGATGTGCCGGATGCAACGAGGACTCGTACACGCGCTCGCGTGGTCGCTCGCCACCGGGGCGGCGGTCACGCTGTCGTGGTGGGGTGTGCACACGGTGATGGCGGGCACGGCTTACGACCCGCCGCGCGCCGTGCCGATCTCGGCGAGCGCCCGGGGCGGCCAGGACCCCACGGACGGACTGTCCTCCTCGACGCAGCGCCCCGAACCGTCACGGTCGCCGCCGGCCGCCACCACCACTCCCCGTACCGCCCCGAAACCGTCCACGCCCCCGCCCCGGCAGCCGTCCCACACCCCGGCGGACAACAGCCCCTCGCCCGCCCGCTCCGCCCCGCGTCAGGGCACGGTGAAGAGTTACGGGACGGACGGCGGCCGGGTCGTCTTCGAACTCGGCAAGGACTGGGCGAAACTGGTCTCGGCGACACCGGCGCCGGACTGGTCGATGCAGGTCTGGACGAACTCGACCTGGATCCGGGTGAACTTCAGCCGGGACAACGGCACGACGGTGTCGGTCTTCTGCACCTGGAACGACCATCCGCCGCAGGTCGAGATCGTGTAGGCCCGGGCGTGCCGACGCCACGACTGTGATCAGTCGACGGGAGGGCGGTGCGTCGCCTTCGCCTCAGCCACGAATTCCGACCGGGCGTCGTTGCCAAACCTCAGAGCAGGGCCGAAGTCGTTCTTGCTGTCCCTTGGTTCGGGGGTGGTCGGTCATGCCGGGGCACGCTTGCTGACGGATCTTGCCGATGCCACTGGGCTGACCACCGCGTGCTCTACCCCGCTCGAGCCACTTCGGCCGCGCGGGACCTGCCATGATCCGGGACAAATCGCGAGCGACCCCGCGCAACGACAGCGACCCGCGCCCTTGGCAGTAGGGTGCGGGCCGCAAAGCCGGCCGGGTGAGGCGGAGGTGCGTGTCCTTGTCACCCCGTCCTGTCAGCCATCCGCCACCTGATGGGGTTGACCGGGCGGCAGAGGTTTGATCACTCCTGGTAGTTGAGGTTGTTGCCTACCAGGAACTCGGGATAGCCGAACCGTTTCCCGAGTGCGATGAACGCGTCGCGGCTGTTCTTGTCGATCTCCACGAAGTACGCCTTCATGGCACGCAGGAACAGTCGGTAGCCGAGGTCCGCGCAGGCTTGGGTGACAACCTGCTCCAGCGACGGCACCAGACCCGGCAGCGGAGATCCGTATTTGGGGATGGTGACCGCGCGTGTCAGGTCGTTCGCGACCGGGCGGATCACCTGGAGGACAGCCTGTCGCAGGCCCTCGTCCGTCACGGGCCGGGGCGGCGACGGAACGAACGCGGGGTGGCTGCGGCGGACCGCCGCCAGCCAGGCATCTTCGATCCTCCGCAGCCAGGTACGAGCGTCCATGCCGTGCCCGGCAGGGTCGAAGCACCCGTGTGTGGCGCCGAGCCACACGGTGCGGATGGTCTCGTCCGGCAGCGTGGACTCGGACAGACGCCGTACGTCCTGTCCGAGTTGGCACGCGTGCGACCGGTCGAAATCCTCGACCGCCGTCTCCGGCAGTTCCAGCCAGAACTCGACCGGCCCGCCCTTGGGAAGGTGACGCTCAGCGTCTTCCGGGGAGAGTGCGACCGGGATGTCCCACTTCGAGGTCACCCAGGTCAGCCCGATGTCCTCGACGTAGATGTCTTCGAGGTACTCGTACTCCGTGCCTTCTTCGTCGTTTTCTGTCATGGTCAATTGTCCAGGTAGGCGGTGTAGACGACGAACTTGTCCATGTGCGGCTTCCCCACGTACTTCAGCTGGATGACCACGGTGTTTCCGGCGGGAACTCCCTGCGGCCCGTTCTTCAACCACTTCTTCCCGAGGGAGCCCTGGTCCTTGAGGGTCCAGCGGATCGTCTTCAGGTCCCTCTTCGGGTCGAAGCCAATCTTCTTTCCGATCCTCTGGGCCTGCTTGGTCTTCCATCGGCGTCGTACTTGCCGTCCTCCCGGTCCCGCAGGTGCAGGTTCAGCGTGGTGTCAATGCTTTCCGCCCACGTGTACAGAGCGGCGACGAGGTCGTCGGACAGCGCCAGGGCGGCGGCGGGATCATCCGGGAAAAAGTCCCCGAATCCGTCGGAGCGCAGCGGACCGAACTTGTACTCGCCCTCGACCGTGATGTCGACCGGGTGCGGGGGCGTGCCGTGGCTGTCGCGCTCCCAGTGCAGGCGATCGCAGCCCCAGCACACCCACTTCGCCGTCCTGTGGCGCTCGTCCCAGTAGCGCACCGCGCATGACGGCCCGAGATGCCTGGCCAGTCGCTGGGCGGCCGACAGGCCCTGCTTTGCTCGCTTGCGCAGGTCCGGGCGGGAGTCGAAACCCCCCGGCCGACACACAAAGGCTCTGAACTCCGTCGGCCCGGAACGATGTTGTCGGTCCTTGGTACCCCGGCCGAGACCTTCAGCGCCCTCCTATCCGAAGGCCGACGGCGGTGGCGCCGGTGACGGCCTCGCGTCCGCGTCGCTCACCGCTGCCGCGCCTCCGGTGAAGTCGGCGAGGGCACGTCCGTGTTCGACGCGTCCGGGGTGCGGGTCGGTCGCGACCCGGCGGGTCAGCTCCGCGACCTTCAGCGGCCGATCCGAGGCGAGCAGCACGGCGTTGCCGAAGCGGCGGCCGCGCCACACGGTCGGGTCGGCGGCGAGCGCCAGTTCGGGGAAGACCGTGGCCGCGGTGGCGATCTGGCCGCGGAGGTGGGTCAGCGGCGGACCGTCCGCGAGGTTGGCCACGTAACTCCCGCCGGGCTTCAGGACCCGGCGGACCTCGGCGAGGAACTCGGTGCTGGTGAGGTGTGCGGGGGTACGGGCCCCGCTGAAGACATCGGCGATGACGAGATCCGCCCAGCCGTCCTGGATCTTCCCGAGCCCGGCGCGGGCATCGGTGGCCCGGACCCGGATCCTGGCCTGCGGGTCCAGCGGCAGCTCCCGGCGGACCAGCTGGACGAGTGCGGCGTCCACCTCGACGATCTGCTGGGTGGAGCGGGGCCGGGTCGCGGCGATGTAGCGGGCGAGCGTGAAGGCGCCGCCGCCCAGGTGCACCACGTGCAGGGGCTGTTGCGGAGGCGCGACCAGGTCGGCGATGTGGCCGATCCTGCGCTGGTACTCGAAGGAGAGATACGTGGGGTCGTCGAGGTCCACGTGGGACTGGGGGGCGCCGTCGAGCGTCAGCGTCCAGGCGTGCGGGCGCTCCCGGTCGGGCACCAGCTCGGCGAGACCGCCGTCCACCGGTTCGGCGAGCGGCTCCGTTCTGCGCCCGGCGCCGCCGCGCCCGGCCCCGCGTTCGGTCCTGCCGTCGGCCTTGCGGTCGGACCGCTTACGGGCGCCCGCACCTCCGCTCGACGCTCCTCGACGTGCCACTGCTGCTCGTGCCTGCTCACTGCTCATCGCTCCGGGCCGGTACGGAACCGGCCGCGCCGGGGAAATCCGGCCACCGGCCCATTATGGGCGCGGGCGGGGAGCCCGCGGTCAGCAGCAGTTGTCGGCCGCCTCGATCAGCCGGGCCGCCTGGTCAAGAGCGGCCCGCAGCACGGCCGGGTCGGTGACCGGGGCGTCCTCCTCGGGCGGCAGCAGCCAGCCGCTGCCGGTGACGGGCGGCTCGGCGGGGATGCGCAGGCCGCGGCCGTCGGTCTTCGTACAGGCGCTGCCCGGTACGTCCCACGCCTCGGCGGTCCCCGAAGGCACCAGGAAGCCGAGGGTGTCGCAGGCGCCGTCGTGCAGGACCGGGCCGACGGCTTCCTGGTCGGCGCCCCGGCGCAGGATGTCCACGGCCTCCAGTCCCTGGCGGGCCGGGACGGTCACCAGGTCGCAAGGTACGGCGCCGTGGTCCTCCGTGGGCGCGGCGGGCGCCGTGGCACCCGTTGCGGCCTGGGTTGTCGCAGTGGTCCGCGAGCCGGTCTCCGTGCCGATGTGCAACAAGGGACCTCTCCTCTCATCGCCGGGCGGAGCCGGAATCCGTCTCCACGTGGACCAACGCGCCGACGACGTCAAGGGCTACGGTGCCACGCCGCCGCAAAGGGTGGCAGTTCATGGCGGATCACGGGCGAGATATCCCTTTTGTCAGCAAACGCTGAGTGTGCGGCCCGTCACAGCAGGTACGTTCTTGCTCCGCCGGGATACCGGAAGCAGGAGCCCGGCTGCACCAGAGAGGGCTCAGCCATGGTGTCGACAGGGGCAGTTCCCAACCTCGCCTTCCGGCGGCTGCGCGGACCGCGCTCCGCCGGGGAGTTCGCTGCCGCGGTACGCAGGTCTGCCCGCGCGATCGGCGAGCAGGTCGCGTGCGACGCCCGGTACATCGGACGCGTGGAGTCCGGCGAGATCCGCTGCCCCAACTACGCGTACGAGCGGGTCTTCCTGCACATGTTCCCCGGGACGACCCTGGCGGACCTGGGCTTCTCGCCGCGCGAAACGGTACGCGGCCGGGGAGCGCGGACCACTGCCGAAACTCCACCGCCCCCTACGCTCCACAGCGACACCGACGAGGAGAGCGACGTGCTGCGTCGCGTATTCATGACGAGCGGCACCACCACGATGGCGGCCGCAACCCTGGGTCTCGGCCTCGGCGGCACATCCGCCGATGCCGCCACCCTGCCCGACCGGCACCGGGTCGGCGAGGCCGAGGTGAGCGCCGTCGAGAAGGCGGTACGGCAGATCCGGCTGCTCGACGACCGGCACGGCGGTGACGGCCTGTACCGCAGGGCGTCCCAGCCGCTGCGGGCGGCGTACGCGCTGCTCGACTCCGGGACCGCCACCAAGCGCTCCACGGCCGACCGGCTGCATGCCGGGGCGGGCGAACTGGCCATCTCGGTGGGCTGGCTGGCCCATGACTCGGGCCGGTTCGAGGACGCCCGCTCGCACTATGCGGAGGCGCTGGCCACGGCGCGGGTCGCGGGTGACGCGGCGCTGGAGGCGCATGCGTTCTGCAATGCGTCGTTCCTGGCCAGGGATACGGGGCGGCCCCGTGAGTCCGTGCGCGCGGCCGAGGCCGGGCAGCGGGCGGCGCAGCCGCTGGGCTCACCGCGGCTGCTGGCACTGCTGGCACTGCGGGAGGCGGGGGGCCGGGCGGGGCTCGGAGACCGTACGGGCTGCGAACGGGCGATCGGCCTGGCGCACACCGCGTTCGGGCGCGGGCCGTCCGACGCCGATCCGGAGTGGATGACCTTCTTCCGGGAGGCGGAGCTGGAGATGCTGGAGGCGCAGTGCTGGTCGGCGCTGGGCGACTGGTCGCGGGCGGCCCGCCATGCGCGTCGGGCGACGCAGCTCCAGGACCCGCACTTCACCCGGAACCTGGCGCTGTACCGGGCCGAGCTGACCACGGACCTGGCCCGGGCCGGCCGGGCCGCGGAGGCGGCGACGGCGGGCCACCAGGTGCTGGACCTGCTGGACCGCGTCCAGTCGTCCCGCATCCGGGCGATACTGGCGGGGGCGGCGGGGGTACTGGCGCCGCAGCGGGGCGCGGCGGAGGTACGGGGGTTCCTGGAGCGGTACGCGGAGGTCTCGGATGCGGGGGCGTAGGGGGTCACCGGGCGCCCCCGCATTCCACGCACCCCGCACCACATGACCGGTTCCGTCCTCGATCGCCGGACGGACTGAATCTTGCGGCACCGGTCGCCGCCTCACCGGTTCCGTCCTCAAACGCCGGACGGGCTGATTTTGCCCGACGGGCCGGGCTTGCCTGACGAGCCCGGTTTGCCTGGCAGGCCGGATTTGCCTGACGAGCCAGGTTTGCCTGACGAGCCGGGCTTACCTGGCAGGCCAGGTTTACCTGACAAGCCCGGCTTGCCTGGCAGGCCGGTTTCCACCGCCCGCCGGCAAAATCAAGCACGCCCGCAAAACCAAGCCCGTCCGGCGTTTGAGGACGGAACCCTCGGGCCGGACCGGGACGCCAAAACCGATCGGCCCGGCACAATCAAGCCCGTCCGGCGATTGAGGACGGAACCCTTGCCCCGGACCGGGGCGCCGAATAAAGCCCGTCCGGCGATTGAGGACCCCGCTGCCGGGCCGGCAGGGACTACCCGTCCAGGTGGCCCGTGTCGTTCCAGCGTTCTATCGCGGGCGCCCCGTACGCCCACCCCAGCACCGACAGCGACGTCGGATCGAGCCGGATGCGCGCGGCGAACGACACGTCCTCGCCCAGCCACCGCGCCCCCAGCGCCCGCAGGATGTGGCCGTGGGCGAAGACCAGGACGTCGCGGTCGGCCGAGCGGGCCCAGTCGACGATCTCGTCGGCGCGGGCGGACAGTTCGGCCAGGGTCTCCCCCTCCGGCACCCCGTCACGCCAGATGAACCAGTCGGGACGGATCGCCTTGATCTGTGCCGGAGTCATCCCCTCGTACGCCCCGTAGTCCCACTCCATCAGCGCGTCCCACGGCTCGGCCCGGTCCGCGAAACCCGCGATGTCGCAGGTCTCCTTGGCCCGCAGCAGCGGACTGGTGCGGACTTCCAGGCCCGGCAGGTCCGACCACGGCTTGCGGTGCAGCCGCTCACCGAGGAGCTTGGCGCCCGCACGGCCGGTGTCGAGCAGCGGGATGTCCGTCCTGCCGGTGTGATTACCGTTGACGGACCATTCCGTCTGGCCGTGCCGGGCGAGCAGGATACGCGGTGCCATGACGGCTCTCCCTGAAACTGAGATCTGAAACCGGGGATCGAGTCAGAATGGATCGTCCGGTTTTCCCATCATCGCGCACACGATCGAGAGGCAACCTGCGGGGCCGAACCGGCGTCCCACTCTGCGCGGAGAAATCTGTGCACACACGGGGCACCCGACAAGGACCCCCGGGGGAATCGCGGCCGATCTGCACCGTACGGTTGAACGCCCGCCGTCGGTCGCATGAACATATGATGGAGAGCTTCCGGATGCAGCATGCCAGCACCGCGCCCGTGCCGCGCCCGCGGCCCCGTTGGTGGACCGAGCTGCCGCTGCTGGCCCTGGTGTACGCAGCGTACTCGGCGGGCCGGCTGGTGGCGCGCGGCGACGTATCCACGGCCGTCGATCACGGTCTGCGCATCCTGCACCTGGAGAAGACGCTCCACATCAACTTCGAGCACCCGCTCAACCGGCTGCTGACCGCCCACTCCTCGATAGGCATACCCGCCGACTTCGCGTACGCGTCCCTGCACTATCTGGTCACCCCGGCCGTTCTGATCTGGCTCTTCCGCCGCCGCCAGGCCGTGTACCGCAGGGCCCGCACCTGGCTGATGACTTCCACACTGCTCGGCCTGATCGGCTTCACGCTGATGCCGACCTGCCCGCCCCGGCTGCTCCACGCCACTCACGGCTTCGTCGACACGATGGCGCAGTACAGCTCGTACGGGTGGTGGGGCACCGAGGCAAGTGCCCCGCGCGGCATGGGCGGAATGACGAACCAGTACGCGGCGATGCCGAGCCTGCACGTCGGCTGGGCACTCTGGTGCGGAATCCTGCTGTGGCGTCACGGCCGGCACCCGCTCGTACGGGCCGCGGGCGTCGCGTACCCCCTGGTCACCACGTTCGTGGTGATGGGCACGGCCAACCACTACTTCCTCGACGCGGTCGCGGGCGCTGCCGTGATGGGCGTCGGAGCCCTGCTGGCCGGACCGGTGATGCGTATCGCCGACGGGGTCAGGGACCGGCTCGCGGCTCGCTTCCCACGGTTCGCCGGGGCCACGAAGTCCCCGATTGTCAGTGCCGGATGCAAGACTTCGGCGGGTGAGCGAATCCCTGGCCAGCGGACCACCTCCGCAGATTCCACCGGTGCCGCAGCATCGGCCGACGCAGACGCCTCGGCCGGTCGCGCACCCCGGGCCGACGCCGCTGCCCCCGCAGGTGCGGGAGCAGCGGGGGACGACACTCCGGCAGCGGCTCGCTGAGCTGCGCGGCCCGGCTGTCGCACCGCGTCCGCTGGATGCCCGCGCGCTGGCTGCCCTCGCCGCCAACCCCGGCTGCCGGCGCCGCGCCCTGCTGGACGGCGCCGGGGTGGACAAGGCCGCGCTGGCCACGGCGCTCGGTTCACCGGCCCCCTTCGGCCAGTCGCAGTTCGCTCTCGTCCGGGGCAATGTCTTCGAGGCCAAGGTCAAGGCCGACGGCGGTACGGAGCTGATGCAGCTGCTGTACGAGCGCCTCGGCGGTGGCGCAGGGGCGCCGCGCGAGGTCCTGGTGCCCGATCTGACCGCGGCCGGTCCCGAGGGCCGCGCGGCGCGTACGGCGCTGGCGCTGCGGGAGGCGACCGAGGCGGGCGGCTGGGCGCTGCTGGACCACCCGATGCTGGCCCTGGAGGTGGCGGGCTCCCCCACCTATCTGGAGCCGGACGCGGTGGCGGTGCACCCCGACGGCACCTGGACGGTCGTCGAGATCAAGTCCTTCCCCATGATCGACGGTTCCGCCGACGCGGCGAAGGTCGGTGCGGCGGCCCGGCAGTCCGCCGTCTACGTACTGGCGCTGGAGCGGATCGCGAAACTGACCGAGGGCGCGGAGGTCGGCCACCGGGTGCTGCTGGTCTGCCCGAAGGACTTCTCCAATCTGCCCACCGCCTCGGTCGTCGACGTACGCAAGCAGCGTGCGGTCACCCGGCGCCAGCTGACCAGGCTGACCCGGATCGAGGACATCGCGGCGGCCCTGCCCGAGGGCACCACCTTCGATCCGGAGTGCTCCCCTCAGCAGCTGGACGCGGCGGTCGAGTCGGTCGGCGCGGCGTATGCCCCGGAGTGCCTGGCCGCTTGTGAGCTGGCCTTCCACTGCCGGGCGAAGGCCCGGGCGGCCGGTGCGGTGGAGGCGCTGGGGCGGAGTGTGCGGGGCGAGCTCGGCGGGCTGACGACAGTGGGTGCGGTGCTGGCCGCCGCCGCGGGCAAGGAGGGCGATCCGGCGGATCCGACGGTCGCGGCCCTGCGGCGTGCGGCGGCGCTGCGTGCCGAGGCGCTGGAGGGCAGTGCGGCATGTCGCTGATCAGCACCCTGGCCCGGCTGGAGGCCGTGGAGAGCGGCCGCGCGCAGCCGATGACGACGGTCCTGCACCGCCATCTCACCGACCGGCCGCTCGTCCTGGTGCCGCTGACCACCGCCGGTGAGGCGGGCGCCCCGCTGGGTGCGCTCGTCGGGACCGATCGGGAGGCGCCCCGGCTGCTGGCGGTTTCGCAGCCGCGCGACCGGGATCTGCGGTTCGCGTTCCTCGCCGAGCTGGCCGAGGCGGTGCTGCCGCACATCGAGGCGCACGAGGATGTCGTCGAGCCCGCCGAGCGCAATGAGACCGATCCGGAGACCGGGAAGAAGGTCAAGGTCGAGGTCGAGCTGTGCGCGGACGCACCGCAGTTGATCGTGCCGAGCCGCGCGGGCATCGATTTCGTACGGCTGCTCGGCCGCTCCATGCGGTTCCGGCGCACGGCCGAGGACGATCCCGACACCCCGTACCCCGCCCCCGCCCGCGTTCCGCTGCTGGGCCGCTGGCTGACGCACTACGGGGAGCGGGCCAGGGTGCCGGGCTCCTCGCTGCTGCTGGCCACGACCGATCTGCTGAACCGGCACTGGGCGACCGGGCAGAGCAGCCTGGAGGATCAGCATCTGGGTGCGCTGCTGGCCTGGATCGATGCCCCGCCGGGCGAGTCCGGGGCGCGGGCGGCGCTCCGTGCGGAGCTGGAGCGGGACGGCGAGGGACAGCTGCTGTGCCCGCCGGCCGGTCCGGCCACGGACCCGGCGTTCGACAACCGGCTGCTGGCGCCCGCCATCGAGAAGTACGACCGGGCGCGCACCTCGCTCGCGGCGGCCGAGGACGGTCTGGCGGCCGATGCCCGGCTCGCCGAACTGACCGCCGCCGAGCGGGAGATCAGGGCGTTGCTGGCCGGGGTGATGCGGCCGGCCTGGGATGCGGTGTGGCGGGGGCTCGATCTGCTGAAGGAGCTGCCCCAGGGGTCTCGGGCGGAGGACCGCTGGACGAGGGACCGCTGGTCGTTCACCGGTCACCGGGACCGGGTGCGGTCCGGTGAGCCCCCGCAGCCGCGCCGGGACGATGCGGTGACGGCGGCGCAGAAGCTGGCCTCGCGCGAGACGGCGCAGGCCCAGCTGGAGGCGCAGGAAGCGCTGGACGATCCGCTGGTGCTGGCCGGGCGGCGGCTGGCCGGTGAGGCGTTCGTCGGCGACGTGACGGAGGTGGTGATGGCGTACAGCGAGTCGAAGCGCCCGTCCCCGCGCCCGCTGGTCACGTTCCGCACGGACGAGCGCCCGCATCTCGGCGAGCGCACCAAGGTGTACCGCTCGCTGGACGGCAAGCCGCAGACCGCCGAGTTCGTGGAGTACGCCGCACAGCCGGAGGACGGGAGCGCGCCCCTGCTGGTGCTGCGGATCACCGACCGGATGGGCCGGAGCAAGGAGCCGGCCCCGGGTTCGGTGCCCGAACCGGGCGACCGGATCGCCTGGACGCTGTTCGAGCACGATCAGCGCGGCGGCCCGAAGCTGCCGGACCCCGAGGAGACGCCCTGGACGCACGGCGGCCCACCGGGCGCCACTGCCGGGCACGCCGAGAGCCCCGATCCCGTGACCGCGGAGGACCTTCTGTGACGGCCGTATTCGACCCGGGCGCGGCGGCGGGACGGGCCACCGCCCAGATCCTGGACGACACGCTGAACGGCACGGCCCGCGGCATCGTGGTCGACTCCCCGCCGGGGGCGGGCAAGTCGACGCTCGTGGTGCGCGCCGCGCTCGAACTCGCGGCCGCCGGACGCCCGTTGATGGTGGTTGCGCAGACCAACGCACAGGTCGACGACCTGGTGGTGCGGCTGGCCGAGAAGGACCCGGGGCTGCCGGTCGGCCGGTTGCACAGCAATGACTCCGACCCGTACGACAAGGTGCTGGACGGTCTGGCCAACGTACGGAAGTCGGCAAAGGCGGCGGATCTGGCCGGACTTGACGTCGTCATCTCGACGGCGGCCAAGTGGGCGCATGTGAAGAACGTCGAGCCGTGGGGGCACGCGATCGTCGACGAGGCGTACCAGATGCGTTCGGATGCGCTGCTGGCCGTCGCGGGTCTCTTCGAACGGGCGTTGTTCGTCGGCGATCCGGGCCAGTTGGACCCGTTCTCGATCGTCGGTGCGGACCAGTGGGCGGGGCTGTCGTACGACCCGTCGGCGAGCGCGGTCTCCACGCTGCTCGCGCACAATCCCCAACTGCCGCAGCACCGGCTGCCGGTGTCGTGGCGGCTGCCCGCCTCCGCCGCGCCGCTCGTCTCGGACGCGTTCTACCCGTACACCCCGTTCCGCAGCGGTACGGACCACGGCGACCGGCGGCTGTCGTTCGGCGTCGCGTCCGACGGCTCGGCGTCGGACCGGGTGCTGGACGAGGCCGCGGAGTCCGGCTGGGGCCTGCTCGAACTCCCGGCCCGGCACACCCCGCGCACCGACCCGGAGGCGGTACGGGCGGTGGCCCTGGTCGTCCGCCGGCTCCTCGACCGGGGCGGCGCGGCGACGAGCGAGCGCTCCCCCGATCCGGTCCCCGTGACGGCGGACCGGGTCGCGGTCGGCACCGCCCATCGCGACCAGGCGGCGGCGGTACGGGCGGCGCTCGCGGAGCTGGGTGTGACGGGCGTGGCGGTGGACACGGCGAACCGGCTCCAGGGCCGCGAGTTCGATGTGACGGTGGTCCTGCACCCGCTGTCCGGCCGCCCGGACGCCACGGCGTTCCATCTGGAGACGGGCCGGCTGTGCGTACTGGCCTCGCGCCACCGGCATGCGTGCATCGTGGTGTGCCGGGCGGGCGTCGCGGAGCTGCTGGACGAGCACCCGTCGACGGAACCGGTGCAGCTGGGGGTCACGGTGAAGTTCCCGGACGGCTGGGAGGCGAACCACGCGGTGCTGGCGCATCTGGCGGAGCACCGGGTGCGGTGGGAGGCGTGACGGCGCCCGGTCGCGGAACGCCGGACAGCCCACTTGCGCGACGTTGGACAATGGAGGGTGGCCGTCGGGCCCACCGAAGGAGGAAACACCACATGGCACAACCCGAGCGGAACGAGCAGCAGCGGCTGCGCCCCGCGCCCCTGCTCTTCGAGCCGTCGGCGGCAGTCGCCGATCCTGAGCACTTCTTCGACCTGGAGTCGATGGACGATCCGAAGGAGATGCTGTCCCGCGCCACCGAGCTGACCCTGGCGTTCCGTGCCGCGACCGACCGTGCGGTCGAGTTCCAGGCGATCGCCGCCGCCCAGCTCGCCGATCCGCGCCGGTTCGACCGGCTGACGACCGCGGACATCGCGCAGCGTGCGGAGTGGACCGAGGACTATGCCAAGAAGATGGTCGAGTTCGGCCGGAGTCTGCTGGGCGGCTCCACGCCCTGACCGCCGTACCGGCCCCGACCCGATCAGCACACCGGTCCCACCGGGCCTGCCACCGGCCCCGACCCGCCATCGCACCGGACCATCCGGACCGCCCGTCCGCACCAGGTCCTGACACCGGGTACAACCAGTGGCATATGCCCGAGCGCAAGATACTCCTCCCCACCCCAACCTGTCCCGGTTTCCGGCAACTCTCGGAATCCGCTTGATCACTCCCGGTAGACATGGGCACATGAGCGCATGGCTGCCAGACGAAACGACCCTTCATCACGGCGACGGCCCCCACCACAGCGCCGACATCTTCGCTCTCCTGCGCGACCGGGCCGCGAACCAGACGGCTCAGGTCACGGCGGCCGGTGCCGCCTGGCTCGCCGGCGCCACGGCCTATCCGCGCAGCACGCTGGCCCAGTGGGAGGCCCACCCCTCCTCACCCGGGGTACTGCCGTGCGGTTCGGCCTTCGACGTGGTGAATGTGCCCACCCTCTTCGGGCGCCGGATGCTGGAGCACCTGTGGGCGGACGGCCCCGGCTCCGGACCCGTCGCCACCCACCGCGGACGGATGCTGCTCTTCGCCTCCCCCGGCACCGCCCAGCGGCTGCCGTCGCTGCTCGACTGGGAGGAGTGGGGCGGCGGTCTCGAACCGCGGACCGGCACGGACCCGCAGGGACGCGACAGCGGCGACGGCAAGGTCCCGCCGCTGCTCTGCCACGGCACCGGGGACGCGGTGACCGTACCGCCCCTGACCTGTGCCTCATCCACCCCAGGGCCCCGCTGGGTGGTCGCCCCCGACACCCGCAGCCCCTGGCTGCCGGGGCCGGACGTACTGCTCTGGGCCTGCGTACGGGTCACCAGGTCGACGCCCTCGTCGGCGACCCGGAATTCGATTTTTCCTCCCGCCGATCAGGATGCTAATGTCTACGACGTCAGCAGGCGCCGCTAGCTCAGTTGGTTAGAGCAGCTGACTCTTAATCAGCGGGTCCGGGGTTCGAGTCCCTGGCGGCGCACAGACGGAAGAAGCCCCCTCGCGAAAGCGAGGGGGCTTCTTCGTGTTCGCGGGAGGCCTGCGTCGAGGGGCTTTCCGTGTTCGCGGGAGCCTACGTTCCCGTGGTGATCCGGACCGTCCAGGCGCCCGACGGTGTCCGGTCGGCGACCTCGATCCTGGCGTGCGCGCCGGGGATGCTGTACGTCTCGCCGACCCGCAGCGGGGCGTCCGCGAGCGGTGCGTAGACGGACCGGTCCCAGCAGGCGTCGGAGCGGGGGTGGGTGTCGATGACCTCGACCGGGCCGCCGCCGGACGGGGTTCCGTTTCGTACCCGGTAGAGCAGGACACCTTCGGTGCAGGTCGTCCGGTCGTTGCCGGTGGCGCTGCGGGCCTCGATGGCCACCGCACTTCCCTCACCGGTCCTGATCACTGCGAGCCGGGTGCCGATGGAGGCACCGGGCACGGGCACCGCGGCCATCGGCTCCAGGGTGACGTCCCGGCTGCGCTGGACGCACACCACCTGTCTGCGGTCCAGCCAGCCCAGCTTCCACTTGTGCCAGCCGAAGAGGTCCGGTGCGAGTCCGAACTGGCTGCCCATCACGTCCCAGTCGCCGACATAGGTGTCCCAGTCGCCCTTGCCGTCGGACGGCCGGTGGTAGAGGTCCGGCAGGTCGAAGACGTGCCCGGTCTCGTGGGCCAGCACGTTGTGGTCCGGCGGGTGCTGTTCGAAGACGGTGACGATGCGCCGGATGTCCGTACCGTCGGCGTGCAGCGGCTGGTCGAAGTTGACGACCTTGGTGGCGTCGGAGTCGACGCCCGGGGCGTCCGGGTCGGCGACCAGGTAGACGATGCCGAACCGGGAGAAGTCGACCTTCGGGTCGGCCACGGCGATGGCGTCGCGCAGATAGGCACTGCGCCGCTCGTTGTTCCAGTCGCGCTGTATGCCGTACCAGCCGGACGCCTTGGGCATCTGGATCCACTGCTGCAGCGGGCGCGGGCGCAGGGTGAACTTCCCGTACGAGGCGCGCTGGAAGAACTGGGTGGTGGCGGGGAAGTAGTCGGCGGTGAGCTCCCTGGGGGTGACGGCGGGGCGGTGGTCCGGGAAGGAGACAAAGATCATGACCGCGTCGAGGGAGTGGTCGGGGCGAGGGTAGGCGTCGTTCCAGTCCCCCACACCGAGCGAGTGGTGCACCTCGGTCCGGGGCAGCGCGCACGGACCCGCTTCGCCGGTGGCGGCCACGGCGGGCCCGGCGACGAGGGAGGTGGCAGCGAGCGCCAGCAGAGAAGTCACGGCCGCGGCCACACCGCGCAGGCTCGGCCTCTCCACTCCCCCGGTTCTGTGCTGACGCGGCACATCTACCTCCGGGTGCGAGCTGCGGTCACCCACCCACCCTGTGATGATTTACGGCTTTCGTCCTGTTGAGCTGCCCCAGTCGAGTCAGCGACCGGCCGAGGCATTCACCCTCACGGACAGTCATAATTGATCACCAGGACATCGCGAGAGAACGGAACCGCTCAGAAACGATCAGTCGCGGGCAAATCGGATCGGCGCGCGACTGGCCCAAGTGGGGCGAACGCGGGGCGCGGAGGGGTCGGGCGCTGGAACGGCCGACGCACCAGCCTCTATGCTTCACCAGGCTTTCCCGCGTGGTTTCCGCCTCCGACAACGGCGTCCCCACGCGGCGGGCCAGTCCGGCCACACCTGTTCAGGACAGAACTGCACGGCGGGAGCGAACGGTGAGCGGAACCTCCGAAGGGCCGAGGCCCGCGGCGGGCACACCCCCCCATTACGCAGGACCGTCGGTCACGGAGCGTCATCCTCCGTGGCCTCCTGCCGGAGAGCCCCCTGCCGGAGCCGAAGGGTCCGAGCCGCACGGCTACCGGGCCGCCTTCCGGGCCGCCACGCTCCCGATGGCCGTCGTCGACCACGAGGGCCTGGTCGTCGCCGCCAATGACGCCCTCGGCGGCCTCCTCGGCTTCTCCGCCGCGGCACTGACCACACAGTCGGCAGCCGATCTGCTCGACCTCGTGGCGGACGGCCGCACCTGGCACGCGTACCGCGAGGTGCTGCACCGGCGGCGCTCACGGTTCCGCTGCACCCGCAGGCTCAAGCACCCCGACGGGCGCTCGATGTGGGCCGAGATCACCGTCGTGCCGATGCCCGAACCGGAGGCCGGCCGGGCCGACGGCCCCGGGCCCGGCCGGGTGCTGCTCTCCGTCGCGGACATCAGCGACCGGCGTGAGCTGCAGAAGCGGCTGCGCCACCTCCAGATGCACGACCCGGTGACCCGGCTGCCCAACCGGACACTGTTCTTCGAACGGCTCTCGGCCGTCCTGGAGACACCCCCGTACCAGGACGACAGTGCCCCCGGACACGGCCGGATCGGGCTCTGTTATCTCGATCTCGACGGCTTCAAGGCCGTCAACGACACGATGGGCCACCGGATCGGCGACCGGCTGCTCGCCGCCGTCGCCGCGCGGCTCACCGACTGTGCGGCCCAGGACGGCCCGCACCGCCCCGGTTCCCATCTCGTGGCGCGCCTGGGCGGCGACGAGTTCGCGATCCTGGTCGAGGACTCAGCCGGTACGCAGCAGCTCACCGACCTGGCCCGCACGGTCCTCGCCGCGCTGCAGAAGCCCTTCGACCTGGGCGGGCAGCGGCTGGCCGTCTCGGCCTCGATCGGAGTGGTGGAACGGACCGTGGCCGGCACCTCGGCCACCGGCCTGATGCAGGCCGCCGACACCACGCTGTACTGGGCGAAGGCGGACGGCAAGGACCGCTGGACGGTCTTCGACCCGGAGCGCAACGCCCACCGGATGACCCGGCAGACGCTCTCCTCCAATCTGCGGCCCGCCGTCGAACGCGGCGAGTTCACCATCGAGTACCAGCCGCTGGTCGGCATGGCCGACGGAGTCGTACGCGGCGTGGAGGCGCTGGTCCGCTGGAACCACCCGCAGTTCGGCCTGCTCTCGCCGAATCGGTTCGTCGCGATCGCCGAGGAGGACGGCTCGATCGTCCAGCTCGGCCGGTGGGTGCTGCGGTCCGCCTGCCGCCAGGCCCGGCGCTGGCAGCTCGACCACCCGGCCGAACCGCCGCTGTTCATCAGCGTCAATGTCGCCGTACGGCAGGTCTGGGACTCCGACCTGGTCACCGATGTCGCGGAGATCCTTGCCGAGACCGGCCTCGATCCCGGACTGCTGCAGCTGGAGCTGACCGAGTCCGCCGTGATGGGCTCGGCGGGCCGCCCGCTCCAGGCCCTCCAGTCGCTCAGCGAAATGGGCGTGCGCATCGCCATCGACGACTTCGGGACCGGCTACTCGAACCTGGCCTATCTGAGTCGGCTGCCGGTCTCCGTACTCAAGCTGGACGGCTCGTTCGTACGCGGCTTCCGCTACGACGAGGGCGACCGCCCGAGCCCCGCCGACGAGACGATCGTCGAGGCGATGGTGGAACTGGCACACCGCCTGGGCCTGACCGTCACCGCGGAGTGCGTGGAGACGGCAGGCCAGGCGGAACGGCTGCGCAGGATCGGCTGCGACACCGGACAGGGCTGGCTGTACTCACGCGCGGTGGCCCCGGAGCGGATCGCCGAGCTGATCGGCAGCGGGAAACTGAAGGTCTGAACCCCGGTGTTCTGAATCCCGGTGTCCCGGGACCCCGGCGGCCGGTGTCAGGCCGCCGGCAGCCCGTACGCGTCCGCGATCAGTTCGTAGCTTCGCAGCCGGGCCTCGCCGCCGTGTGCGTTGGCGGTGATCATCAGTTCGTCGGCGCCGGTGCGCTTGGCCAGGTCGTCGAGGCCCGTACGGACCTCGTCCGCCGTGCCGTGGACGATGTTGACCAGCCAGCTGTCGACGAACTCGCGCTCCATGGGGCTGAAGGCGTACGCCTCCGCCTCCTCGGGTGTCGGGACCAGGCCGGGGCGGCCGGTGCGCAGGCGGACCATGGACAGGGCGCCGGAGAGCACCTGACGGCGGGCCTCGCGTTCGTCGTCGGCGGCCAGGGCCGAGACGCCGATCAAGGCGTACGGGGCGTCGAGCACCGCGGACGGCCGGAACGACTCCCGGTACAGGTCCAGGGCCGGCACCGTGTTCTGGGCCGAGAAGTGGTGGGCGAAGGCGAACGGCAGGCCGAGTACGCCGGCCAGCCGGGCGCTGAAGCCGGAGGAGCCGAGCAGCCAGACCGGCGGGCGGGCCGGAGACTGGACCCCGCCCTCGGCGGTGGCCTGGACCGGGCCGGGGACCGCGTGGATACGGGCGTAGGGGTGGCCGTCGGGGAAGTCGTCGTCCAGGAACCGGGTCAGCTCGGCGAGCTGCTCCGGGAAGTCGTCGGCACCTTCGTTGAGGCGGTCCGTGCGGCGCAGGGCGGCCGCCGTCGCGCCGTCGGTGCCGGGGGCGCGCCCGAGGCCGAGGTCGATGCGGCCGGGGGCCATGGCCTCCAGGGTGCCGAACTGTTCGGCGATGACGAGCGGTGCGTGGTTGGGCAGCATCACGCCGCCGGAGCCGAGCCTGATGCGCTCGGTCCGTGCGGCGAGGTGGGCCAGGATCACGGCCGGTGAGGAGGAGGCGACGCCGGGCATGGAGTGGTGTTCTGCGACCCAGTAGCGGTGGAATCCGCGGCGCTCGGCGAGCTGTGCGATGTCCACGCTGGTACGCAGCGCCTGGGTGGCGGTGCGGCCCTGGCCCACGGTGACCAGGTCCAGCACGGAGAGCGGAACGGTGGCCGTTCCCTCCGTCTTGCCACGGATCTCGTCGGCTCGAATCTCGTCCACGTCCTGGCCCTCTCCGGTGATGCGCATACGTCCGGATCAGCACAACAGGAGGTGGTCTCCGTTTATTCCCCCGCCTCACCGGCTGTCGCGTTGCCCAGCGACTGTCCCGTGACTCACCGACTGTCGCGTGGCTCAACGGCTGTCCCTCGGCTCACCAGCCGGGCTTTCCGGGCCACCCCTTCTTCCCGCTCCGTGCGCGCTCCCGGCCCTCGCCCCATGTGGCCACCGGGGCCGGGGGCGCCTCGCGCTCGGCGAAGATCTTGCCGAGCCTCGGGGACCAGGCCCGGCGGTCCGCCAGCCGCAGCCCCTCCCTGACCGTCACCTGGTTCCCGGTGAGGACCGGCTTGCCGAGGAGTTCCTCCAGCTCCGCCACGTGCGAGGCAGCGTGCAGGGCCGTGTCGGGCAGCAGCATCACATCCGCCTCCGGCCGGTCCGCGGCCTTGACGAGTTCCTTCACCTTGTCCAGGTCCCAGGCGGCGGCCTCGGCGGCGGAGGCGAGGCCGGCGGCGTGGGTGGCGGCCACCTCGATGCCCGCGGACCGGAGAAAGGCGGTGAACAGTGCGGCGATGTGCTCGGGATAGGTCGTGGCGACGGCGACATGGTCGGCGCCCAGCTCCCGTACCGCATGGACGAAGCCGAAGGAGGTGCTGGAGGCGGGCACGCCGGCCGCCCGGGCCAGGGCGGCGGTCTGTTCATGGGCACCCTCCCAGCCGTACAGGAAACTGCCGCCGCTGCTCGCCCACACGACGGACTCGACACCGGCGCGCTGCAGCTCCGCCACCCCGGCGGCCAGGCGCTCGGGCGCGCCGGTCCGTACCAGCGCGTCGATCCCGTAGGCGTCCTCGTCGACGTCGGTGTGGTTCACGACCAGTCTGACGGCGTCGAGCAGGATCTCCATCCGCGGGAAGTCGTCCTCCGCGAAGTGATGGCCCGGGTAGAGAAAGCCGAGGGTCGTCATGTCCGCCCTTCCTGTTCCTGCGGGTGCCTGGACGGGGTGTCCGGGGGCCGGGGCGGGTCCGAGGAGGCACCAGCCACGACCGTTTTCGCCCGTCTCTCCCCAGTATTCCCCCATCCGTCGCCACCCCCACTGCGACCTGTTGACGAAGCCGGGTGCGGGTGCGAGCGTGGTCAATCCGCACATCTCAGACGCAGCGGAGCGACCGTCTCTCATGCCAGAGCCCACCCTGCTCGTCCTGGACACCGACCCGTCGCCGCGTCTCGGCCGGCTGACCGGCCGGGCCGCCGTCCGGTACACGGACGAGGCCGGACTCGCCGCACAGCTCCCGGCAGCCGACGTACTGCTGGTGTGGGACTTCACCTCCGACGCGGTACGGGCCGCCTGGCCCGGTGACGGACCGCGCCCGGCATGGGTGCATACGGCGAGCGCGGGCGTGGACCGGCTGCTCTGCCCGGAGCTGGCGGCCTCCGACACGGTGGTGACCAATGCGCGGGGCATCTTCGAGCGGCCGGTCGCCGAGTATGTGACGGGCCTGGTGCTGGCGTTCGCCAAGGACCTCCCGGGCACGCTGGAGCTCCAGCACCGGCGGCTGTGGCGCCACAGGGAGAGCACACAGCTCGCGGGCAGCCGTGCGGTGGTCGTCGGTGCGGGCCCGATCGGGCGGGAGATCACCCGGCTGCTGATCGCCCTCGGGGTCCAGGTGGCGCTGGTGGGACGTCGCGCGCGGCGCACCATCCACGGCGTGGCGGATCTGGACCGGCTGGCCTCCATGGCCGACTGGGTGATCTGCGCAGCGCCGCTGACGGAGTCGACCCGCGGCATGTTCGACGCGCGGTTCTTCGGGCTGATGCAGCCGTCGGCCCGCTTCATCAATGTGGGGCGCGGCCCGCTGGTCGTCGAGGACGATCTGGTCGCCGCGCTGCGCAAGCGCTGGATCGCGGGCGCGGCGCTCGATGTGTTCGAGCAGGAGCCGCTGGGGCCGCAGAGCCCGCTCTGGGACGTACAGGATCTGATCGTGTCACCGCACATGAGCGGTGACACGGCGGGCTGGCGGGACCGGCTGGGCGAGCAGTTCGTGGAGATGTACGAACTCTGGGCGACCGGGGAGCCCTTGCCGAACGTGGTGGACAAGCAGCGCGGGTACGTTCCCGTCCGGGACCGGGGCGAGTGACCCCAACGAGCCCGGCCCGACGGTCACTTCACCCACCCATTACGGACATCTCCGCATGACAGTCAGTCATGGAGCCGTGCATGCAGGGGAATACGCGCTGCGCATCCGCCGTCGCACTCCGCCCGCAATGGGACACGGAAAGGTCACCCTCCGGCCACTGTTCGATTACATGCGGCCTCTTCCTGCATAGACGTACGGGATCGGGCAGGCGCTCCCCCTGTCCGGACTGTTCGACCCTTCCAGGAGATTGCGAACCATGGCTGACTTCCCGAACCTGTCCCGCCGGGGCTTTCTCAACCGATCGGCGGCCGTGGGCGGCCTGCTCGTCGTTCCCGGTCTGCTCTCCGCGTGCAGCAAGACCGACGCCGGTTCCGCGGACGGTGCGGGGGCGCTCGACAAGCTCCGCAAGCAGGGCTTCGTCCGGGTCGCGTACGCCAATGAGGCCCCGTACGGCTATCTGGAGGGCAAGCAGCTCAAGGGCGAGGCGCCCACCCTGCACCGGGAGATCTTCAAGGCGCTCGGCGTCGACGAACTGAAGCCCACGCTCTCCGAGTGGGACGGTCTGGTCCCCGGGCTGCAGGCGGGCAAGTACGACGTGGTCAGCGCCGGGATGGCGATCACGCCGGAGCGCTGCGCCAACGCCGTCTTCTCCGAGCCCGAGTTCATCTCGCCCACCGCGCTGATGGTGAAGAAGGGCAATCCGAAGAAGGTCACCGACCTGGCGTCGGCGAAGGCCGCCGGGATCACCGTCGGTGTGATGTCGGGTGCCGTCGAGGGCTCGTACGCCGAGGGCGCCGGCATCTCCAAGGACAGGATCAAGTCGCTGCAGAAGCCGCAGGACGGCGCCGACGCGGTCAAGGGCGGCCGGATCGACGCGTTCCTGCTCACCGGCATCTCGCTGCGCTGGCTCGCGAAGACGAACCCCGGCACCGAGGTCACCGAGGCCTTCCTGCCGGAGCTCGACGGCAAGAAGCAGTACAGCCCCGGCGGCGCGGTCTTCCGCAAGGGCAACGAGGATCTGCGGGACGCCTTCAACCGCGAGCTGAAGAAGATCGTCTCGGACAGCTCGCGCTATGTGGGCCTGCTCCAGGAGTACGGCTTCGGGGCCACCGAGCTCCCGCCGGCCACCCTGAAGACGGCCGATCTGTGCAAGGGCTGACAGGGACGGAACGCACCGCATGAGTGATTTCTTCTCCGCCTTCTTCGACGATCTGCCGCAATTGCGCTCGGGACTGTGGGTGACCCTCCAGGCCACCGTCCTGGGCGCGCTGCTCGCCCTGCTCCTGTCGTTCGTCCTCGGCCTGATGTCGGTCAGCCGGCTGCTGGTGCTGCGCGGTGTGTCCCGCGTGGTCGTGGAGTTCTTCCGCGGCACCTCGCTCTACATCCAGCTGTTCTGGCTCTACTACGCGATGCCGCCGCTGACGGGATACGAACTGACGCCGCTGCTCTGCGGTGTCGTCGCCTTCGGCCTCAACTACGGGGCGTACGGCTCCGAGGTGGTGCGCGGGGCGATCAACTCCGTACCGCGCGCCCAGTACGAGGCGGCCGTCGCGCTGAGCATGACGCCGCTGCACCGGATGCGGAAGGTGATCCTTCCGCAGGCCTGGGTGCAGATGATCCCGTCCTTCACCAATCTGCTGATCCAGCTGCTGAAGTGCACCCCGCTGCTGTGGCTGATCTCCGCGGCCGACCTGATGACCGTGATCCAGCAGCTGCGCGACCGTACCGGTGAGACGCTCACCGCGTATGTGACCCTGCTGGTCGTCTACTTCGTCCTGGCCTACGCGCTGACCCTGCTGATGAATCTGCTGGAGCGGAGCGCCAAGCGGCGGCTCGGTCTGCAGACCGGTGCGGGCTCGCTGCTGCGCAGCCGCAGCGCCACGGAAGCCGTCGCGTCGACGGCCGGAGGTGCCCGGTGAACGGCAACGGCTTCGACTGGAACGCCGCCCGGGACGTCCTTCCCCTGGTACTCGAAGGTTTCGAGGTCACGCTGCTCGCGACCGCACTCGGCACGCTCGTCGCCGCGGTCCTCGGGCTCGCCATCGCGGTCGCCGGACGGGCCCCGAGCAGGCTCGTGACGGTGCCGGTGCGGGTCGTGATGGAGTTCATCCGCTCCACTCCGCTGCTCGTCCAACTGGTCGGCGCAGCCGCCGTGTTCTCCTCGGTGGAGCCGCTGACGATCGGCATCGTGGTGCTGGGCATCCACTACGCCACGTACACCTCCGAGGTGTACCGCGCCGGGATCGACGGTGTACCGAAGGGCCAGTGGGAGGCCTGCCGGGCGCTCTCGCTCTCCCCGCGGCGGACCTGGCAGGCCGTGATCCTGCCGCAGGCGGTGCGCAATGTGCTGCCCGCCCTCGGCAACTACGCGATCTCGATGTTCAAGGAGACTCCGTTCCTCGCCGTGATCACGGTGCAGGAGATGGTCTTCGAGGCCCGTAAGTACGGCGCCGACCACTTCGCGTACACCGAGGCATTCACGCTCGCCGGACTGGTCTTCCTGGTCGCGAGCTACCCCACCTCGCTGCTGATGAGAAAGCTGGAGAAGCGCCTTGGCCACTGAACCCCTCCCCCTGCAGAAGATGGCGCCCGCGGCTCCCGAGGACATCGCACCGGTTCCCGCGGCCTCAAAGACCGGCCATCCACTGGTCCGCTTCGACAACGTCGTGAAGCAGTACGGCGACCATGTCGTCCTGGACCGGCTGGACTTCTCGGTGCGGCGCGGCGAACACGTCACCCTGATCGGGCCCAGCGGCTCGGGCAAGACCACCATCCTGCGGCTGCTGATGACGCTGGAGAAGGTCAGCGACGGGGTGATCTGGGTCGACGGCGACCCGCTGTCGCACATCAAGGCGCCCGACGGCTCGCTGAGGCCGGCGCCGGAGAAGCATCTGCGCGAGGCCCGGAAGAAGATCGGCATGGTCTTCCAGCAGTTCAACCTCTTCCCGAACATGAAGGTGCTGCAGAACATCACCGAGGCCCCGGTCAGTGTGCTGGGCATGGACCGCGACGAGGCGGAGACCCGCGCCCGTGAGCTGCTCGACCTGGTGGGACTCTCGGGGAAGATCGACGCACACCCCTCCCAGCTCTCCGGCGGCCAGCAGCAACGGGTGGCGATCGCCCGCGCGCTGGCGATGCGGCCGGAGATCCTGCTGCTGGACGAGGTGACGTCCGCGCTCGACCCGGAGCTGGTGGCGGGCGTGCTGGAGCTGCTGAGCGACATCGCCAGGAACACCGACATCACCATGCTCTGCGTGACCCACGAGATGAACTTCGCCCGGGACGTCTCGGAGACGGTACTGATGTTCGATGCTGGACGCGTGGTCGAGTCGGGATCACCGGAAAAAATCTTCACCGATCCCGCACACGAACGTACGCGCGAGTTCCTCACCGCGGTGCTGTGACCTCGCCACTCGTCGTACGCCAATGACGTTGGCATATGCCAGACGGGTGCGCCCCAGCTTACGGCGCCGGGGCGCCCCAACAAGTCGCCAACAGCCGCCCCGGGATGGGCTCTTGACGACTATCGTGAGGGCAGAGCTTGCGGTCACAACCTGGTGGGGGGAAACCGTGACGTTGAAGCCCGAACCGACCGCACCGTTCCATTCGGTGCAGTACGCCCTTCGTGTTCTCGAAACGGTCTCCAAGCACGGCAACGGTGTGACGGACACCCAGATCTCCCGGGAGACGGGACTGCCCATCGGGCATCTCACCTCTTTGCTGTTGACGCTGCGCCGCGAGGGATACGTCGAGCAGGTCACCGACGGCGCGTATGTCATCGGCTCCTCACTGCTGCTCCTCGGCTCCGGCGCGGCCCGCAGACAGGCCCTGGAGACCAAACTCCAGCAGTTGCTTGCACAGCTGCGCGATTCGGTCGGCGCGGCGGTCTACATCAGCCGGTACGTCGACGGCGAGATCCGCGTCACGCAGTACGCCGACGGCCCCCACACCCCCGCGGTCAACGAGTGGGTGGACTTCCGGTCCTCCGCGCATGCCTCGGCGGTCGGCAAGTGTCTGCTGGCCCAGCTCGACCAGAACGGCCGCCGCGACCATCTCTCGCGCCACAAGACGGCCCGGCTCACGTCGCGGACGATCACCAACGAGAAGGTGCTCTTCTCCAAGCTGGACAGCCAGCCGGCGACGGTCCCGGTGCTCGACCTCCAGGAGTACGCGGTCGGCACGGTGTGCGCGGCGGTACCGCTGACGGCCGGCTCGTCGGCGGGATGCCTGGCACTGTCCCTGCCGGTCGAGGATGCGCATCGCCTGCGCGCGGCGGCGGCCACGCTGAATCGGCGGGCGGCGCCCGTGCTTCTGTCGCTGGCGCTCTAGAGGTGGGGGTCCGGCTGGGCCCACCGGGGTGCCCCGGAACGGCTTGTCCTCAATCTCCCCCATGGCCTTAAGGGCACGGGGGATCCCGACGGGCTTGATTTTGCCGACCTGGTGCGATTTGCCGAGATTGACCGATTTGCCGGATAACGGCCATTTGCCCAGCTGTCATCGACATCCCTCGGGAGCAGGTATTATTTTCGAGTCAGCAGGCGCCGCTAGCTCAGTTGGTTAGAGCAGCTGACTCTTAATCAGCGGGTCCGGGGTTCGAGTCCCTGGCGGCGCACAGACAACGCACTGGGCGGTTCACGTACACACGTGAACCGCCCAGTGCGTTTTTTGCTGCCCATCGAGATGTACGAACGTTTTACACATTCGTACTAGACAACTGTTTTAAACGCTCGTACATTTCCTGGCATGACGAACGCCACGAGCACCACCGCCGAGCGCGGCCACCTCGCCGGTCGCCGGGAATGGACCGCCTTCGTGGTCCTCCTGCTGCCCCTTCTCCTCGTCTCGATGGACGTCTCCGTCCTCTTCTTCGCGATCCCGTCCATCGACCGGGACCTCGCACCCAGCGCCACCCAGCAGCTCTGGATCTTCGATGTGTATGCCTTCGCCCTGGCCGGGCTGCTCATCACGATGGGCTCGCTCGGCGACCGGATCGGCCGCCGCAAGCTGCTGCTTCTGGGGGCGTTCGCGTTCAGTGCCGCGTCCGTCGCCGCCGCGTACTCCACCAGTCCCGAGATGCTGATCGCGGCCCGCGCCCTGCTCGGGGTCGGCGGTGCGACGCTGATGCCGTCGACGATGGGTCTCGTACGGAACATGTTCCGCGACGAGCGGCAGCGCGGCCGGGCCGTCGGCATCTGGTCGGGTGCCATGGCCGGCGGGATCGCGCTCGGCTCGGTGCTCAGCGGGGTCATGCTGCAGCACTTCTGGTGGGGCTCGGTCTTTCTGATCAATGTGCCGGCGATGGTGCTGCTGCTGGTCCTGGTGCCGGTGCTGGTCCCGGAGTTCAAGGACCCGGACCCCGGTCGGTTCGACTTCCTGAGCGTGCCGCTGTCGATGGGGGCCGTGCTGCCCGTCGTCTACGGGGTCAAGGAGAGCGCCGCCCATGGGTTCGATCCGACGAACGGGCTGATCATCGCCGCCGGGCTCCTTGCCGGCTGGTTCTTCGTCCGCCGCCAGCGCAGCCGCGGTGACGCGATGATCGGCCGGGAACTGTTCCGCGACCGCGGCTTCGCGGCGGGAATCGGGCTGAACGCGCTGGCCGCCTTCGCAATGATGGGCTCCGCGTTCTTCACCACGCAGTACCTGCAGTCGGTGCTCGGCATGGGCACGATGGAGGCCGCGCTGTGGAGCATGGCCCCGTCACTGGCGGTGGGAGCCGCGGCCCCGACGGCCACGGCGATCGCCCAGCGGACCGACCGTACGCGAGTCATCTGCGCGGGCTTCGTGATCGCCGCCGCCGGTTTCGCCGTCCTCGCCCTGACCGGTACGGACTCGCTGTGGCTGCTGCTCGGCGGCTGCGCCGTGATGAGCTGCGGAATCGTCACCGTGATGGCGCTGGTCTCGGACCTGGCGCTGTCCACCGCCCCGCCGGAGAAGGCGAGTTCGGCGGCCTCGCTGCTGGAGACCGGGCAGGAGTTCGGCGGTGCGATGGGGATGGCCCTGCTGGGTGCGGTGGCCACGGCGGTCTACACCGCGGACATGCCGGGCTCGGCACCGGAGGCCGCTCGCAAGACGCTGCCGGGCGCGGTGGCCACGGGGGACGATTCGCTGATCTCGGTCGGGAGAGAGGCCTTCGTGCACAGCATGCAGTACGCCTCGGTGGCGGGGACCGCGCTGTTGCTGGCGGGTGCGGTACTGGCCGTGACGCTGCTGCGGCGGAGGTCCGTGGCAGCGGTGCGGGAGGAGCCGGCCCTGACGAATTAGTGCGGGCCCGCCCGCCTCGCCGTCTTGTCCTCGATCTCCCCCATAGCCTTGAGGGCATGGGAGGGTCCCCCTCGACGGGCTTGAAGGTCAAGCCCGTCCGGTGATTGAGGACAAGGCGCGGCAACCCCGTGTGCCTCGTACTCGCTCAGCAGGGCGCCCAGTTGTACGTCGTCCAACGCTTCGTACCCGCCCCCGGTACCGTTCCACCACACAGGATCCCCGCACCAGAACCCCTCGCTGCGCAGCCCCACCCGGTGCACCTTGTTCGTCGCCGTCACCGGCATCGCCGGAACGATGCGCACGAAGCGGGGGGTCATCTTCGTACCCAGGTCCGTCTGCGTCCCGAGGAACGCGGCGAAGGCGGACGGGTCGAAGGCGGCCCCCTCCCGCATCGCGAGCGCCGCCATCACCTGGTCCCCGGCGACCGGGTCCGGCACCGCGTACACCGCCACGGCCGCCACGTCCTCCCAGCGCGCCAGGATGTTCTCGATCACCGCGGCGGCCAGGTTCTCACTGTCCACCCGCAGCCGGTCGTCCGTACGGCCTGCGAAGTACAGGAAGCCGTCGGCGTCGCGGAAGAAGAGGTCCCCGGTCCAGTACCAGCCGCCGCGCACCCGGTCCGCGTCCGCCGCCTCGTTGCGCCAGTAGCCCTCGAAGGGTGTACGGCCCCGGTTGACCAACTCCCCTATCGCATCGGCCCCGTTGGTCAGCCTTCCGGACGTGTCGAAGACCGCGGCGGCCCGCTCCTCGCCGGTCTCCGGGTCGACGACCGCGAGATCGTCGTGCACCGCCGCCTTCCCGATCGCGCGCTCCGGGGTGTCCGGTGTCCGCTGGATCGCCGCGCCGCCCTCGGAGGAGCCGTAGCCCTCGACCAGCCGCACCCCGAACCGCTCCCGGAAGCGGGCCGCGTCCACCGCACCGGCCTCGGTGCCGAAGCCGAGCCGCAGCGGGTGCTCGCGGTCGTCGGGGCGCTCGGGGGTGGCCAGCAGATACTGCACGGCACGGCCGACATAGGTGAAGTACGTCGCCCCGTGCGCCCGTACGTCGTCGAGGAAACCGGAGGCCGAGAAGCGGCGGCGCAGCGCAACCGCGGCCCCGCCGGCCAGCGCGGGCGCCCAGTCGGCGATCACCGCGTTGCCGTGGAACATCGGCATGCAGATGTAGTGGACGTCCTCGCGCCGGACGCCGAAGTGGTCGACGAGGGACTGTCCGGCCGCCGCCAGCCGTCCCTGGGAGCAGATCGCGGCCTTGGGTGCGCCGGTCGAGCCCGAGGTGAAATAGAGCAGCATCCGGGTTCCGGGTCCGACTTCGGCCAGGACCGTGTCGCCCGGTTTCGCTCCGGCGTACGGGGCGAGCAGCCCGGCGTACGCATCGGCGTCGGTGACCAGCACCCGTACGCCCGGAAGATCCAGGCCGTCGAGCAGCGGCAGATGCGCGCGTTCGGTGACCAGGACGCGGCAGTCGGTGTGCAGGATGTCGCGGGCCAGCTCCGCGCCGCGCCGGGTGGGGTTGATACCGGCGACGGCGACCCCGGCCAGGGCCGCCGCGCTCAACCAGAGAGGAAATTCCGGGGTGTTGTCCAGCAGCACCCCGAGGTGCGGTTCACTGCCCGCCGGCAGCAGATCCGCCAGGAGCGCGGCCCGTGCGGCAGCGCCGGAGGCGACCTGGTGATGACTGAGGACGGTGTCCTCACATCTCAGTCCGGGCCGGTGGTCGCCCCATTGGCGCTGTACGAGCTCCGCGACGGTGCCTGCGCTCCCCATGGCGCCGCACGGTAACCGACTACACGTCAGAACTGAACATCGGAGCACGCATAGAACGCGTTCGCCGTGTCCGCGATGGTCCAGACGCTCAGGATGATGTGCTTCCCGGTCTTCTGGGTGGGGATGGTGCCCTGCTGGGTCAGGGTCGCCGGGGGCTGCTGACCGCCGTACGGCACTGTCATGAAGGGCTGCGGCTCCAGGTCGGACCTGGTGAGGGGCTTGGTGGGGTCCCAGCCGTTCTTGGTGATGTAGTAGCGGAAGTCCGTCGTCGCGTGGCGCGCGGTGAACTGCCAGCGGAAGCTGAAGCCCTGGCCCGCGGTGACATTGGTGGCGGGCCAGTTGCCGCCGCGCGGGTCGTCGAGCTGGGCGAACTCGGAGTGACCGCCGGAGCAGATCTGGCCGTCGGCCGGACCTGCCGCCGGGAAGCCCTTGGGGCCCTCGACGCTCTGCGGCTCCCACTGGATGTTGCCGCAGTCCGTCACCGTGCCGTTGGCGCAGAGCTTCTGGCGGCTGATGGGGTTGTCGGTGTAGCCGTGACTGCCGGCACTGCTCGTCGCGAACATCGAGACGCCCGCTATCGCCAGGCCGACTACGGCCGCACTTGCCCTTTTACGCATTGCTGTCGCTCCTCAAGAACGTGGGGGAGGTTCCATGAGTCCTGCTGCGCGCACATGCTGCGGTCTAGACCAAGCCTTAGATTATTGACGAGACATGAACATGTCCAGACCAATGGGAGTTGGATTCCGCTTCGCCGCGGGAGCGTCCCCCGAGGCCCTCAGGCACCCTCCCCGCCACTGCGTCCGGTGTAGAAGGCCACCGTCAAGTCCTTGACCAGCGACTTCCGTTCGTAGTCGTCCAGCTCCACGAGCCCCCGCGCGGTCAGCCGGTTGACAGTGTCGTCCACCGCGTCAACCACCGAAGTCAGCACACTGTCACGGTGCTTGGCGTCGATGGCGGCGATCCGGCGACGCTGCATGGCCGCAGCGATCTCCGGCGCGTACTCGATTCCGGTCGGCTGCGCCGAGTACACCTCGATGCCGACGGGCTCGCAGTCCGCCTTCAGCATCCGGGTCAGCGCATCACCGACCGCCTCCGCGTTGCGCAGGGTGTGCGCGTCCTCGTGGAAGGCGTCGGCGGGCAGCTGCGAGAGGACCCGGGCCATTGCCGCCTCGACCTGCTCGCGCAGATACGCCTCGTGGTCCGCGACCCCGAGCGCCGCCCGTGCGGTGTCCTTGATCCGCCAGACGACGAGGACAACGACGCGCAGCGCCGTACCGTTGGCGTCCACGGCGGGGAGCGGTTCGCTGCGCCAGTGCCGCAGGCGTACGTCGACCCGGCGACGCAGCAGCAGCGGACTGATCCACATCAGCCCGGTCCGCCGCACACTCCCCCGGTACTCGCCGAACAGCGTCAGCACCCAGGCGTACCCGACCCGTCCGCGGCTCAGACCGCCGAGCGCGAAGAGCACCGCTGTCACCAGCGCGGCGAGCGCCGCCCAGGCGCCGAGACCGATCCCGTCGTAGGGACGCGCGCCGATCCCGAACCGGGCGAGCGCGGCGGCGGGCAGCGCGCCGACCCACCAGAGGACAGCGCCACCGGCGGCGATCCCGGCCGGCCCGGCGAGCAGCGCCACCCAGGCGGGCAGCGCGGGCCCCGAACGTTCCGCAAGCCATGGATCACCGACCGGTGCCGGCCGCGTCGAAGGCTGCACCTGCGGCCCCTTCGGCACGGGCGGCCGCCGCACCCCCGCCGCCGGCTGGTCAGCGCCGGTCCCCCGCCGCACCACACCGGCGGGGAGCGCGGCCGCGTCGGTGTCCTCGGGGTCCTCACGGAAGAGCAGGTGTACGGGGATGGTGGCGGTCTGCTCATTGGCGATGACCGAGTGATGACGCCTGGCCCCCCACGGGGCGTCACCGGCCTGCCCGGCCCCGTCGCCCCCGGCGACGGGGAGGGAGTCGAAGACGGCGTCGGGGGCGACGGGGTGCGAGGGCGGGGGTGGGGACGGAGGCGGAGGCGGGGACGGGGGCCGGGCGTCGGAACCGGACCCGGTGCGGTGGCCGGCCAGGGCCGAGACGGGCGCGACGACGTCCGGCACCGGGTCCTGGACAGGTGCGGTGCCTGGCGCCGCTACCGGAACAGGCACGACGTCCGGCACCGGGTCCGGGACGGTTGCGGTGCCCGGCGCCTCTGCCGGAACAGACACGACGTCCGGCACCGGGTCCGGGACAGGTGCGGTGCCCGGCACCGCTACCGGAACAGACACGACGTCCGGCACCGGGTCCGGGACAGGTGCGGTGCCCGGCACCGCTACCGGAACAGACACGACGTCCGGCACCGGGTCCGGGACAGGTGCGGTGCCCGGCACCGCTACCGGAACAGACACGACGTCCGGCACCAGGTCCTGGACAGGTGCGGTGCCTGGCGCCGCTACCGGAACAGGCACGACGTCCGGCACCGGGTCCGGGACGGTTGCGGTGCCCGGCACCGCTGCCGGGACCGATACCGAGGCCGAGGTCGCGCCGAGGGTCGCGGAGTCCATGCCCTCACCCGGGACCAGATCGAGCACAAGGTCGACCACCGACTCCGGACCGGCACCCGGCTCCACGCCCGAGGCGAACCCCGGACCCGCCCCAGGGCCCACACCGTTCCCCGAACCCGAACCCGAATCCGAGCCCTGGCCCACGCCGTTCGCCGAACCCGAAACCGACCCCGAGCTCGAAGCCGAACCCGGGCCCACGCCGTTCGCCGAACCCGGGCCCGAAACCGAACCCGGGCCCCCCGCCCCGTCGTGCGCCTTCACCCGGTCCGGACCCCACGCCCGCACCGGCATCTGCGCCTGCTCCCGTGACCGCTCCCGTTCCCGCTCCTGCTCCTGCTCCTGCTCCTGCTCCCGTGACCGCTCCCGTTCCCGCTCCCCTTCCCGTTCCCTCCCGTTCTCCGGGGTTCCGGAGCTGTCCGACACCGTGGATCCCATTCCCGCCTCCGTCATGTCCGTTTTGTCACGCGAAGAGTCGCCGCCAGGTCTCCGGACCGGGGTAGCCGTCGGCCGCTCCGTCCCGCCAGCCCTGGGCCCGCTGGAAAGCCTCGACATTGCGCCGGTCCGCCTCGGTCCACCGGGGCCCCGGTCCCGACAGGTAGTGCTTGCCGTATCCCTTCTTCACCAACTGCTTGCCGAGCTTGTCGATATGGCTGTTTGACCGACCGGGCCGGAAATAGCCCCGCCCGGGGAACTTCGAAGCCGAGTTCGAACCACCCTGGCCGCTTCCGGCGGCGGGGATGCCGCGGCCCGTCCCATTGACCAGGAGATGCCAGGTGTCGGGGCCGGGGATGCCGTCCGCCTCCTTGCCCTTCCAGCCCTGGGCCTTCTGGAACGCCCGGGTCGCGCGCCGGTCGGCGTCGCCCCAGCCCGGCCCGGGGCCGACCTTGTAGAAGCGCTTGCCGCCCCGGTCCACGAGCATCTTCCCGAGCTGGGTGACGTACTTGTTGCTGGTGCCGGGGCCGAACTTCCCGGCGCCGGGGAACGCCGTCGTCGACAGACCGCCCCCGCTGCCACTGCTTCCGCTGCTGCCGCTGCTGCCGCTGCCGAGACCCTTGTAGCGGTACGCGACGTAGTTGCCGGAGTTGGTCCAGTACGCCATGGGCGTCGTCTGCTTGCGGGTGTGCGGCTTCGTCTGCTCGTACGCCGTGTAGTGGGTGTGCGTGTAGTCGGTCCAGCCGCCGAAGATCGTGACGTGCGAGCCCTTCGAGGGGTTGGCCGGATTGTGGAAGAGCAGGATGTCGCCGGGCTGCAGCTTCTCCCGCGTGATCCGCTGCCCGTACTTGGCGAGGCTGCCGGTCCACTCGTTGCCGGTCAGGTTCCAGGCCATCGACACATAGCCGGAGCAGTCCTGCCGGTAACCGTCGGGCCAGTACTTGCTCATGCTGTACGGAACCTGCGCGGACACCCACTTCTTCGCGCGGTTGATGATCGCGGCCCGGCTGGTCTTGCGCAGCGTGGTCCCGGTGGACGAGGGCGGCCCCGAGGCCCCCGTGCCCTGCAGCGGCCCCGGCCCGCCCTGCGGACTGTCCGGATCCGGGTCGGCCGGGGTGAGCGGGTCGCCATCGTCTGCCGGAGTCTCCGGGTCCGCCGGGTCCTCCGGGTCCGCCAAATCCAGCGGGTCCACCGGGTCCGCCGGGTCCGCCGACACCGTCGTCTTGTCCGTACGAGCGGCTCCGGTCGCCTCCGTCGCCCGGTCGCCCGGCGTGCTCGCCGCCTCGGCCGCGCCGGCGCCCAGCACCACTCCGGCCGCGGTGACCAGCACCAGCGCGCGGCGCGCGCCATGTGCGGCCGGATGACCTCCGTACCGCATGGGCAAGGCACTGGCGGCGGTGCGCCGTTGTGCGGCGCACCCCGCACAGGTGCAGTCGCTGGCGGGTACGTACTCCTCGAAAGCCGGCACAGTCATGCGATTCCCCTCCGCACTCGTCAAGATCTTTGGGCGCATCTGCACGGGGGCCAGTGTCTCAACTCTCCTGACATATCGCATTTTGACGGACAGAAGAGAAAAAACGACCATCCGACAGGCCGTGATGGGGCGGGAAATGGTCAGGAGCACATCTCACCTTCGGGTAGAGTTCTCCAGGTCAGCAGGCGCCGCTAGCTCAGTTGGTTAGAGCAGCTGACTCTTAATCAGCGGGTCCGGGGTTCGAGTCCCTGGCGGCGCACGCAGAGTCAAGGCCCCCTCACTACACGTGAGGGGGCCTTGTTCGTTCATGAACCAGACCCCCTCGAATACGCCTCCGCGCACCCTCTCGGCAAGGGTTCCGCAAATCGTACGTATGACTGGTAACCCACCCGTTTCACCCTTGCGATCGGGACCGGGGTCGGACAACCTGTCTAGAGGTCATCAGTTCCAACCAGGCTGATGGGCCGTGCAGTTGGGGGATGCAGAGGAGGAAGTTCCGGTTGTCCGCTACGTGGGGTGGGGGCCCCGCTCAGGGACAGATGTCGGGGAGGCATCAGACAGCCGGAAGGGCGCCGTTCCGTGTCTGAGCGGAAGGCGGCCCGCCATTGATGTCGTCCGCGACGACCGACGGGGAATCGCCGTGGCCGAGACGACCGACCAGTCACGCACTGACCATGCGTGCAGGGGGATGGCCCATGACGTCGACGCCGACAGGCGCCCGGCAGCAGAACAACGACCCTTCCCGGACCGCTCAGCTCCGGATACCGGCGCAGCCGAGAACCGGGGAACAACGACGGCGCCCGAAGAATGCGTTGCCCCGTTACGACTACGAGCACTACAGCCGGCTCGCCGGGCCACTGACCCGGCCCGATCCGGGCCGACCGTACCGGGTGCAGTACCGCTCGCTGCTCTCGCAGGAACCGCACAGAATCCGCGCGGCGCTCCTGCTGGGCGCCGCGCCCCTCGTCTCGCTCGGCCTGTTCGCCTGGCTCATGCAGCCGGATCACTGGACGCGGCGCGACCCGGACCTCAAGAACGACACGCTGCTGGTCCTCGACATCGTCATGCTGGTCTCGATCGGCCTGATCGAGCTCTTCCGCACACTGAACGTCCTGTCGAACGCGCACGCGACGCTGGTCGCACGCGACCCGGTCCCGGTCGTGCCGGAGACCGGCACCCGGGTCGCCTTCCTCACCTCCTTCGTCCCGGGCAAGGAGCCTCTGGCCATGGTGACGAGGACCCTCGAAGCCGCGGTCCGCATCCGGCACCGCGGGATGGTGCACGTCTGGCTGCTCGACGAGGGCGACGACCCGGCGGTGAAGGAGGTCTGCGCCCGGCTCGGGGTGCACCACTTCACCCGCAAGGGCGTCGCGCACTGGAACCGGGCCGAGGGCACGCACCGCGCGAGGACCAAGCACGGCAACTACAACGCCTGGCTGGACGCGCACGGCGGCGAGTACGACTTCTTCGCCTCCGTCGACACCGATCACGTACCGCTGCCCAACTATCTGGAGCGGATGCTCGGCTACTTCCGCGACCCGGACGTCGGCTTCGTCATCGGCCCGCAGGTCTACGGCAACTACGACACCTTCGTCACGAAGGCCGCCGAGTCCCAGCAGTTCCTCTTCCACGCGCTGATCCAGCGCGCGGGCAACCGCTACGGCGCCCCGATGTTCGTCGGCACCAGCAACGCGGTGCGGATCTCGGCCCTCAAGCAGATCGGCGGTCTGTACGACTCGATCACCGAGGACATGGCGACCGGCTTCGAGATGCACCGCGCCCGCAATCCGCGGACCGGCCGCAAGTGGCGCTCGGTCTACACCCCGGACGTGCTGGCCGTCGGCGAGGGCCCGACCGCGTGGACGGACTTCTTCACCCAGCAGCTGCGCTGGTCGCGGGGGACGTACGAGACGATCATCAAGCAGTACTGGAGAGGAATCGGGACGCTCCCCCTCGGCAAACTCTTCAACTACACCATGATGATCATCTTCTACCCGATGTCCGCCCTGAACTGGATCCTCGCGGCGCTGAGTTGTGCGCTGTTCCTGGGGATGGGCGCCTCGGGTGTGCAGATCGACCCGACCGTCTGGATGATGCTGTACGGCAATGCCTCGGCGCTCCAGATCGGCCTGTACATCTGGAACCGGCGGCACAATGTCTCGCCGCACGAGCCCGAGGGCTCCGGTGGTCTGGCCGGCATGATGATGTCCGCGTTCTCCGCCCCGATCTACGCACGCTCACTGCTGGATGCCGTGCTGCGCCGCAAGAGCTCGTTCGTGGTGACGCCCAAGGGCGACTCGTCCAGTCCGGACACCCTCTTCGGCACCTTCCGGACCCACCTCTTCTTCATCCTGGTCTTCGGCGGCTCCATAGCCGCCTCCTTCGTACTCGGACACAGCCATCCGGCGATGCTCACCTGGGCCGCCATGGCGTTGTTGATCACCGCGGCGCCGATCTTCGGCTGGCGGTACACCGTCCGCACGGAAAGGGGACGTGAGCGATGAAGTACCGTCCGAGCCTCCGTACCCGCCGCATGGCGATCACTACGGCGGCGGTTCTGGCACTCTCGGGAGCGAACGGGCCGTGGGTGTACCGCTTCAGCACCGAGCACTACCACGAGTACAAGATCAACAAGCCGGACTACAAGGCCGCGAACGGCCACTGGGACTTCCTGGACATCCCTTCCGAGTACCGGATCAATACGATCCACGCGGCGCTGCTGCACACCGGCAAGGTGCTGCTCGTCGCGGGCTCCGGCAACAACCGGAAGAACTTCGACGCGAAGAGCTTCCGTTCGGTGCTGTGGAACCCGAAGACCGATGAATTCAAGAACGTACCCACACCCAAGGACATGTTCTGCTCGGGTCACACCCAGCTGCCCGACGGCAAGCTGCTCATAGCCGGCGGCACCAGGCGTTACGAGAAACTCAAGGGCGATGTCACCAAGGCCGGCGGCCTGATGATCGTCCACAACGAAGACCCGGACAAGCCGATCACTCTGCCCGCCGGCACCCGGTTCACGGGCGGTGCGAACGGTAGGACGTTCGTCTCCAAGGACCCGGTGCTGATCGAGAGGGCCACCAAGGTCTTCGACCGGAGGACCGGCGCGTTCCTGCGCAACGACGCCGGCCTCGGCCGGATCTATGTCGAGGCACAGAAATCCGGTACGAAGTACGAGACGGGCACCGAGGACAACTACCGGATCGCGGGCCTGACCGGCTCCGATGCCCGGAACGTGTACGGAATCGCGCAGAAGCTCGCCCTCGACAAGAAGGACTTCCAGGGCATCCGGGAAGCCTTCGAGTTCGACCCGGTGGCGGAGAAGTACCTCACCGTCGACCCGATGAACGAGGCTCGCTGGTACCCGACACTGACCACCCTCCAGGACGGCAGGGTCCTCGCCCTCTCCGGGTTGGACGAGATCGGGCAGATCGTTCCCGGCAAGGACGAGATCTACGACCCGAAGACCAGGAAGTGGCAGTACACCGGCATCATCCGGAAGTTCCCCACGTACCCCTCGGTCTTCCTGCTGAACGACGGGAAGCTCTTCTACTCCGGTTCGAACGCCGGATACGGCCCCGCCGATGTCGGCCGCGAGCCCGGCATCTGGGACCTGGCGACGAACAGTTTCAGGAAGATCCCCGGTCTGAGCGACGCCGACGAGATGGAGACCTCGGCGACGGTACGGCTGCCCCCGGCCCAGGACGAGAAGTTCATGGTCATCGGCGGTGGCGGGGTCGGCGAGTCCGACAGGTCGAGTGCGAAGTCACGCCTGATCGACCTGAAGGATCCCGCCCCGAGGTTCCGGGACGGCGCCTCGCTGGAGGAAGGCACCCGTTATCCGAGCGCCTCCCTGCTCCCCGACGACTCGCTGCTGGTCACCGGTGGCTCGGGCGACTACCGCGGGCGTGGCGGGTCGAATGTGCTGCAGGCCCGGCTGTACGACCCGGGGACGGACACGTACAAGCGGGTCGCCGACCCGGCGGTGGGCCGCAACTACCACTCGGGGTCCGTACTCCTTCCCGACGGCCGTGTCATGATCTTCGGCTCGGACTCGCTCTACGCGGACCGGGCGAACACCCGGCCGGGCGTCTTCGAGCAGCGCATCGAGATCTACACCCCGCCGTATCTGTACCGCGATTCGCGTCCTGAGCTGACGGCCGGTCCGAAGAGCATCCGGCGCGGCAGTACGGGCAGGTTCACGACGGCGCACGGGTCGAGGATCACTTCGGCGAAGCTGATGCGGCCGAGTGCGGTCACCCATGTCACGGACACCGACCAGCGGTCGGTGGCGCTGGGCCTGAAGAGGACGCCGGGCGGGATCACGGTGACGGTGCCGGGGAACCGGGCGTTGGTGCCGTCGGGGTGGTACATGCTGTTCGTGACGGACGGCGGGGGGATGCCGTCCGAGGGGATGTGGGTCGAGGTTCCGTAGGTACGGGTTTCGGGGCGGGGCGTCCGGTGATTCGGGGCGCCCCACACCCTGTGCGTGAGGCTCCCCGCACCGTGCTCGCCCTATTTCGGCGCCACCTATTTCGTCGCCCGGGCCAGCCCCAGCGCGTACTCGGGCCACCAATCGCCCGCCTTCGGGCCGCCCTTGCAGTCGCCGTCGGACTCGCCGGGCCGCTTGACCCAGAGATACGCGTCGACCAGTTCGTCCCCCGTGTCGGTCGTCGGCGTCTCGCCGAGCGCGCGGCCGGGCGGGTTGCACCAGTTCTCCTCGGGCGCGCCCCCGCTGTACGGGCCGTTGCCGTTGCGGCTGGTGTCGATGACGAACGGCTTGTCGCCGATCTTCGCCGAGAGCCGCTTACCGAAGTCCGTACTGGCCGCCGTGGTCTGGAAGTTGGAGACATTGACGGCGAATCCGTCGGCCGCCCCGATGCCCGCCCGCCGGAGCGGCTGGAAGAGCGCGTCGGGGGTGCGCCAGCCGGCGTTGCCGGCGTCCATGTAGACGCGCGTGTCCGGCTGCTGCTCAAGCCGCTCGACGGCCCCCTTCAGCAGGTCGTACCGCTCTTCGTGGAACTCCTGCGGCGTGCACCCGTCGACCATGTGCAGCAGCGCGTCCGGCTCCAGGATCACCGTGGCGCGCCGGTCACCGATGCCCTTGGCGACGTTCTCCAGCCAGGCCCGGTACGCATGGCCGTCGGCGGCGCCGCCCTTGGAGAACTGCCCGCAGTCGCGGTGCGGGATGTTGTAGAGGACCAGCAGCGCTTCCCGGCCGGCCTTCCCGGCCGCCTCCGTGAAGCCCTTCACCTCGGCCTCCGGATTGTCCGGGCCGATCCACTCCCCGACGGGCTGCCGCGCGATCTTCTCGATCAGGCCGGCATTCTCGCCGTCGCCGCCCTCGGTGTACGCGGCGACCTGCCTGGCCGCCTTCCCGTCCGGGTTGACCCAGTACGGGTCGCTGCCCCGGGGCCGCTGAGCGATGACACCGGAGTCCTTTCCCGCGCCGCCGGAGCCGGACGAGGAGGAGCACCCCGCGAGCAGCAGAACGGCCCCCACCGCGGCCACCGCACTCGCCCGCCTCATGCCCGACCGGCCGTTGTAACTGCCGTACATCCACTCCCCCTCGGGTGCGACGGCGGTGCACTGCCGCGTCCCCTTCATCCTGGCACAGGGCTTCTGTCCACTCCCCCGGAAGCCGAGAGTGACCGATTACCGACGGTGCGTCAGAAAAGCGCTGGGCCAGGGCGGTTCGCCGCCCTAGAGTGTCGGGCACGGTCCGCCCCCTGGCCTCCCGTGTCGGCGCCGGCTACTCCCGCAGCCGGCCACCGCGGTCGAGGACCGGCCCGGCCGGCGCCCCGGGGGAAACGGGCTGCCGGCCGGGCCGGATACCGGCGTCATCAGACGCTGTCGCTCCCCCCGGACTTCTCGCCGGTCAGGTAGGCGGAGACGACCACATTCGCGTCGTACGACTGCGAGGCCCGGTCGTAGGTGCCGCCGCAGGTGATCAGGCGGAGTTCCGCGCGGCCGTTCTTGCGGGGGCCGTAGGCCTTGTCGGCGTTGAAGCGTTCCCGGGTGAAGACCTGGACGTCGTCGATGGTGAATTCGGCGACCGTGCCGTCCGCGCGGGTCACCTCGACCTTGGCGCCGGGGCGGGCCGCGCTGAGCCCGTAGAAGACGGCCTGTCTGGTCTCGGTGTCGACGTGGCCGACGAAGAGGGCGGGGCCCTTCGCGCCGGGCTCGGTGCCGTCGCCGTACCAGCCGACGGTCTGGGGAGTGTCGAACGGCGGTGGTTCGATCGCCCCGTCCTTGTCCAGGCCACGGGCGACCACGGGCGCCTTGATGCCGATCGACGGGATCTCGACCCGCTTCGGCGCGGCGCCCTCGATCGGGTCGTGCGGCGGGGGAAGCGGGACGCCGAGCGGGCGCCCCACCGCGGCGATGTCGCCGGTGGTCGGGGCGGAGCTGGCGCCGGAGCCGTCGGTGATGTCGCGGCCCCAGAGCCACAGGCCCGTCAGCAGGACGGCCCAGGCCACTCCGGTGAGCAGCCTGCCGCGGCCCTCGGGGCGGTCGGGGTCGGACATGTCAGTCCTCGGCCGGGCGGCGACGGCGCACGCTGCGGAACGCAACGGCGACGACCGCGACGGCGGCCAGGGCCAGACCGATCACCGCTTGCACGGTGCCGGGGCCGTCCTGATGGGCTTCCTGGTCGGTGAGGACGGCGGTGCCGCCGCCTCCCGCGCGGACCGGGGCGAGGGGCGTGGGCTGGTCACGGTCGATGACGGTGACCGTGCCGGACGTCTTGGTGCCTTTGTCGTCCGCGCAGACGATCTGGATGTCGTAGTCGCCCGGGGAGGCGTCCGAGCTGATCCGGGCCTGCGCGAAGAGGCCCCCGTCCGCGGCGGGCGAGAAGCGCGCCTCGGAGACGAAGACATCGGAGTTGCCCTTGGCTTCTTTGCCCCCGCAGGCGTCCAGTCGCAGGGCCACCTCGCCGCCCGGGGCGGCGGAGGGCGGGGTCACCGAGAGGGTGGCGTGTGAGCCTGAGCCCGTCTGGCCGGACCCGGGGTCCGAGTCGGAGTCGGCCAGTGCGGCGGAAGCCGGCACCAGGGTCGCCGCGACGACCGCGGCGGCACAGAACGTGAGGGGTATCGAACGCATCGTGAACCTCCTTATGGAAGGTTCACGCCTGCACCGGCTTTTCGCATCCGCAGGAGCACGGGGGCGGACCGGCAAGGACCGCCCGGTGCCCTCCCCCGCCCCCGTCGGGCCGGTGCCCCGCCGGGCTCAGCCCGCGTCGATGAGGTCGACCAGATCGGCGATGGAATCGACGACCGTGGACGGCCGGAAGGGGTACTTGTCGATGTCGGCGACCGTGGTGAGCCCGGTGAGGACCAGGAACGTCTGCATCCCCGCCTCCAGGCCGGCCAGCACATCGGTGTCCATCCGGTCGCCGATCATGGCGCTGGACTCGGAGTGGGCGCCGATCGCGTTGAGCCCGGTGCGCATCATCAGCGGGTTGGGTTTGCCCGCGAAGTACGGGGCCTTGCCGGTGGCCTTGGTGATGAGGGCGGCGACGGACCCGGTGGCGGGCAGCGGGCCCTCGGCGGACGGCCCGGTCTCGTCCGGGTTGGTGCAGATGAAGCGGGCGCCGCCGTTTATCAGCCGGATCGCCTTGGTGAGCGCCTCGAAGCTGTACGTACGGGTCTCGCCGAGGACCACGTAGTCCGGTTCGTGGTCGGTGAGGACGTAGCCGATGTCGTGCAGGGCGGTGGTGAGCCCGGCCTCGCCGATGACGTACGCCGTGCCGCCGGGCCGCTGGTCGTCCAGGAACTGCGCGGTGGCCAGGGCGGAGGTCCAGATGTTCTCCACGGGCACGTCGAGACCCATGCGCTGCAGGCGGGCGTGGAGGTCACGGGCGGTGTAGATCGAGTTGTTCGTGAGGACCAGGAAGGGCAGCCCCGAGTCACGCAACCGCTTGATGAAGGCATCCGCCCCGGGGATCGGCGTCCCCTCATGGATCAGGACTCCGTCCATGTCGGTGAGCCAGGATGAGATCGGCTTGCGCTCTGCCATGTGGGACTCCTGCCGTACGCCGTGTGCGGGGACGCCGGCGGCACCGCGTTGTGCAGCGCCGACATCCCCGATTTTAGGCCGTCCGTTCAGCCGGCCGGTACAGCCGGAACGCCCGGTACCGAATCACCCGGTGGCGGATCACCGGTACCTGATCACCCGCGGCCGCCCCCGAGACGGACCAGACCCGTTACCTTCACGCGATGATCCGCCGAAATCCCGCTTCCTCAAGGTGAATCGCCGGCCGGCGGTCAGCTGCCGGTGGCCGACTTCCAGGCTTCGACGTACGTGTCCAGGTTGGTGCCGATGTCCGACCAGTCGGGCTCGAAGACCTCCACGCCGTCGATCAGCTTGGCGAGCTCGATGGCGTTGGCGTCGGTGGCCTCGACGTCCTTGCGGGCGGAGAAGCCGCCGCCGACCGCGCTGACGTCCTTCTGGGCCTGCTCGGAGAGCATGAAGTCGAGCAGCTTCTTGCCGTTGGCGCTGTGCGGGGCCTTGTCGACCAGGCCCGCCGCGTACGGCAGAGCGAAGGTGGTGGGCTTGCCGCCCGCCTTCGCGGGGAACCAGATGCCGAGGTTCGGCATGTCCTTGGACTGTGCGTAGTTCATCTGGACGTCGCCGTTGGCGGCGAGCAGTTCACCCTTGTCGACCTTGGGGGCGAGCTTGCCGGTGGAGGCGGACGGGCCGACGTTGTTGGCCTGGAGCTTCTTCAGGTACTCCATCGCCGGCTCCTTGCCGCCGAAGTCGTGCATGGCCTTGATGAGTACGGCCGTGCCGTCACCGGCGACTCCGGGGGTGGAGTACTGGATCTTGTTCTTGAACTTTCCGTCGAGCAGCTCCTCCCAGGTGGTGGGCGCCGCCTTCAGCTCCTTCTTGTTGTGGATGAAGCCGAAGTAGTTGTTGACGACGGAGGTCCACTTGGAGTCGGATGCCTTGTCGGCGCCGTCGACCTGGTCGGAGCCGGCCGGCGCGTATGCCGTCAGGAGACCCTTGCTGTCGGCCTGCTGGATGAACGGCGGCAGGGTGACCAGCACATCGGCCTGGGTGTTGGACTTCTCGCGGACGGCACGCTGCACCATCTCGCCGGAGCCGCCCTCCACGTACTTGACCTTGATGCCGGTCTTCTTCTCGAAGTCCTTGAACACCTTGTCGTACCAGCCGTCGCCGTTCTCGCCCTTGAGGCCGTCGGCGCTGTAGACGGTGACGACCTTCTCGTCGGAGGCGGCCGAGGAGCCGCCGCAGGCGGAGAGAGTGGCGGCGAGGGCGAGGCAGCCGGTGACGGCGGCTATGGGCTTGAGGTGGTTCTTGCGCATGGCAGTCGTATCTCCTGGATGTCGGCCGGAAGCCGGCCGGAGTCAGTACGGGGTGTCGGCAGATCGACGGATCGATGGATCAGCGGTACGAGGCCCTGGTGCGGATACGGGAGACGCCGAGCAGCACGAGCAGCGTCGTCCCCATCAGGACCACGGCGACGGCCGCTCCGGTGAACAGCGAGCCACGGTCGGTGGCCGCGAAGATCTGCACCGGGAGCGGTGTCCAGTCCGGCGGGTAGAGCATCATCGTGGCGCTCAACTCGCCCATGGACAGCGCGAAGCAGAGCCCTGCGGCCGCCGTGAGGGCCGGCAGCAGGAGCGGCAGCTTGATGCGCCACAGGACGTAACCGGGCCGGGCGCCGAGACTGGCCGCCGCCTGTTCGTACATCGGGTCGAGACGCACTATTGCGGCCGAAACCGACGAATAGGCAAACGCGGTGACAAGAATCGTGTGCGCCAGGATCACGATCCAGCGCGTCCCGTTGAGCAGCATCGGCGGTTTGCTGAACGCGACGAGCACGGCGAGGCCGACGACGACGGACGGCACGGCGACCGGCAGCATGAACAGCGCGTCCAGGAACCTCCTGCCGCGCCTGCGCAGCGAGGCGGCGGCGAGCGCGGCCCAGGAGCCGATGGTGAGGGCGAGCAGACTGGCGCTGACGGCGGTGATCAGGCTGGTGGTCAGGGCCTGGAGGGAGTCGCCGCCGGTCGCGGCCGCGTAGTGCTCGGTGGTCGGCCCCGAGGGGAACGCGCCGGACCAGTTGGTGGTGAACGACGCGGCGAGGACGACCAGCAGCGGCACCGCGAACAGCGGGACGAAGAGCACGAAGAACACGGCCCGGGCGGCCCACTTCCCCGTACGGCTATGCACCAACACGACGGCTCACCATCCGATACAGGCTGTAGAGACCCACGGAGATCGCGATGTTGACGACGGCGACGACACAGGCGGCCGGGTAGTCGGACTCCAGGATCGCCTTGCTGTAGACGAGCATCGGCAGGGTCGTGACCCCTTTCGCCCCGGTGAACAGCACGATGCCGAACTCGTTGAGACACATCACGAGGACGAGGCTGCCGCCCGCGGCGAGCGCGGGAAGCGCCTCGGGCAGGATCACCTGCCGCACGATCCGGGCCGGCTTCGCGCCCAGCGAGGACGCCACCTCCAGCTGCGCGGTGTCGAGCTGCGAGAACGCGGCGAGCAGCGGGCGCATCACGAACGGGGTGAAGTACGTGACCTCGGCGAGCAGCACGCCCCACGGGGTGGTGAGGAAGTCGAAGGGCCCGCTCGACGCCCCGGTGACGTCCGTCCAGAGGCCGTTGGCCATGCCGGCATTGCCGTAGATGAACAGCAGGGCGAGCGTGATCAGGAACGACGGGAAGGAGAGGAAGACGTCGATGAACTTGGCGACCGCCCTGCCTCCGGGGAACGGCACGAACGCGATGACCATGGCCAGGACAAAACCCAGCACCAGACATCCGGCCGTCGAACCGACCGCGAGCCAGACGGTGGTCGTCAGCGCGGAACGGAACGACTCGGAGGCGAACACGTCACCGTACGGGGCGAGCGAGGTGCCGCCCTCGTCCGGGCTGACGGACTGCTGAACGACGAGGGCCAGCGGGTAGAGGAAGACGAGCGCGAGAACGGCGACGGGCGGCAGCGCCCAGACGAAGCGGGGGATGCGGCGGGCGCCCGCCTGTTGCTGGTCCGGGCCCTCGATCGGCTTGCGCGGGCCGGCAATCGGGCCTGTCCGGCGCTTGAGGACGGAGCGGCTGCCGGACGGTCCCGGACGAACGTCCGCGGTCGCTGCGCTAGGCATGCGCCCCTCCCCCGGTTCCCGCTGCCGTGCCCGCAGGCAGCAGCACCGCGTCCTCCGCAGCAAAGTGCAACGTCACCGTGTCACCGAGCGCCGGTGTCTCACGCAGCTCGCGAAGATCCGCCTTGACCCGGTGTCCGTCGACGTCGACGTACAGCCGGTGTGTGGAGCCCCGCCACTGGACCTCGGCGATGGTGCCGCTCAGTGCGTTGGGCCCGTCGCCGAGACCGACCAGGTGGGGCCGGACGCACAGGGTGGCGGTGGCACCGCCGGCCACTTCGCCGGTCGGTACGTCGAGCGCGCGCCCCGCGAAGTCGACGGTGTCCGCGCCGTCGGCGACGGTGACCGGCAGCAGGTTCGCGTTGCCGACGAACGACGCGGTGAACTCCGTACGCGGACGGCGGTACAGCTCCTGCGGGGTGCCGCAGTCCTGCAGCCGCGCCTTGTCCATGACCGCGATCCGGTCGGCGAGGGTGAGCGCCTCGACCTGGTCGTGGGTGACGTACAGGATGGAGACGTCCGGCAACTCCCGGTGCAGACGCGCCAGTTCGGCGAGCATTCCGGAGCGCAGCTGGGCGTCGAGCGCGGAGAGCGGTTCGTCGAGCAGGAGGACGCCGGGGCGGATGGCGAGCGCGCGGGCGATGGCGACGCGCTGCTGCTGGCCGCCGGAGAGTTCGCGCGGGTAGCGCTCGGCGTAGGCGGCCATGCCGACGAGTTCGAGGGCCTCGGCGACCCGCGCGGGGATCTCGGCCTTCGCGACCTTGCGGGCCTTGAGCCCGAAGGCGACGTTGTCCTGGACCCGCATGTGCGGGAAGAGGGCGTACTGCTGGACGACCATGCCGATGCCGCGCTTGTGCGGCGGCAGTCCGGTGACATCGCGGTCGCCGAGGTACACCCGGCCCGAGGCGGGCTGGACGAATCCGGCGACGGCGCGCAGGGCGGTGGTCTTGCCGGACCCGGAGGGCCCGAGCAGCGCCATGACCTCGCCGGGTTCGACGGTCAGATCGAGCCGGTCGAGGACGGTGTTCCCGCCGTACGTGACGCTGACCCGATCGAAGCGGATCCCGCCGGTCATGCTTCCGCCCGGGCGATGAGGTCCGGCAGCTCGGCGACCGAGTCGAGCACCTGCGTGGCCCCGTGGCGGGTCAGTTGGTCCTTGTCGTGGGCGCCGGTGAGCACGCCCGCGACGAGCCCGGCCCCGGAGCGTACGCCGCTGAGCATGTCGTACGAGGTGTCGCCCGCGACGACGATCTGCTGGACGCCGTCGACGGCGCCGGTGCGCAGGAACGCGGCGAGGACCATGTCGGGGTAGGGGCGGCCGCGACCGCCCGCGTCGGCCGGGCAGAGGGTCAGGGCGACCAGGTCCTGCCAGCCGAGCGCGGCCAGGATGGCGTCCTGGGTGGTGCGGGCGAAGCCGGTGGACAGGACCACGGTCCGTCCTTCGCCCTTGAGTCGCTCGATGGCCTCGCGGGCGCCGGGGATCGGCGCGATACGGCCGCCGTCGACCAGTTCCCCGTACGCCTCTTCGAAGGCGGTGTTGGCCTGCTGGGCCTTGGCCTCGTCACCGAAGAGGTGGCGGAAGACGGAGATCTTGGACTCGCCCATGGTGGCGCGTACGTAGTCGAGCTTCTCGGCGTGGTCGGTGGAGCCGGGCTGCACGCCGAGGCGCTCGGCCGCGGCGGAGAACGCCTGCTCGACGAGGCCGCCGTCGGCGACGGTGGTGCCGGCCATGTCGAGGACGATCAGATTCAGCTTGGCGTTGTGGGTCAACTTCTTCACCAGCCCAGTTCGTTGGCGGTCGTTTCGGCGATGGCGGGCGAGCAGGTCATGCCGCGGCCGCCCGGTCCGGTGACCAGCCAGACGCCGTCTCGCACCTGCTGGCGGTGGACGACCCGGCTGGTGTCGGTGCACTGGGCGTAGACCCCGGCCCAGCGGTGGCGGATCCTCGGCAGTGGGCGGCCGAGGAAGGATTCGACGACTCCGGTGAGGTGCTCGTACGGCTCCTCGACGGTGTCGAAGGAGAAGGGGTGCTCGTACTCGTGGGTGTCGCCGATGGTCAGTCCGCCGTCGCGGCGCTGCACCATCAGGAGCTGCATCCTGTGCTCGGCGGCGGTGGGCGCCTGCGCCTGCTCGGCGTTGAGGGCGTCCAGCGCCTCGCTCCGGTACGCCGGGTAGTAGCGGAAGCTGTCGGCGTCGGCGACGGAGGTGGTGAGCGGCTCGCCGAGCGGGTCGGTCTGCATCATCTGGAGGCGGACGCGGCGCACCGGCAGATCGGGGCCGGCCAGTTCGCGGACGAGTCCGCCGAGCCAGGCACCGGTGGCCAGGATCACGGCGTCACCGGTGTGCACATCGCCGTGGTCGTCACGGACGGAAGCGGTACCCACCACCTCGCGGACCTCACGCCCACCGAGGTACGTATACCGCCCGGACTTCAACAGCTCCTGCTTCAGCACAAGTTGGGCGGTGCGCGGCTCGACCGCCGCATCCCGCTCGCACCACAGGGCGGCGGTGAAGTCACCGCGCAGCGCGGGGTTGATCGCGCGGGCCTCGTCGGCGGTGAGCAGCTTGTAGCCGCGGGCCGCCGCGTCCGGGCGGGCGACGGCCGCCTCCGCGACGGCTGTCTCCAGCTCGGTACGGAGCGGGGTGAGCGAGCCGCAGGGCCGGAACCCGAGGCCGGGGACCCGGGCCCCGATGCCCTCCCACAGCTCACGGGCGCGCAGCGCGGTCTCCAGCTCTTCGCCACCGGCCCGGCCGCTGACCCATATCTGTCCGAAATTGCGGAGCGATGCCCCGCGCGCCTCACTCTCGCGCTCGATCTGTACGACCTCGTGGCCGCGGTTCACTGCGTGCCAGGCGTGCATGGTTCCCACCACGCCGGCTCCTACGACGATGACTCTCACGACGGCTACGCTCCTCGGGGCCGGTGACCCGTACGGATCGATACGGCAACGGGAGGGTGAACTGGACCCCAAGCTTGGACTAGACCCGTTATCTTCTCGTTATGCATTCCGGTGGGGAACCCCGTACGCGCGCCGTCGGGTCTACGTCAGGGCACCGCACGGCTCCCTGGAGCCGAAGGCCGCTCAGCGCCCGCCCTGCGCGCCCAGGTGTGCGGTGAAGGAGAACCTGTCCCCACGGAAGAGGGTCCGTACGCGCTCCAGCGGCTGCCCGCCCGTATCGCGCGAGATCCGGTGGATCAGCAGCATGGGCAGTGCGGGCGGCGTACCGATGAGCAGCGCCTCGCGCGGCGTCGCGAGCACGGTCTCGATCCGCTCGTCCGCATCGCCGAAAGGGATCCCGAGCCGGTCGCGCAAGTAGGCGTAGAAGGACGAGTCGGGGTCGAACTCCGTGTCCAGGTCCGGTACGCGGGCGACGGAGACGTACGTGCTCTCCAGGCCGACCCGGTCGTCGTCGGCGAGCAGCACCCGCTCCAGGTGCCAGACCGGTTCGCCGCGCCCGACCCCGATGTCGGCGGCCAGCGCCTCGGGGCAGGGGAACCGCTCCAGACCGATGAGGTGACGGCCGGGTGTACGGCCCTGGCGGCGTACGCCCTCCGTATAGCTCGCCAGCGAGAGCGGCTGCTCCAGCTTGGGGCCCGCGACGACGGTGCCGCGCCCCTGGCGGGCGAGCCGTCCCTCCAGCAGGAGCTCGCGCAGCGCCTGGCGCACCGTCTCGCGCGAGACTTCGTAGCGCTCGGCGAGATCGCGTTCGGTGGGCAGCATGCCGCCCTCGCCCAACTCCTCTATGAGGAGCGAGACATGAGCCTTGACGGCGTAGTACTTGGGGATACGGCCGTGCTCCGGGATGCCGGAACGGATCGGTGCGCCAGGTGTCTGGTCGTGCGGGTAGTCCACGGCCCGATGGTGGCAGACGGACATGAACGCTGGTGAACGGGCGGTTCAGTGGCGGCGGCGCAGGCGGCGGGACCAGACCACTATGGCCCCGCCACCGATCAGGAACCCGGCAACGGTGATGCCGGGGTGCGGAACGCGGGCCGAGCCGGTTGCGGCCAGCTCGGGGAGGCCGGGGAGTTCGCTCTCGGCAGGGGTCCGGCCGGGGGCGAGCGGCCGGTCCGGAGTGTCACCGGTGCCGGTGCCGGTGCCGGTATCGGCGGGGGAGGTGGCACTGGGGCGGGCGCCGTCGGGAAGGGCGTCGCGGGGAGTGTCGCCGACCTCTCCGACCTCTCCGACCTCTCCGGTCTCGTCGATCCTGCTGGTCTCGTCGGTCTCGTCGGTCCCGCCGGTCTCTTCACCGTCGTTGTCCTCGACGACGGTGAAGGGGTAGTCGTCGGACTCGCCGACCCAGGCCCCGTCGTCCTTCCCGGTCCCGCCGCTCGCCGCGTGCTCCCGCTGGACGATCGCGGCGTTGGCGGTGATCCGGCCCGGGCTGGTGTCCGAGGTGAACGCCATCCGGACCTCAACGGTGACGGTACGGCCCGCGGGGACGGTGAAGCCGTCGAAGGAGTCGGCGCCGTCGCCGCCGAAGACGCCGATGTGTTCGTCCTGGTCGGTGGTCTCCCAGATGACGCGGTGCTCCACATCGGGGCGGGTCTGGTCGGAGAACTCCAGCTGGATCTGGTCGGAGGCCAGCTTCCGGTCCTCGTCGGTGAGGACCAGCACCGGATGGATGGCCCGGCACGACTCGGTGGTGGTGTTGGTGAGGTCCAGGTACCAGGTTCCGTAGCCGCCGCCGGATGCGTAGGTTTCCGGGCCGCCGTGGATACGAGTGCTGATCGGGAAGTCGCTCGCCTCCGGATCACCGCAGGCGGGCTGCTGGTCTGCGGTGGTGGAGTCGGGCTTGGAGACCGGGGCGGCCGAAGATGCGGCGGAGGCGGGTGCGGCGGAGGCGCCTCCGAGGACGACGGGAACCACACTCGCCGCCGCCAGCCCGAGCGCGAGCCCGTGCCGCGTCCGCCCGGGGAGCGGGGGCGAGTGCGGGGGCGGCGAGGGAGGTGGCGCGGGAGTGGTGGATACGGGGATGGAGGCGGCGGAGGACAACAGAGGGACGGATACGGGGCCGGCCGTGGGAATGGATGCAGGGGTGGGCGCGGAAGGCCTGCCGGACGGGGGCGGTGTGGGGGGCATGTGGGGGGCACCCTTCGCTGCTCGCGAAACGGTCGGCTCGCCCCGTGCGCCGGAGTTCACCGGTTCTGGGCCGCGACGCTGCCACGCGCGCGCGAGGCGCCCGGCACCGACATGCCGGAGGGCCGCCCGGCCGGCGGCCGGGATCCGCTCGATCAGCCGAGTCGCGCGCCCCGCCGCCGCGCTATCGCCCGCGGCCGCCGGGCGGACGCGGGACCGAACCCGCGGCCCTCGGCCGCCGGGGCGGACGCGGGACCCAAGCCGAACCCGCCCCTCAACCGCCAGGCACGCACCGGACCCAAACCGAACCCGCCACCCTCAACCGCCAGGCACGCACGGGACCAGGACCGCATCCTCGTCCCGTGCCTCCGCTCACCCCCCGTCCGCGCCCCCGTCCGCGCCTCCGACCCGCCCGAACAGCGGGGCCAGGACCAGCTGCGCGGCCCCCTCCGCGACCGGCCGGTCCCCTCCCCCAGCGGCGGTGACCGGCACCGGCGCGTCGATGCCGCCCAGCCGGGCGCGCTCGTCGATCACGGCGCGGACACCTCGTACGTACGCATCGGGATCGGCGGCGACGGTACGGCCGCCCAGCATCACCCGGTCGATGTCGAGCAGCCCGACGAGGTTGGCGGCGCCGGTCCCCAGAACGCGTGCGGCCTCCGCGACATCGCCACGGGCGACGGCGGCGAGACAGAGCGCCTCGATGCAGCCGCGCCCCCCGCAGCTGCACACCGGCCCGTCCAGCTGGACGGTCTGGTGTCCGAACTCACCGGCCCCGGTACGGGCCCCGCGATGCAGCCCCCCGCCGAGGACCAGCCCGGCGCCGAGCCCGGTACCGAGGTGCAGGTACGCGAAGTCGCCCGCGCCCGCCGCGCGCAGGGCGAGGCCCAGGGCGGCGGCGTTGGTGTCCTTGTCGACGACGACGGGCAGCCCGGTCCGCGCGGCGAGCGCGTCCCGCAACGGATAGCCGTCCCACTGCGGAAACCCGGTGACGCGGTGCAGCACCCCGCCCCGGTGGTCGAGCGGCCCCGGCACCGCCACGCCGACCCCGAGCACCGGCAGGTCCACGGGCTGCGCGCCCCCGTCCCGTACCGCCGCACCCCTGCACGCCGCCGCGCCCCCGTCCCGTACCGCCGCGACCGCGTACGCCGCCACCGCGACCACCTCGTCCGCCGGGGCGCCGAAGTCCAGCGGGGCGGTGCGGCCGGCGGTGACCACGCCGGCCAGGTTGACGAGCACCACCGTCAGCTCGTCGCGGTCCAGGTGCATGCCGACCGCGTACCCGGCGTCCGGCACCAGCCGCAGCACCGTGCGCGGCTTGCCTCCGGTGGAGGCGCGGTGGCCCGCCTCGGTCGCCAGGCCCTCGGCCCGCAGCCGGGCGGTGATCTTGCTGACGGCCTGCGGGGTGAGCCCCGTGCGCTCGGCGAGTTCGAGCCTGCTGATGCCGCGCTCACCCGCCACCCGCAGCAGATCCAGCACCAGCGCCGCATTGTGGCTCCGCAGCGTCGGCAGGTTGGCGCCGCTATTACTCCTGTTCACAGCCCCATTGTCCCTGTCGCTTGCACTTTGGCAACAGCGTTGCTTAAGTGACAGACATGACTGGCAACGCGACTCACGAGACGCCCGGGCTGTCCGAGACCCCCCTGCGCGTCGGACTCGTCGGCTACGGCCTGGCGGGTTCCGTCTTCCACGCCCCGCTGATCGCCGCGACCGAGGGCCTCGCCCTCGACACGATCGTCACCTCGAACGAGGAGCGGCGGTCGCAGGCGCGCGCCGAGTTCCCCGGCGTACGGTTCGCCGCGTCGCCGGAAGAGCTGTGGGAGCGCGCGGACGAGCTCGATCTGATCGTGATCGCGTCGCCGAACAAGACCCATGTCCCGATCGCGACCGCCGCACTCAAGGCCGGTCTACCGGTCGTCGTGGACAAGCCGATCGCCGGTACGGCCGCCGAGGCGCGGGAGCTCGCGGCCCTCGCCGAGGAGCGCGGGCTGCTGCTCTCGGTCTTCCAGAACCGCCGCTGGGACAACGACTTCCTCACTCTCGCCCGCCTGATCGCGGACGGTGAGCTGGGGGATGTGCAGCGCTTCGAGTCCCGTTTCGAGCGGTGGCGCCCGCAGCCGAAGGGCGGCTGGCGCGAGTCGGGCGACCCGCAGGAGATCGGCGGGCTGCTGTACGACCTGGGCAGCCATGTCGTCGACCAGGCGCTCGTCCTGTTCGGACCGGCGGTACAGGTGTACGCGGAGTCCGATGTACGCCGCCCCGGCGCCGCCGCCGACGACGACACGTTCCTCGCGATCACCCATGCGAACGGGGTCCGCTCGCATCTGTACGTCAGTGCCACCACGGCCCAGCTCGGCCCGCGCTTCCGGGTGCTCGGCTCGACGGCCGGCTATGTGAAGTACGGCCTCGACCCGCAGGAGGCCGACCTGCGCGCGGGCGCGCGTCCGGCGGCGGGCGGGCCGTGGGGCGAGGAGCCCGAGGAGCTGTGGGGCCGGATCGGATCGGGCGAGTCCCCGCTGACGGGCGGCGGCACCCCGGTCCGTACGCTGCCGGGCGACTACCCCGCGTACTACGCGGCGGTCACCGACGCACTGCGCGGAAAGGGCGACAATCCAGTGACCGCCCTCCAGGCCGCCGCGGCCCTGGACGTACTGGAGGCCGCGCGCCGCTCGGCCCGCGAGGGCATCACCGTGTCCCTGCCCGCCGCGACCCCGTCCGCCTCCGCCGATACCGATACCGAGGAGCAGACCGTATGAACCCCACCGCTCCGACCATCTCCGAGCTCATCGCTCAGGAACGCCGACTGACGCTGCCGCATTTCAGCTACGACGACGCGTACGCGCTCGGCGGCCTGCTCGTCTCGATGGCCCGGGAAAGGCACGCCCCGATCGCGATCGACATCCGCCGCGGCGGACAGCAGATGTTCCACGCCGCGCTGCCGGGATCGAGCGCGGACAACGACGCCTGGATCGACCGCAAGCGCAAGGTCGTGGAACGGTACGGCGAGAGCTCGTACCTGGTCGGATCCCGGTTCCGGGCGAAGGGGACGACGTTCGACGACGCCTCGCGCCTGGACCCGGACACGTACGCCGCGCACGGCGGTTCGTTCCCGATCGCGGTCGAGGGCGCGGGCGTCATCGGCTCGGTGACGGTCTCGGGCCTGCCCCAGGCGGAGGACCACGCCCTGGTGGTCGAGGCACTGGAACATTTCGCGACGATGATCGGTGCGTGACGCGTCGGAGGGGTGGGGCTCCGCTGACGCGGCACCCCACCCCTCCGACGTTTGCATCAGGCGCTCATCGACCGCCCCAGGGCCACACCCTCAAGCCCAGGCCGGCTAGAACAGGCTCACGCCGGCCAATCAAGGCCGCATCGGCCAATCAAGCCCAGGGCCGGCCAAATCAAGCCCGTCCGGCGATTGAGGACATCTTTTCAGCCCGTCCGGCGCTTGAGGACGAAACGACCACCCGGACGCCCCGGGCAAACCGCCCCGCCCGAACCACCACCGCTACGCGTCCTTCAGCTCCTGCCGCTGCCGCCCCAGCCCCGCGATCTCCAGCTCCACGACATCCCCCGCCCTCAGATACGGCTTGGGCTCGGGCTGCCCCAGAGCGACCCCCGCCGGTGTCCCGGTGTTGATCACATCGCCCGGGTACAGCGTCATGAAGTGGCTGAGATACCGGACCACCTCGCCCACCGGGAAGATCTGGTCGGCCGTCGTGCCGTCCTGCTTCAGTTCGCCGTTGACCCAGAGCTTCAGCGGCAGCGCCTGCGGGTCGGCGATCTCGTCCGCCGTCACCAGCCACGGCCCCAGCGGGTTGAACGTCTCGCAGTTCTTGCCCTTGTCCCAGGTGCCGCCGCGCTCGATCTGGAACTCGCGCTCGGAGACGTCGTGCGCCGTCGCGTACCCGGCGACATGCGCGAGCCCCTCCTCTGCGGACTCCAGATAACGGGCGGTACGCCCGATGACGACCGCGAGCTCGACCTCCCAGTCGGTCTTGACGCTGCCGCGCGGCACCAGCACCGTGTCGTCGGGCCCGACGACGGTGTCCGGCGCCTTGAAGAACAGGATCGGCTCGGTGGGAATCTCCGCGCCGGTCTCGGCGGCGTGGTCGTGGTAGTTCAGCCCGATGCACACGATCTTGCCGATCCGGGCGAGCGGCGGCCCGACCCGGAGCCCCTCGGCGTCGAGTTCCGGCAGCTCGCCGGGCGCGGCCGCGGCGGCCCGTACCCGGGCGAGCGCGGACTCGTCGGCGAGCAGCGCACTGTCGATGTCGGTGACGATTCCCGACAGGTCACGCAGGGTTCCGCTCTCGTCCAGCAGTGCCGGTCGTTCCGCGCCTGCCGTACCCACACGAAGCAGCTTCAACGGTCTTTCTCCCCTTGGTCGAGATCGGGCCCGTCGGATGGGTGGCGGCCATCGCAGGCTTGTCCGATCGTCCAAGACATCCGATCACTCCGCAAGACCCTGTTCACACACTGGACCGGCGCACTCGCTGCCCCGATTACGCCACGGTGGCCATGGCGGCACCCGCGGCCGGCATGTCGCGGTACAGGGCTGCTCGCTCGATCGCGGTCCAGGTGGTGCTCGTGACGATGTAGAGCGCGGCGGCGAGCGGCACGTACGCCACCGAGATGAGCGTGAAGAAGGACATCAGCGGCATCAGCTTCGTCATCGCGCCCATGCCCGGCATCGGCTGTCCGTCGGGCCCGGTGGTCGGCGTGGCGGGGGCGGCGGCAAGCTGACGCTTCGTACGCCGGAAGTTGAACGTGGCCACCACGGCGACGATCGCGAACAGGCCGAGGTAGACCACGCCCTGCGCCCCGAACAGCCCGCCGTGTGCGAGCGCGTCGTGCCAGCGCTCGCCGAGCGGGGCGCCGAAGAGCTGGTGGCCGAGCAGCGCGTTGGGGTCGCCGCCGATCTTCTGGCTGGAGAAGAGGTGGTAGAGGAGGAAGAAGGCGGGCATCTGCAGCAGGCTGGGCAGGCAGCCGGAGAGCGGCGAGACCTTCTCCTCCTTGTGCAGTTCCATGAGCGCCTTCTGCATGCGGTCGGGGTTCTTGCCGTGCTTCTTGCGCAGTTCGGCGATCTGCGGCTGGAGCCTGGTGCGGGCTTTCTGCCCGCGCGCCGCGGCCCGCGACAGGGGGTGCACGGCGAGCCGCACGAGTGCCGTGAACAGCACGATCGCGGCGGCGGTGGACGCGGTCTGGAAGAGCGGGTGCAGCACATCGGCCAGCGCGCCGACCAGTGCGGCGAATGCGGACATGAAGACGGACATGGGTGAGCCCTCCGGGGGTCTCGTCGTGCCGGGAAGAAGAACGAACTCGGCATGACGAACCGCGAGGGGTGCAGGGATGCAGGGTGCAGGGGCACAGGGAGTGCCTACTGCTGCGTGACTGCGTGAGCCCCTACGCGGCCGTCGGGAGGGCGCGGCCGGGGGCTCGGGGGCGTCGGCGCCCCTTGGCGTCCGGGTCTCGCTGCGGCAGGAACGCGGTGCGTTTCTCCCGGTCGCGCATGGCCGTACGGACCCGGGTGCGGGGCACGGGGACGGCGCAGCGGGCACTGATGACCGAGGCGGCGACGAGCGCGGAGCCGGCGGCCGCGGTGGCGGCGAGCGCGACGGCGGCGGAGAGGCTGCCGCCTTCGGCGAGGAGGACTTCGGTGATGAGGAAGAGCAGCAGCCCGGCAGGGCGGAGCAGCCGGGCGAGGCCACCGCGCAGACGGTTCACGTCACCGCTCATCGGCTCCTCCCTTCTTCCCCTTCGCGGCCGGTCGGCCTGTCGGCCGGGCTCACTCATGCGCGACGTTCGCGCATGCGTGCGTGCGTTCGGCTCTTCAGCCGTTATACACGATGAGTCCGACATACCCGTCCGCGCTCAGGGGCGATCGGTCTCCAGCGGCCGCAGCAGTCGGTGCGGCGCCAGCAGGGCGCGGCTGACCGGATCGGCGGGGTCCGGGTCGAGTCCGTCGCCCGGCCGCATCTCGACATCCGCGGGCGGAACGGGCCGTGCGCAGGCCGGGCATTCGCCGTACGTGCCCAGTTCCGTACCGCAGGAGGCGTGGACGAAGACGCGCGTCGGCCGGGTGCCGGGAATGTGGTCGCGCCCCCACACCCCGAGGGTGCGGACGACCGGCCAGAGGCCCTGGCCGCTGTCGGTGAGGACGTACTCGTCGCGCGGCGGCGAATCCTGGTAGCGGCGCTTCTCCAGGACGCCCGCCTCGATGAGCGACTGGAGCCGGGTGGCCGGCACGGTGGCCTCCTGGCGCTGGTGGCGACGGTCAGTGTCCTGTTCCTGCGGGAGCGCCGCTGAGCTCCGGCTCGTCCTCCCTCTCCCTCTCCTCCGGAGACCCGATCTCGTCCCGCGCGAGCACCTCGCTGTCCGGTCGGTCGTCGCGCTCGCGCGGGCCCGCGTACGTCACGGCGAGCGCGACGACGAGGTTGGCGCCGAGCGCCACGATGCCCGCGTTCACCCCCCACACCGGATCGTTCTCCGTGAACACGAACCCGCACACCACGCCCACGCCGACGACCAGCCCGCTCATCGCCCCGAGCAGGGTCAGCCGCCGCCACATCAGCCCCAGCAGCACCATGGGGAGCAGCTGCGCCATCCCCTCGTACGAGATGAGGGAGAGCCGTACGAGGGTGTTCGGCGCGGTGTACGTGAGCACGAGCGCGATCACACCCGCGACCACCACGACGGTCTGCGCGGCGCCCTTCTGCCGCCGCTCCCACCGCGGCACGAGCGACAGCACACTGCGCCCCCACATCGTTCCGATGACCAGCATGAAGACGGCCATCGGCACGATCGACGACAGCGCGGCGGCCACACCGATGATGCCGACCGCCCAGGCAGGCAGCGAGTCCACGACGAGCTTGAAGAGCGCCAGGTTGGACTCGGCGCCGACGAGCCCCGGCACGACGAAGAGGGCCGCCATGCCGAGCAGCATCGGCACGAAGAGCAGCACGTTGTAGGCGGGCAGCCACATCGCGTTGCGGCGCAGTACGTCGGCGTTCTTCGCGCCGAGATAGCCGGCGACGGTCGTCGGGAAGATCACCACGGTGAGGGAGTTGAGGAACGAGGTGGTGATGAACCATGCCTGTCCGAGCCCGCTGTCCCCGTGCCCGGGGAAGGTCAGCCACTGGCTCTTCTCGGTGACGATCCGGTCGAGGAAGGGCCCGTATCCGTCGAAGTAGTGGACCGGTACGTAGATGGCGAGGAAGCCGAGCGTGGCGATCACGAGGATGTCCTTGAGGACGGACACCCACGCGCTGCCGCGCAGCCCGCTCACCACGACGAAGCCGGTCGTGACGGCGAAGGCTATGAAGTAGGCCCAGTTCAGGCTGATGGCACCGTAGGAGATGGTCGATACGACCACGCCCATGCCGGTGATCTGGAGCTGGATGTACGGCAGCAGGAAGACGGTCGCGAGGACGGCGACCAGCGCACCGAGCCAGGGCCGTCCGAAGCGGTGCGCCACCATGTCGGTGATCCCGACGAGCCCGTGCTTGCGCGCGTACGCCCAGAGCATCGGCCCGACGACGTAGCCGAGGGCGTAACCGCAGGACATGTACGCCACCACGTAGAGCACGGGCGCCCCGTAGTTGTAGCCCCATCCCGCGGCGCCCAGGTAGCTGAAGCTGGTGTAGCCCTCGCCGGCCATCAGCACCCAGATGAACACGGTCCCGAGACTGCGCCCGCCCACGGACCACTCCGCGAGCCCGCCGCCCTCGCCGCTCCCTCTGCGCCGCCCGCGCATCGCGAGCAGCCCGAGGGCGACGGTGAAGACCATGAAGACCCCGAAGACGGAGGTCGCGACCGTGGCGTTCACCGGCGGTCCCCCCGCCGGGTCAGCCATACGGCGAAGGGTGTCAGCAAAGTCGCCCCGAGCAGCCATACGAAGAGGAACGGCAGTCCGAGAACCACGGGACGGACCCGGTTCACGAACGGCAGCACCCCCAGGTACAGCACGTAGGGGACCAGCAACCACAACAACTGCGGACGTCGTCTGAGCACGTCAGGGAACCTTAGTGCGGCACCGGTGCGGCACCGCTACCGCGCCCGGACACCCGTCAGCTTCCCCCATACGACAAGCCGGTAACGGGAGGTGAATTCGGGCGTGCACGTAGTGAGCGTCACATAGGAACCGGCCGCGCTGTACCCGGCGTACGGCTTCACATTGCTGCGCGGGACGGCCGCGATGACACCGCTGTCACGGGCGCTGGTCTGCCCGAGCGTCCGGTCGACGGTGTACGTGTAGACGGCGTCCCGGGTCTCGACACTGATCCGGTCACCGCGCCGCAACCGGTTGATGTACCGGAAGGGCTCGCCGTGCGTGTTGCGATGCCCGGCGAGCGCGAAGTTCCCCGCCTGCCCGGGCTGCGCGGTGCGCGGGTAGTGCCCGACGTACCCCTTGTCGAGGACGCCGCGCTTGCTGATGCCCTGGGCGACGGGGGCGGTGAGCCCGAGCCGCGGGATACGGATGACGGCGTACGCCTGGTCCCAGCGGGGCGCCGGGGGTGCGGTGCGGCCCCCGGACGAACGCCCGCCGGAAGCGCCGGGACCGGACCGACGGCCGCTCCCCGTACGGTCTTCTCCTCCCCCTCCCCCTCCCCCGGCCACGACGTCACTGCCGCCGCCCCCGTCCGCTTCCCCCCACTCCCTCTGAAGGGCCTGCACCTTGTGCCCGGCGTCGGCGCGGGCCTGCCGGTTGGTCCACCACAGCTGATGAACGACGAGCAACAACAGGACGACGCCGAAGGTCACCACCACCTCGGCGCCCGTCCAGAGCCCGCGCGCGGCGACCCTGCGCCCTCGCGAGTTCCGCTGCACCACTACCGGTATCCGCTCCCGCACGGCCCGCACGATAGGGCCATGTCCCGTAACTCTCCAGGGCTGGAACAACCCTCCGCCCAGGTGCCGTACAGCAGTACGGTGTGGTTCATGCGCCCCGACACGCCTGCTGACCACATCACCGAAGCCGAGCGCCTGCTGCGCACCGCGGCGCAGTACCCCGAGGACCGCGAGCCGCTGCTTCTGCAGGCCGCGGCCCATCTGGAACTCGCCGGCGACCGCGCACGCGCCACCACCCTCTACGACGAACTGCTCGGCTCCCCCGGCCTCGACCACCCGCACCTGGTCAAGGCCCTGAACGCGGCCAACCTGTGGGAGTACGGCCACGAGGCCGAGGCCCGCGCGATCATCGACGGCATCCGTACCGCGGGCCCGCTCGACCCGGCACCCTGGGAGATCGCGGCCGAGACCCTCGAATCGCACGACGAGCTGGAAGCGGCCCACGACTACTTCACGACCGCGCTGACGCTCCTCCTGACGCCGGGCGAGGAGGTCCCTTACGCCACGCAGTCGCTGCTGATCGGCCGCCACCGTGTGCGCAGGCTGATGGGCGGCGAGCACGACGTCTGGGACGAGCTGGCCGACACCGTCCACGCGGCCGCCGTCCCGCTGGACGAGCTGCACGACCCGAAGCGCCTGTGGGCGCTGGGCTCCTCGGACCCGGGCGAGCTCCGGGCCGAGATCACCCGCCTCCGCGCCGAACTGGGCACGTACCGCACCGCGCTGTCCCGCCCGTTCCCGGTGGCGGTGCTGCACTGGCCGGCCACCGAACTCGACGAACTCCTCAACGCGTACCCGAACCTGCGCAGCGAGTACCCCTCCCGCGCCGACCACCTGGCCCGCCTGGAGGCCGCACTCCGGGACCTCCACCAGGCCGGCACCCCGAACCTCGGCATCGTGACGGGCACGGTCCCGTCGTACGAGGCCTTCGCCGCCTCGGAAGCCACGTCCCCGGCCGACCCGGACCTCCTCCCCCAGTACGCCACCATCCTCGCCGCCCGCGGCCGAGCGGTCCCCTGGCCCCCGGCCCGCAGCGCACCCTGCTGGTGCGGCTCGGGCCGGGCGTACCGGGAGTGCCACGGGACGGAGTGACGGCCCCGGCCGATCGGGGGCCCGGCCACGGCAGGGCCCCCGGTCGCAGGCCCACGTCCCTTCCCGCCAAGGCAGGACCCCCCGGCCTCAGTCCCCGTACGCTTCCCCCGTGCCCGAACTCCAGCGTCTCCGCGCCGATCACGCCCCGGCCCTGCTCGCGTTCGAGCGGGAGAACCGCGCCTTCTTCGCCGCATCGGTACCGGATCGCGGCGACGACTACTTCGCCCACTTCGAAGCCCGGCACGCCGCGCTGCTCGCCGAACAGGCCGCGGGAGTCTGCCACTTCCACGTCCTGGTGGACACGGATTCCAACGGTGAGGGCGAGATCATGGGCCGGTTCAACCTGGTCGATGTCGCGGACGGCTCCGCCGAACTGGGCTTCCGTATAGCCGAAAAGGCCACCCACTGCGGCCTGGCCACGGCCACAGTCCTCCAACTCTGCACCCTGGCCGCTACCGAGTACGGCCTGACCACACTGCGCGCGGCAGCCACCCTCGACAACACGGCCTCACGCGCGGTCCTGACCCGCACGGGGTTCGTCCCGACCGGTGAGGAACTCCTGCTGAATGACCACCCGGGGCTCGGTTACGTACGGAGCACGACGGGCGAGGTCCGAGGGAGCGCCGAGCTCTGAGGAACGCGGGAGCGAGCGCGGGATGTGTCGGTGTCGCGCGGCGGACGAAACCTGTTCTGGCGGAACCCGGCTGTGGTCAGATTCCGGATCCCTCGGCCGGACGGACCGCGACCGCGTCGATCTCGAAGAGCATCCCGGGCAGCGCGAGCGAAGCGACCCCGCTGAGCGTCTGGGCGGGCAGACGGTCGGCCCAGGCGCCGTGCAGCGCCTTGCCGAGGATCTCCAGCTTCTCCAGGTCATGGTCGACGATGTAGGTGCCGAGCCGTACGACATGTTCGAAGCCGAGACCGACACCGGCGAGCGCGATGCGCAGGTTGCCGAAGGACCGCTCGACCTGTGCGGCAAAGTCGCCGGGCACGACCTGGCCGGTGTCGTCGGAGGCGTACTGCCCACCGATGAACACCAGCTCGCCGGGTGCGGAAGCGGCATGGCTGTAACCGAAGGGGGTGGGATCGTGCAGCCCGGCAGAGTTGGTGATGGTTCGGTTGTCGCTCATGTGTGGCGATTCCTTCAAGTGTGGTGTTTCCACCCGGTCCGGTGAAGCTCCCCCAGCGGAGTGGACACTCGGTCTCTACGCTGCGAGGGCGTTGTCGTGACTCTACTTGAGGCGCTTCGTGCGGGTTTTGGCAGCCGCGCGTGGAGTGCAGCCGTCGGCGGTCGCAGTGCACTTCGACGAAGCGGAAGACGTCGGCCCGGGCCTCTTCCCGGCTGAGCCGGAAGGGAGTCGAATCCTTCAGCTGATATCGCCCTCGCGCCGGCCTGGATCGCGCTGTCGAATCTGCTGATCATCCGCCCAAACCAGCCGGGATGGGCTGGCCACGGCCACCGTCCGCCAGATCTGCACCCTGGCCGCTACCGAGTACGACCTGACCACGCTGCGCGCAGCAGCCGCCCTCGACAACACGGCCTCACGCACGATCCTGACCCGCACAGAGTTCGTCCCCACCGGAGAAGAACTCCCGCTGGGCGACCGCCCGGCGCTCGGTTACGTACGGAGCACGACGGGCGAGGGCTGAGGGGGGGCTGCCGACCCACGGTATCTGGCGACAAAACCTGCCCAGGCCTGGCGCTCGGCTGGGAAGCCCCAGCCGAGCGCCTGTCCAGTCGACTCGCAGTCCAATCAATCAAACTATGTGTGAACGACTCCCGGAATCCGCCCGATCGGTAGGGCCTTCCCGGCAGCCGCCACCAGCTACTTCAGCGAATCCTCGATGGCTTGGAAGATGTCCGAGTCCGTCTCCTTCTGCCAGTCAGGCAGGTCCGGCCAGTCGGCCACATATCCCGGCTTCGGCTCTTCGAAGTGCTTGAACATCTGCGCCGTCCAGGAGGTCGCGACGAAGCGCCCCTTCTGCTCGCGAGACAGCCGGGAGGCGTAGCCCGCGCTCAGGTCGAGGAGTTGCCGCACCTGCTCATACACAGCGCCCGCAGCCTGACGTTCCCATTCCGGAGTCTCCTCCCACGGCGTCACGTATCCGGCTTTCGGTTCACCGGGGAAGTGCTTCTTCACCCCAGAGATCCATGCCTCCCGGAACACCCGCGCACCTTCGGTCTCCGACACGCCAACCCCTCTCGTCACGTCGCAGTCAAGGCGCCGATCTCGGCCGCCAGCTCGCTCACACGGCTGTCTCGGTCGATGGAGCCGAGCTCGGACCGCAGGGATTGGAGTCTACGGGCGACGTATCCAGACCTGGACTCTTGTGCCAGACGCAGAGCTTCACGGGCATAGGTGATTACCTGATCCGGATCCTTACGCTTCGCCCCGATGGCTGCGAGATCCGTCAGGACAGAACCTCGGCGCCGGTAAGACTGCCCCTTGGCAAGTGCCGTGAGCTTGAGTGCGCTCCGCAGCGCTTCCTCGGCAAGATCGAGACGGCCGAGCTGTACGTAGCGGGCGCCTCGCTCCTCAGTCAGTCGAGAACCGTCGAAGCGAAGCCATCCCCCGTTGCGGTCAGCTCCTGGTAGCTCTGCAACCTTCTGGGCTTCGTCGAGGGCCCGTTCACAGGCGACAAGGTCATGCAAACCGGCGAACGCCTCGGCTTGGACGGAGGCGACCCAATGGCGCGTAGAAAGAGCGCTGTCTCCGCGAGTGGCTACTCGCTTCGCGGCCGAGAGGGTATCCGCAGCCTCCTTGTACCGCTGCTGATACAGGTCGACGTACGCGTGTCTCACAAGGGCGCAGGCCCATAGGTCGAACGATCCCGCTTCCTTGCTTGCTGACGCGGCCAGAGTGTACGAGGCGGCAGCCTCGGTGTAGCTGTTGCCGTCGAACGCTAGCTCCCCTGCGAGCTGGAACAGGTCACCGGCAGCGCTGCACAGACCTCTGAGCCCAACTCCAGAGGTACTTCTCAATTCCCCGTTCAGCACCGCGAGCTGCTCGTGAACAAGCGGGGAGACGGCGCCCTTGGATCGTGCAAGTTGATACACCTGCCACAGGTGCTCATTCATCCGCTCGAAAGCGCCAATGGAACCGTTCTCGGCCTCTTCGGCCAGGGCTTCAGTCTCATCGAACGGCAGGGAGGCAAGCGCGCCTGCCACAGCAACGAGGCGCAGAAACTCGCGTCGGATCATCTCGTTGGTATCCCCCGAGCCGTAGAGGTCGCTGGCAGGCGGCCTTCCTGCCCCCTGGGGGGTTGCCTGCGAGTGGATCAGCAGAGCGTCGAGTTCAGCAAGGTCAAGTTGAAGCAGTTCGCTGACCTTGAGTCGTGCATGTGCTTGTAGTTCAGATGCACCACGTTCCCAACGGCTGACCGTTGTGCGGTCGACACCGAGTGCATGGGCCAATGATTCCTGACTGTAGCCCATGAGTTTTCGCCGCTCGGCCAGCCCCATTACGGTTTCCTCCCTCGCTCCACCTCATCCCTGCCAGGTGATGCACCCCCGGTGCATGGGACGTGCATCAAGACTGCCGCACGGATGCCGTGGATTACTCCAAGTCGAAGCGGTTCTCTAGACATTGACAGCAAGACAACCGATCGAGATTGACAAGGGGTGCGGGCATGGAGACGAAGACCATCACGCCTCAAGGGGAATCGGACCAGACTCCACCCCTCCCTCCGGACGCCGATCGGGCGGAGCGCGAAGTCCAGCGCGCCTTCACTCTCCAACTGGGCACCGCGACCCGCACCGACATAGACGAGTGCACCACCCGTCTCCTCGGCCTCATTCCCGTCTTTGTCTCCGAAGTTCTCGACGGCGACCAGGGTACCGAGACACACGCATTCCACCTGGAGACCGACCAGTTGGTCAGCGCCCCACCTCGCCCTGATGCGCCGGTGTACGAGGCGTACTCCTACGTACGTGCCTTGGCCCGAGTGCTGCGGAAACTTGTCGCCATATGTCGAGAGCAGTGTTCCGGCACCGCCACGACCAAGCCCTCGGCCGAACCAACTGAGCAGGCATGAGCGAGCACTCCCGACAGATCGCCTACGTCGTGTGCCTTGCCGCCGTCAGCGGCTCACTCGTCTTGGCGTTGTGGCGCGAATGACGAACAGACGGCGCTTGTACGACTGGCGGAAACGGGCGGGCGCGCTCCTTCGCCTGTGCATCGAGGTCCGCGCTGTTCGCGCCGACGCTCTGGCTACTCAGAGGCAGTAGGCCCCAGACCCCGCCCCGAGTCCGCCTAAGGCTCCCCCGTGCCTTTGCCTCTCGGGGCGGAGAGCCCCCGCCCCGACTGGAGCCACCCCCGAAGAAGGACAGGCCGGTCGGGGCGGGGATCACAAGTCACCTCTGCAACTTGGCACGCACAGACTCCCGCCCGGCCGTCTCAACTTGGCAGTCGGCAGCCGGGCGGGTGCAAGTGCAAGACGGTGCGGAGACCGAATCTCCGCAGCATCAGCACCGGGAGGACTATCCCATGAACAGCAACCTCTACAGCCTGCCCGTCCCCGAGGCGGTCGCGTTCGACCGGTACTGCGGTGGCAACCTTGGCGGCTCCAACGAGACCTGCGTGGACTTCGCCGCCATTCCCGGCGCGGACTCCTCCTTCGCCATCCGCGACAGCAAGCCGGAGGGCACGGGAAGGGAGCTGCGCTTCACCGCGGCGGAGCTCGACACCTTCGCTACCGGATGGCTCAAGCGGCGGGGCCTGGCGGTCTAACCTGACCTCCTTCCCAGACCACACGGCACCGCAGATGCGGGCCGCCCAGGGATCCACCTGGGCGGCCCGTCACCTTCCCGAAGGGCACAAATGAGCTGGTCAGGACACTGGCACGGGTACGGTCCATGGACCGGCAGCAGAGACGCGTACGGTCAGGAAGTTCTGCGCCGTCCGCATGAAAACGCGACGAAGCACGCCGAGTTCCTAGCCTCGGCGCTGCCGCCTCTGATGACCGGCCACTGGCTACTGCGCCACCGCCAGACGGCGGCAGATCGCACCTGGACACGCGTCACCGACGCCGTGACATGGCTTCAGACGATGTACGAGTCGAACCCGCCCTTCGAGCGCGAAGACGGCATGCAGGCATACGTCTGCCTCGAACAGAAGGTCACCTACGCGATGGACGCCCTTCCGCGCGGGGTCGACGTCTGCTGGGTCCACTACACGAAGTCTTCGAGTTTGGTGTCCTGTTCGGTCGTCTGCTGCGCAAACCACCACCACCCCAACATCCTCTGCCCGCTGCCGCCCACCTGATCACCAGTGCCAAAGAGAGGACGACAATGTCGCTCAGTCTCTTACTCCCCGATGAGGGTGTGGCCACCCTCATGACCTCATGGCCGGACGAACCGTGTGTGTACGAACGCGGCACGACCGAGCTGGACCGCACGATCACACCTGAGCTCCTCGACCACTACATTGACACCGGCTGCGTACACGCCAGCGAAATCGCCCTCGTGAAGTCAGGCCCCTCATTACATCCCGACTGCCATCAAACCAAGGGGCGGACCGACCCGGCCAAGCTCCATAAGCACTACGCCGATGGCTACACCATCCGCCTCGGCAACCTCCAGCGTGTAATCCCGTTCCTGACGGACGCCTCCCACGCGATCCAGCACGAGACCGGCTACAGCAACTACCTGCACGCCTTCCTAACCCCGCCCGGCAGTCAGGGGCTGTTGCACCACTGGGACCAACAGATGGCCGTAATCGTGCAGATCTCGGGCGTTAAGCGATGGCAACTATGGCGCCCGGAGTACCCATCCCCGATGCGCGAATACCAGGAGTCCTTCCGCGTCTGGAACCCTGACTTCATCCCCAAGTGGGAAGCAGCCGGCCCCGATCTCGAAATCGACCTAAGACCAGGGCAGTCGCTGGTTCTGCCTCGGGGATGGGTACACAACCCTCACGCACTGGATTCCGATGAGCGCAGCATCCACCTCACGTTCGCCATCCGCGAGCGCACCGCGCTCTGGCTCACCGAGAAGCTCATCACCTCCGCGATCGAACAGCCGGAATTCCGCCGCGTCATCCTGCCCAGCAAGACGCGGGGGCCAGAACTGGCTCAGCAGCTGCGGCAAACCCGGACGGTCCTCGTGGAGTACCTCGAAGCACTCGACATAGACGAAATCGCCGACATCGTGTCCAAGGCCGCGGTTACCGAGCTGGAGTACACGACCTAGCTAACCCGCATTCCCACGTGGCCCAAACTCTGCCTAGATCTACGCCAACCGCCAGCGGCAGGCAGTTGGCCTCCTGGGCCTGGGCACTTCACCTGGCGCAAGAGCTCCTGTCCTGAACGGCTGGCTCCTGCCGCGCAATATCAAGCGTGGCCGACCGCTACGGTCATGGCATCGCCCAGTCGTCCGACGCGGAGTCCGTGACCGGGGAAGGTCGGATCGCTGCCCAGGTCTGCGATGGTCTCATCCAGGTCCGGAAGCGAGGACGCTTCGGGGGCGTCGGGAGCGACGCCTCAGCGGCATCGTTGACGCCGACGGAAGTTACCTTGAATTGATCACAACACCCTTCTGATCCCCCGCCCCAACACGGGCAGGCGCATGCAAGAGCGGCTTTGTCAGTTCCGCTTGATACAACTGCATACGTAGGTGGCGGGATGAGGGGGAATCGACCATGCCCAACGACTCTGCGGACGACGCGGCTCCGGTAGCTGGGCTCTACGAGACGCTGATCACCCATCGTCTCGAAGAGCGCATGAAGCAGCTCGACTCCACGGGCTGGCGCTTCATCGATGGAATAGTCGGCCATGAATCCGTGCCTCACGTGCTGTCGCGCCATATCGCGAACGTCGTGCGCCACGTCCTCCAGGGCCTCTCGCCTGCAGAGCAGGTGATCGCCGCCAACCACATCCTGGAGTCACTGAACACGATCGAGGGTGCGGCCGCGTGGGCCGATCTCGTAATTGAGGGCCCCCGACAGTTGCTTGCAGTCGCGGAGCAAGAGGCTCCTGGCGTCTACGCGATTCGCCCGGCTACGCCGCTCTCCGAGACCGCACTGATCACCAACTCACCTGACGACCCGAGTCTGGGCTTCGAGCTGCGCGCTGAGTTGGCTACGGCAGACCGTGTTGATCTCCTCTGTGCCTTTGTGAAGTGGCACGGACTCCGAGTCCTTGAGCAGTCGCTCTCCTCCGCGCGCGATCGCGGCGTCCCCGTCCGCGTGCTGACAACCACCTACATCGGAGCCACGGAACGTCGCGCGCTGGATCGCCTGGTTCGCGAGTTCGGTGCCGAGGTGAAGGTCAATTACGAACTCCGCTCAACACGCCTTCACGCCAAGGCCTGGCTCTTCCGTCGCGAGAGCGGCTTTGATACGGCGTACGTAGGCAGCTCGAACCTGTCCAAGGCCGCGCTTCTTGACGGGCTCGAATGGAACGTTCGACTGTCGTCGGTAGCCACGCCTTCCGTCCTCCGCAAGTTCGAGGCGACATTCGACGCGTACTGGAGTGAGCGCTCCTTCGAGCCGTACGACCCCGACAGCGACTCGCAGCGACTCGACGAAGCGCTGTCTCAGGCTGGCGGATCCAACCGGAACGGTGGCACCACCATCACACTCTCCGGACTTGAAGTCCGCCCCTACCCGCACCAGCGCGACATGCTGGAGCGCCTCGAAGTGGAGCGCACCGTCCACGGTCGAAACCGCAACCTTCTCGTTGCCGCGACCGGCACAGGCAAGACCGTGATGGCAGCACTGGACTTCAAGAGCCTGCGGCGGACGCTGGGCCGTGATCCGCGGCTGCTCTTCGTCGCCCATCGCAAGGAGATCCTGGAACAGTCTCTGCGCGTCTACCAGAACGTGCTGATTGACGCGAACTTCGGCGAGCTCTTCGTCGGTGGAGAGATTCCCGACAACTGGACGCATGTGTTCGCCAGCGTCCAGTCGCTCAACCCACGTGTGTTGGAGCGCTTCGCTCCAGATCACTTTGACGTCATCGTGATCGACGAGTTCCATCACGGCACGTCCCCCACGTACCGGCGGATCCTGGATCACTTCGAGCCACAGCAACTGCTGGGACTCACCGCCACTCCGGAACGCATGGATGGGCTGAACGTCCAGGACGAGTTCTTTGAGGGCCGGATCGCCGCAGAGATGCGCCTCTGGGAGGCCCTGGAGAACGACCTACTCAGTCCGTTCCACTACTTCGGCGTCACCGACAACACCGACATGAGCGCCATCACCTGGAAGCGGGGATCGTACGACGCCACGGCCCTCAGTAATCTCTTCACTGGCAATGACGCACGAGCCAGGCTCGTCGTGCAAGCCGTGAAGGACAAGGTTGCCGACCCGGGCTCGATGCGCGCTTTGGGCTTCTGCGTTTCAGTCGCGCACGCCGTCTTCATGGCCGACTTCTTCCGTCGAGCCGGCCTCAACGCGGTCGCCCTGTCCGGCGAGACCTCACGTCATGAGCGCAAGGACGCCCTAGATCAGCTCAAGGCAGGCGCGCTCCAAGTCATCTTTTCTGTCGACCTGTTGAACGAGGGTCTCGACATCCCTGACGTCGACACTCTGCTCCTCTTGCGCCCTACTTCTAGCGCCACAGTGTTCCTCCAGCAGCTGGGACGAGGCCTGCGTCGTACCGAGGACAAGGCCGTCCTCACTGTTCTGGACTTCATCGGTCAGCATCGCAAGGAGTTCCGCTTCGAGGAGCAGTTCCGCGCGCTGACCAACCTCACGCGCAATCGCCTGCTCGCCAACATCGAGCACGACTTTCCGCAGCTGCCGTCTGGCTGCCAGATCATCCTTGAGCCGAAGGCCAAGGAGCTGATCATTGACAACATCCGCAGCCAGATCAGCGTCAACGTCACTCAGCTTGCACGCGAGGTCGCCGACTACGCCGAACCTCGGCTCGCCCATTACCTCAAAGAGAGCGGTCGCGCGCTCAAGGAGCTCTACCGGGGCAACGGGAACTCATGGACGGGTCTGCTCCGCCGGGCCAAGCTCCTCCCCGAGACCGTGCCGGAGGGAGAAGCTTCGCTACTGAAGCGCGTATCGGCGTTCCTCCACGTTGATGACCCGCTCCGAGTTGCTGCGTACAGCAAGCTCCTGGCTGACGACGCCCCCACATACGGCGATCTCAGTGAACAGGAACAGGCCTACGCCCGCATGTTCTTCTTCTCGCTGTGGCCGTTGGGCAACGACTTCAGCAGCTACCAGGAGGGCTTCGACACCCTTCACCCTCAGCACGCCTTCCGCGACGAGCTCCGCCAGGTCCTCGCCCACGTCCTGGACCAGGCCGACCACGTACCCGTCCCGCTGCTCGGCGGCCATGCGAGCCTGCCGTTGGCAGTCCACGCTTCATACAGCCGCGAAGAGATCCTCCCCGCCCTGGGACAGTCCTACGTTGGCGGTTTCATGCCGGGACACTTCCGCGAAGGTGTGAAGTGGTGCGAAAACATCCAGACTGACGCACTACTCATCACCCTCGAAAAGGACGAAAAGGACTTCTCGCCAGAGACTCGCTACAAGGACTACGCGCTGAACGAGTCCCTGTTCCACTGGGAATCCCAGAACCAGACTTCAGAGACATCCCCCACCGGCATCCGCTACCAAACTCACAAGGAGAAGGACACCCACGCCCTGCTCTTCGTCCGCCGCTACAAGAAGACGGACATCGGCGGGCCGCAGCCGTGGATGCTCCTTGGCCCCGCCGAGTACGCCGAACACAAGGGCAGTAAGCCCATGGGCGTTGTCTGGAAGCTTCAACATGAGATTCCGGCGGATGTGTGGACCTACTCAGCCATTGCTGCGGGTTAGCGATCCAGATCACTTATACGCCAGAAGCGGCGGTGTGCTCGCAGGAATCGCTTCCCAATGCGGTGCTGTGCCACCGTCCTCAACGGAACCGTTAGCGAGGTCAGACCTTCTACATAGCGATCCACAACATGAAAATCATCGGTCAGATAAAGGGCACCACGGTCAAGTCGCACATGGCAGTTAGGGCATAGACACAACACATTCCCTTCGACATCGGGACCCCCGGCCGAGCCTCCAAGCGCTTGTATGTGCGCTCCCTCGGCATAGCTCTTACCCCCGGCCCCAACCGTCAGCGTCAGAGCACAGATCTGACACGTGTACTCGTGCCACCGCTTGACCCGGCGGACAACAGCCGTGTCGCGGACGATGCGTTCGACCGTGGCCTTCCGTCGCTGCGTAGCCACCCCAGGAACGTCAGCACTGTTCTCATCGGCCGCACCTTGACCTTGCCGGTCGAGGATGTCTCGGACCTGCTGCTCAACGGGCGTAAGTTCCTGCGTTTCAGCTGGGAGGCGACGCAGCCTAAACCGACAGATCCGAAAGCCGGCCTTACCGACTTCGGTCCACTCCTCGACGATCTGGTAAAGGCCGTCATACCGGTACCCGCTTGCAGGCGAATAATCTCGCTCACCTTCACTGCCCCGGATGACCCGTATAGGGTTGGCCAATATCCGACTTCTCCGGAGACCCGCGTTCCCGCGGTTCTCCCAAGTCTGATCCTCTATCTGCCGACCAGTGTTGCGATCCCGACCACCAGCACCCGTGTAAATGACCTCATCCCACTTGTCGAGATCGTCTTCATAGCCCTGATTCAGCACGATCGCATCGGCAGCTCTCTCCCCGTTGGCATCAAGTCCCCACGAGATGCCTGCCTCGCGCTCTTTATGAAGCTTGGCATCCTTAACAGCTTGCCGGGATTCAAAATGGACGCCCGGAAGGCATTCATCCACATGTCCAAAGAAAGCTCTGTACGCAGCCATGCGAACATACTTCCGGCCATTCGATCATTTTCGATCACCCCTGCCACCTTGTGAGGCTAAGTGGCTGAATTCCTCCTACACTTGACCTAAAGGTGACCACCGGCTGGGCCCGGTCCGGCACCTCGTCGGGGCCATGGCCGCGAGCACAGCCGGTGGGGAGATCGGCGATCTGGACTACTCATTGGAACGACTCGCAGCGTTCTCGTAAAAGGCCACAAGCAACTTCGAGCACACTTCGCCGATCCTCGCCAACAGATGGCTGATCGCCGCCGTCCCGGTTCCCGGGGCTGGAGGTTCGATTTCGCGCCAGTGGATGGATGCTGTGGCCAACACGATCGTCGGCGCCACTTCAACAGTGATGAGGAAGAAGTCGTCCCGCCGACCGAGGGGCACGAGTTGGTACACCGATACTCCGGGCAAGAAGCCGCAATACTGCGCAGCGCACACGAGGCACCACAGGTTGTACGAGTCTGCCCAGTCGCAGTCCGCGTCCAAGTCATCCAACTCTTCGGCGATTTCGAAAAAGTTCTTCAGACAAGGGCTGCTTCACGCCGGATCGACCGCCTCAGCCTCGAAGTGCGTTTGCGCGCAATCGAGGGCCTCGTCCGGATCACAGCCGTGGGCACGGAGCCAGTGAAGGAGGTCGACGATGAGATCGATCGCCATCTCCCTGCCCAAGGTCAGACTCAGTGGTTCATGACGGGAGTTCGCCGGGACGACGCCGAGCCCGCAAAGCCCTAACAGCGCTTCCGCCTTCGCGACTTGGGGACCATCAACGTGATCACTTGATGACCGGAGGCCGGTGGCCAGTTCGCACCAGGTGACCTTGGAGTCACCGCGCAGGATGACGCCCCAGCGATCTGCGACACCGTCCACAAGGGCCACGCCCCGCCCCGCCTCACTCTCCCCCGCTGTCGACCAGGACGTTGCGGTGCAGGTCAACCGGAATCTACCCAACGGGGTCGGGACGGCGCTGCGGGTGATCGGCGATCCACGTCCATGCGGTCCATGTGCCGTGTCACGGGCCGGTGGTGCCAGGCGCGTTGACGCCCGCCCCGGGGGTACGTCATCCGCCCGCGGCGTCCTCGGCCTCCCAGCGCAGCAGGTCGCCCGGCTGGCACTCAAGCACCTCGCAGAGCGCGGCGAGTGTCGCGAAGCGCACCGCCTTGGCGCGGCCGTTCTTGAGTACCGCCAGGTTGGCGGGCGTGATCCCTACGCGGTCCGCGAGCTCGCCCACGGACATCTTCCGCCTGGCCAGCATCACGTCGATGTCGACGGTGATCGGCATCAGATCACGTCGTCCAACTCGGCCTGCATCTGCGCCGCTTCGACGTCGCGCGCGACGGCCTGGGCGAGAAGCATCCGCAGCACGAGCACGATGAGCGCGACCCCCAGGATGGCCAGGCCAACCCCGCCCATGATGACGGTGACGCCCGGGTCGTCCCGCTGGCCCGGCGCATTGAGGACCGTGACCGCGAACCACACGAGGGCAGCCGCCACGATCGCGCCGATCACGGCGTCCACGTACCGGAATGCGGTGTGGGAGAACACGGTTCCGCGTCGCACCATCGTCACCAGCCGCCATACGCAGACCAGGGCGACCTGGGCCGACACCATGCCCAGGATCGTGATCACGCGCAGCGGGGTCAGCGGGAGCGATCCGTCTTCCGGGTCACTCCCGCCGGCCAACGCCCACACCATGCCTGCCTGTACGAACACGGTGCCGGCGAGCACCACCACGAGCACGGCGCGCAGCGCACGCACTGTCAGCTTTCCCATGACCCATCCTTCCATCGAATCACGATGGGAATCTATCGACTTTCGATAGGTGAAGCAAGGGCTGGGGCGGAGGGTGGGCGGCGGTTTCGCACCGTGGCGGGACGTCGCCGCCCCCTCCCACGGCATGGCGGTTGCGCGAACCGTCTTGATCTTGTCGAAGTCGGCCTCGCTTGAGCACAAATCGGACGCCACCCGGCTACGCCGAAGCCCCGACCCCCGGCCCACTCCACAGCCTCAGCCTCAGCCATTCTCCGGCCGGTCATCCGAGACGGGCCACTAGGCCAGGACCATCCACCGCCGACCGTCGATGAGTTCTCGTGCCGCATCGAGGTGGCCGGCGTGGCACGCGGTCTCGGTGATGACGTGCAGCAGGACGTCCCGAACGGTGTGCAAGTGCGGCTCACCGAAGAGATGTTGGGGCCACCAGGCCAAGGGGGTGTCCGCAGCCGCAGCGGTGATGACGGTGTCCGCGAGATCCGCCTCCGTGCGGTAGCGGTCGAGGACATCGGCGCCCGGAACGTCGGGCCCCACCTGCCAGGCATCGTCGATGTCGTCCAGGGCCTTGATCACGTCCTTGTCACCGGCGACCACGGCACGGAACCAGAACCGTTCGACGTCGAGCGCGAGATGCTGGACGAGCCCCAGGCAGCTCCACCCGGATGGCAGCACGGGCCGTCGCAGCGCATCCTCGTCCAGCCCGTCGAGGATGCCGAGGACATGACGGCGCTGTCCGGCCAGGAACGACAGCAGCGTTCGGATCTCAGACTCGGAGTCCGGTGTTGCGGTCGCGGTCACTGTGCGATCTCCCAGATGTGCCCGCCGGGATCACGGAAACTGGCGGTCCGTATCCCCCAGGGCCGGTCCATCGGGCCATTCAGCAGCGTCACGCCGCGGGCGGCCAGCTTCTTGCACATCGCATCCACGTCGTCCACGGGGAGGGTGAGCTGGAGGCGGGAGCCGGCGCCGGGATCGGCGACCCGTGCGGGGTCGATCAGCTCCCGTGCCGCGGTGGTCCTCAGCAGGTTGATGAGGGTGTTCCCGAAGCCGAATACGGCCGAGTTGTCGTCCTCGAACGTCACCGGCAGTCCGAAGACCTCCCGGTAGAACCGCTTCGTAGCGTCCAGGTCCTCGACGAACAGGGTGATGGCACTGATGCCTGTGGGCCACCTGAGATCGTGTGTTGTGTCGGTCACAGCTACAGAGGATCTACGAGTGGGTGTGCCGTGCATAGAGGACCGGCTCAGGAAGTCTTTTGGACTTGCTTGTGGGACTTGTTGTGCGCCTGTTTCCAGGCGAGGCAGTTCCTCGCCCTTGCGGCGACGGTGCGGCATCACCGGGCCGGTGACCGTACAGCCGCCGTCAGCGATCGTGGTGGTGCTTCCGGCGCGTCCGTACGCCGTTTGCACGTCGTCGTTACGCGGGCGAGCTCTCGGGTCGCAGTCCCGGCGGCAGGCGGCGTCACCCCTCACCCGGCGGGGCCGCCGCCGTCCCGTTGATCCTCGCGATCCGCTCCCGCCACGGGATGCGTTCCGGCTCCGGGGAAGCGCCCCCGTAGAAGGTCGTGGACGCGGTGGACCGGCGGCATGGGGCACATTCCGTCTCGTCGGCCACGGGGCGGAAGAGGTGTTTCTCGCCCTGGCCCCCGCATTCGATCAGCTCGCGGACGGGCGGGGGCTCGTAGGGCCGGTGTTGGACCTGGGACTCGGGGAGTTTCTGGATGAGGCGGTAGCGGAGGAAGCCGACGGCTGAACGCACGCCGTTCTCCGGGCGTTCGGCGAGGAGGGCCTGGCGCAGGTCGGACTCGCTCAGTCCGCGCTCCAGCCACTCGACCGCCTCCACGGCCAGTGCGCGGGCCTCGCGTACGCCCAGGTGGAGTTCGCGGCGGGAGTGGCGCAGAGAAAGCAATACCCGTTCCGCTCTGGCCAGTTGGATGGGGTCTGCTGTCGAAGCCGGCAGCTCCGGTTCGGAGGGTGGGTGGGGAGTGGTCTTATCACTGTGGTCTTCTACCGGTTTATAGCCGCCGGTCGGCCGGGCAGCCGGTTCGCCGACCGTCGGGAACTGCGTACTCGGCGGCGGGGTTGCGGTGGGCGAGACTCCTCGTACGCGTACCGCCTGCTCACTCGTCAGGGGGTTGTTCGCGACCAGTTGCTCGGTGAGCCAGCGGCCCCCGCCGCCCTGGCTTCGCCACTCGTGCACGTACCCGTGCTCGACCAGCTGTTGCTTGGCCTTCTGGTACGCGCGGCCCTTGATGCCCAGTTTCCGGGCGAGTTCGCTCAAGGGCTTGTACGCGGAGTTCTCGGGGAGGCCCTGGACGTACAGGAGCAGGATCTTCGCGTCACTGCTCAGGCGCGGATGGCGGACGACATCGTGCGATGCCTTCGTATAGCGCGCGGACGGCGCGATAGCATGACGCAGCATTTCCGGTGGCCTCTGGTTCCACTGGTGGTGTAGGCCCTCGGTTGGTGTTGACGCACCGCCGGGGGCCGCTCCATGTGCGCGTGAACACACAGAGCGTGATGATTTCGTCACCGTACCGCATTGTTTTCATCTCCCGCCATGTGAACGGGATTTCACGCCGCACCCTCAGCTCCGGTCAGGCGAGCCAGATCGAGCTGTGCCGGTGGTTCGCCGGTGGTACGTCCACCGTGTCTGCGGCTTCGCGCGCGAGTTCTCCGGTGGGTGTGTTCACCAGGCACCGGAGGATTCCTGTCCGCATGCGGAGGCGTTGGCGGGCCCTGCGTTCTGCCAGGGCTGAACCCCGTGAGACCCCGCGGTCGCGGTTGTGTCGGGGGAAGCAGTAGACATCCACCCGGCGCCGGACACGTTGCGGCCGGGGTCTGCGCCCCTCGCCTGCCGCTTCGGTGAGGCTTCGGGTGCTGTATCGGAGATCGTTCAGGGCCACGGAGTGCCAAGGACTGCTCACTCGGTCGTCATAGGTCTTCTTGGTCTGCGAAGGGGGAAGGTGATGAGCGGTGCGTGCCACAGGGCTCCGTCGGTAGCAACCAGCAGGGATGGATCTCCTGGCGGACTACCGAGAAGGGCATCCGCCGGGGCGGGCGGCCGCTGTCGGCGGCACGGAATGTCGGCAGACTGTCGGCGCGATGTCGGCCGACAGGTCCAGACTTGTGCGCATGACTGAGCTTCTCGCATCATCCGATGACGGTCGACTCATTACCGCTCTCGACGACGGACGCGGGCCGAACCTGCTGGTGGTCCACCCGGGCGGCGGAGACGCGACAACCTGGGGCGGCGTCACACGTCAACTGACCGACGACTTCCGCGTCGTCAGGATCCACCGACGGGTCTACGCTCCCGGGGCGGACATCGCGCTGCTCCATTCGATGGCCGTCGAGGCAGCCGACATCGTCGCCGTCGCCGAACTCCTCAAGCCCCCTGTGCTTCTCGTGGGGCATTCCTCGGGTGCCGTCGCCGCGATGGAAGCCGCATTGCTCGCACCGTCGGCGTTCGCCGGGCTGTTTCTCTACGAACCTCCCATGCCCACCCGGGAGTTGGTCGCCGGAGAGGCGGGAGTTCGCGCCCGTTCCGCGCTCGACGCGGGCGATCCGGTCGAGGCGATGCGGATCCACATGTGCGACATCGTCCGCATGCCCGCAGACGCGGTCGATGCGATGTTCGCCGACCAGCGGGTGCGAGCGGCGTTCTCCGCCCACGCGGCGGCGCAGATCGCCGACGACGAGGCGATCGACGCGCTCGGCGTCGGCATGGATCGCTTCGCAACGCTCGGAATGCCGACGCCCCTGGTCGAGGGTGATCTCAGTCCCGCCCACTTGCGCGAGCGCCTGGCCGACCTGGCGGCAACCCTGCCGAACGCGCGGATCATCACACTCGCCGGCCAGGGACACATCGCCCACCTCACCGCTCCTGACACCCTGGCCGACGCGGTCCGGGAGATGGCGGAACAGGTTCTCCACGCATGAGGCATCCGGGCCGCTCCGTCAGCCACCTTGCCTGCCTTTGACCGGCGGAGCGCCTCCACGCCTGTTGTGCCTGCCCGGCCATGGCCGATGGGAGGACCTTGTCCGTGGACTCGGAGCATGCTCTTCCCCGGTGTCCTGTCCCGGATAACCGTGGGCAGGGCGAGGCTCTGACCTGCGGCGCCTACGGTGTTCTGGGACAAAGTGGGTGGTCGGTGTCCCGCTCATCCGTAGGCATCCGCCTCTAGGGTGTTCATTGCGGAAGTCCAGTGGTCGCCCCGGAGGTGTCATGCCCCTGCAGATGAAGTTGAGCGCGATAACACTCGACTGCCCTGATCCGTTGGCTCTGGCGGCGTTCTATCAGCAAGCCACCGGCCTCGAACCGCACCCGAAGTCGGACGCCGACTTCGCGGGTCTCAACCGTGAGGACGGCCTCTTCATCGGTTTTCAACGGGTCGACGGCTACCGGGCTCCACGCTGGCCCGACCAGACCGTTCCCCAACAACTGCACCTTTGCTTCGACGTCGTGGATCTGGACGAGGCCGAGGCCCGGCTGCTGGAGCTGGGCGCGGGCAAGCCGGATCACCAGCCTCATGAGGCCGCCAGGGCGCGGGTTCTCACTGACCCGGCCGGTCATCCCTTCTGCATCTGCCAAGGCTGACCGGGGGATTCAGGAGGCTTCGATCTGTCTGGCTGTGGCCGTGATGGTTGTGCTGAGCCATGTTCGGCTGGTGCCCCTGCACATGACCGGGGCCCAGCCGTACATGCCTGCAGAAGAGCGGGACTGCCTGCACAACACGCGCTTCGCGCCGGCGCCGACTCGCCCCGGGGCACTGGCGGTCAGCGGCGACATGAGGCGGGGCCCGTCACGGCAGGGGGCCCGTCACGGCAGGGGGGTTCGGTGGAGTGCGACGAGCAGGCGCCAGGTCTGGTGAGCGATCTCGGTGGGGGTCTTCTCGATGAGCCCGTGCAGCCAGTCGGCGAGCACTCCCGCGAAGGTCGCGGCCACGGCCGAGGCGATCAGGTCGGGCTGTGGTGCCCCGGCCAGGGTGCGCTCAGTACGGCTGCGGGCGCGCAGGTCCTGATGGAGTACGTGGCCGAGAGGGCCGCCGCCTCCCGGACGCAGCAGCGCCCGGTAGAGGCCGGCGTGCGGGGCAAGGCCGGTGAAGAAGGCGATGAGTGCGGGCGGCGGGGAGGCGGGGTCGGGGGTGCCGCGCCATGCGTGCAGGGCATCCACGGCGTCGCGGACGACGTCGGCACAGGCATCGACGGCCAGCGCTTCCAAGTCGCTGTAGTGGAGGTAGAAGGTGGCGCGGCCGACTCCGGCCCGGCGCACCAGCGCGGCGACACTGACGTCCGTCAGCGGGTGCTGCGCGCACTCGTCCAGCAGGGCCCGGCGCAGTTTGGCCCGGGTCCGGGCGGCCCGGGGGTCTTCCTGCATGGCGGTCATCGGGCCAGAAGGACGGCGGCGAGGGCCAGCGCGCCGGGCAGTGCCTGCGCAATGAGGATGCGCCGGTTCGCGGTGACGCCGCCGTACAGGCCGGCGACGACCACGCAGACGAGGAAGAAGATCTGGACCCGGAATCCGGTCGGGTCACCGGCGATCAGGCCCCAGACCAGCCCGGCGGACAGGAATCCGTTGTAGAGGCCCTGGTTCGCGGCCAGCGGTGCGGTGGCGCGGGCCATGGCGGCGTCGAAACCGGAGAGCTTGCGGCCCGGCTTCTTCTCCCACAGGAACATCTCCAGAACCAGGATGTACATGTGCAAGGCGGACACCAGGCCGACCAGAACATGTGCCGTCGTCTCCATCGTCATCACCACCGCCTACTCGAATCTCATGGACAGGTGTCCAGCATACATGGACAGCTGTCCAGGAAGTCCATTCGTTGCACCTCAGGGCTCCGGGGACCCTGCGCCACGGCGTCCGCCCCGGCGGGCGCGGATCGGAAACGGCACCCGCCCAGGGGCCCTGCGCCCAAGATCCCGATCACCCAACGCGGCACCGTCGCCCGCACGGGTAGCGAGCACGTCAAGCCGGCCCTGTCCCCCGCACACAAAACTGACCCACCGCCAACTCCCGAAGGATTTCGGGCGTCGGCCACCAAGGGTCGTCGGGGTCTTCTGACTGGCCCGACACTGCAGGTCGGCGTGGAAGGGAACGATTCCGAGGCCGACAGTGTCCCTACCGATGACGCCGGCCGGGCGGTCCAGATGTCAGAGCCGGGCCCTACCCTCGCCGTATGTCTGACGCACCGCTGCTGCTGAGCAGCGAAATACCTTCCTCGTCCCCGATCATCGACCTTGCGGTGGTCGAGGTGGGCGGCGGTCCACTGGTGGTCTGCGCCGACCGCGACGATGCCGTGTGGACCTGGGATCCGCAGCGGGACCTGTGGCAGAAGCGGTTATTGGCATACGCCTTTGCCGGAGATCCACTCGCCGTCCAGTATCCCGATGCTGAGAACGAGCTGGATTCGGTGACCGCGGCCGTTTCCGGCGGCCGCGTGCTGCTGGCGGCCGGTGGCCCTGAACAGGGCTCCGCCCTCTGGGATTTGGAGAGCGGCGAGGTGCTCCGGGGGGCGATGTACGGCGATCCCTACGTCGGGTCCATGGCCACCGTGAAGGGGGAGGGGCCACCTCGGTTCGTGACGGGTTCGGATGCCGGAGTCCGGGTGTGGGGACTGTCCGTCGAGGAGCCCCTGGTGGAGCTGCCGGACAGCGATATCGACGGCATCTGCACGGTCGCCACCGCACGGATCAACGGCCGCTCGCTGGTCGTGGCCGGCGGTAGCGACGTGGGCGTGTGGGATCTCGCGGGGGACGAGCAACTGGCTTCGTTCTACCCGGATGACGGCAGGATCGAAGCGGTCGCTGTGTCCCGGATCGCCGATCGTCCGATCGTGGTGGCGGCGGCGGATCCGGGAGAGATTTACGTATGGGGACTGTCGGGGGACGAGGCCGGTGAACCGATCCACGATCCGATCACGGGTCACGAGGGCAGCATCTGCGCCATGGACACCGCCACGGTCGGCAATCGGTCCCTCGCGGTGACCGGTGGCGCGGACGCGACCGTACGCATGTGGGACCTGGCCGAGGGCGTGGGAATCGGTGCCCCGCTGACCGGCCATCGGGACGGCGTCGCGGCAGTGCGGACCACAGTGCTCCGCGGCCGCGAAGTCGCCCTGAGTGCGGGCGGGGACGGCGTGATACGCATCTGGGACCTGGCCGCCTTGTTGTCGTAGCGGTCGGCTTCGGAGGTCCTTCGGCGGTTGATCAGGCAGCGAGCACGGCGGAGAACCACCGATCAGCACACGTCGCCTTCCGGGTGATCGGCGAGGACTTCGTGCGCACGGTTCACCCGGAAGCCGGGGCGGCGCCCTGGTCGTGTGTCTCCCGGACACGCGCGTGGCGCTGCCGCTCAAGTTCGGTGTAGCGGGCGCGCATTGCCTCACTGGCGCCCGGACCCGCGGTGAAGACGAAGGTCTCGCTGTCGTCCAGGTTTCGCCCGGTACGCGCGTCCACCACGACGGGTTCGGCCTCCTCGCCGGTCCGCGCGTCGACCAGGATCATGGTGCGGTCCTCCGGCGCGAGGTGCTGATTGCCCCAGGCGGCCAGGGCGACGACCACAGGCCGCAGGGACCGGCCGCGTTCGGTCAGTACGTATTCGTGACGCACCGGATTGGTCTGGTAGGGGCGCCGCTCCAGAAGGCCGTCGGCCACCAGGGTCTTCAGCCGGGTGGTGAGCATGCTGGTGGAGATGTTCAGGCTCTGCTGGAACTGGTCGAAGCGCGTGTAGCCGTCGAAGGCGTCGTGGAGGATCAGCAGCGTCCACCACTCCCCGACGTGCTGCACCGTCGTCGACAGCGGGCAGTCACGGTCCTCCAGCCTGATCCGGCTTGCCATGGCGACACCCTCCCGAGTTACTGCTAATGTGAAAGTTACTAGGTTCTAGTTTAGCAGTAACAAGGGACGTGCCCTGCGTGCATCCCGGAACGGACAGCCTTGTCTGCCACCATCGACGATTCCCTCGCCGGCCGTCGCGCACTGGTGACCGGCGGCACCAAGGGCACGGGAGCAGCGATCGCGGCCCGGCTGCGGAAGGCCGGTGCGACCGTACTGGTCACCGCCCGCTCCAAGCCCGACGACGTCCCCGAGGAAGACTTTGTCGGCGCCGACCTGACCACGCCGGAAGGCGCCGAGTACGTCGCGCACGAGACGCAGCAGCGACTGGGCGGCACCGACATCCTGGTCCACACGCTCGGCGGCTCGGCCGCGCCCGCCGGCGGCTTCGAGGCAATGTCCGAGGAGGTCTGGCAGCAGGAGCTCAGCCAGAACCTGCTCGCCGCGGTCCGCCTGGACCGCGCCCTGATCCCGAGCGTGATCGAACAGCGGCGGGGTGCGGTGGTTCATGTCTCCTCGATCCAGCGACGCATGCCGCTGTGGAACGGCACTCTGGCCTACGCCGCCGCCAAGGCCGCCCTGAGCACCTACAGCAAGGGCCTGGCGAACCAGGTGGCACCGCACGGTGTACGCGTGAACACGGTCTCCCCCGGGTTCATCCGGACCGGCGCGGCCGACGCACTCATCGACCGCATCGCCCAGCAGACCGGTGACCGCGAATCCGCCCTGGCGTCCCTCATGGACTCCCTCGGCGGCATCCCTCTCGGACGCCCCAACCGCCCCGAAGAAGTCGCCGAACTCGTCGCCTTCCTCGTCTCCGACCGGGCCTCCGCCATCGTCGGCGCCGAGCACGTCATCGACGGCGGAACCGTCCCCACCCTCTGAAACCATCAGCGAGGCAGTCATGACCGACACCACCACGCCCATCGACGCCACCGACCTGCCCGACGCCATCAAGCAGTATCTGAAGGCGCACGACGAGCGCGACGCCCCTGCGGCCTCAGCCGCGCTGACGTCGGACGCGACCGTCGTCGACGACGGCCACACCTACGAGGGGATCCCGGCCATCGAACAGTGGCTGAACCATGCCGCGTCCGAGTACACCTACACCACCACGCTCATCGGGGCCGCGCACGACGGCCCGGACCGCTACACCGTCACCCAGCACCTCGAAGGCAACTTCCCCGGCGGCACCGTCGACCTGCACTACCGCTTCACCCTGAATGAGGGGCTGATCAGCCACCTCACCATCGCTCCCTGACGTACCGGCAGCACTCCGAAGCCCCTGCTCGTCGAAGGCGTGGATGACATCGCGCACACAGTTCTCGCCGACCTGGTGGAACATCGATTTGACTTGCCACTACATATCGCGAAAGCTAGATGCATCCCGGTGGAGAGGCAGACGGAGAGGCAGACCGGTGGACCCCCTGGCCGTACACAAGGCGCTCGCCAACCCCGCGCGCCTGCAGTTCATGCAGTGGCTCAGGGAGCCGTCGAAGTACTTCGACGAGGATTCCTACCGGCAGCAGGGGCTCGGCTTCCATGTCGGTGTGTGCGTCGGCGACATCCAGAAGCGTGCCGGGCTGGCGCAGTCCGTGGTGTCCGGGTACCTGCAGACCCTGAAGGACGCGGGGCTGCTCACCTCGGAGCGCATCGGCAAGTGGACGTACTACCGGCGCAATGAGCCGGCGATCGCGGAGTTCGCCGCGCACGTCCGCGACGAGCTGTAGCCCAGCCGGTTCCCGCACATGCCCTGCACATGCTCTGCTCCACAGCTCAATGCATCTACTTTTCTAGATTTGATGAAAGGTCACGATGAGAAAGACCTCCCTCACCGTCCTGGTACTCGCCCTGGGCGTGTTCGGGATCATCACCACCGAGATGGGCATGGTCGGCGTGCTCCCCCAGGTCTCGGCCGAACTCGGTGTCACGCCGTCCGCCGCGGGGTGGCTCGTCGGGGTCTTTGCCCTGGTCATCGCCGTGTCGGGGCCGTTCACCACACTGCTCGCCTCCGGCGTCGACCGTAAGAAGGTGCTCGCCGCCGCAATCGCGGTGTTCGCCGTCTCCAATGCCGTCTACGCACTCACCACGCAGTACGAGGTGATGCTGGCCTTCCGCGTCGTTCCCGCCCTCTTCCATCCGGTGTTCTTCGCGGTCGCGCTCGCGACCGCCGCACGGCTGGTGCCCGCCGGGGACGCGACCCGCGCCACGACGACCGTGTTCGGCGGAGTCACCGTCGGCTTCGCCTTCGGGGTGCCGCTCACCTCGTACCTCGCCGAGCATGCGTCCCTGGCGTCGGCGTTCTGGTTCGGCGCGCTCGTCAACCTGATCGCCTTCCTCGGCATCCTGCGGTTCGTACCGTCGACGCCTGTCGGGCAACGGGTGTCCTACGGTGCACAGTTGAGCATTCTCAAGCGGTCCCGGATGTGGCTGACCATCGCGTCGGTCGTCCTCGTCTTCGCGGCGATGTTCTCGGTCTACGGCTACTTCGCCGAGTACCTGGGCCAGGTCACGCACATGGACGGCACCTGGGTCAGTGCCATGCTGATGGCGTTCGGGATGGTGATGATCCTTGGAAACTTCGCCTTCGGTGGGCTGTTGCGGCGCGATCCGACTCGTACCGTGGTCGCCTACCCAATTCTGTGTCTGCTCGTCTACGTGCTCCTGTACGCCGTCGGCCCGATGTTCGCGCCGATGGTCCTGGCCGTACTGGTCTGGGGGGCCGTGCACTCCGGCGGGCTCATCGTGAGCCAGAGCTGGCTGGGGAGGGAAGCCGTCGACGCACCCGAGTTCGGCAACAGCCTCTTCATCTCGTTCTCGAACCTCGGCATCACCGTCGGAACCGCGGTCGGGGGCTGGATCATGGCCGAGTACGGTGCCCGTCAACTCGCCTGGGCAGGAAGCGGGTTCGCGGTCGCCGCTCTGATTGCCATCGCTCTGCGGCTGGGACTGGACCGTACCGGTGCGCGGCAGGCGCCGGTGTCCGGCCAGGACGTACGTACGCTCGGAGAGGTTCGGAGTTGAGACGACCGGTCCGGGCATCGGGGCTCCGGCGGCCCCGGTCGCCCGAACAGGCGCCGACGGCCGTCCTTGGATAGGGTGCCGTTCGATATCGGCGCTCTTCGGGGGAGAAGTGAATTGATGAGCAGTCAGCAGCCGGAACGAGGCAATGCCTCGCAAGTCTTCCAGCCACTCGCGGCGGACGACCCGACCACCATCGCCGGATACCGGCTCGCCGCCAAGCTCGGCGCGGGCGGCATGGGCAAGGTGTATCTGTCGTACACGCCCGGCGGACGGCCCGTGGCCATCAAGGTGATCCGGCCGGAGTTCGGGGAGGACCCCGAGTTCCGTCGTCGGTTCGCCCAGGAAGTGCAGTCCGCGCAGCGCGTCCAGGGCCTGTTCACCGCGCCCGTCATCGACGCAGACACCAACGGCGCGCAGCCCTGGCTGGCCACCGCGTACGTGCCGGGCCCCTCGCTCGCCGATGCGGTCGTCGCGCACGGGGCGCTGCCTGCCGAGGCGGTGCTGCTGCTGATCGCCGGCATGGCCGAGGCGTTGCACGTCATCCACGGCGCGGGCATCGTGCACCGCGACCTCAAGCCGTCCAATGTGCTGCTCGCCGCCGACGGGCCCCGCGTCATCGACTTCGGTATCGCCTACGCCGCCGACGCGACCTCGCTCACCGGTAGCGGCGTCACCATCGGCACCCCCTCGTTCATGGCCCCCGAGCAGGCTGCGGGGCGCAAGGTGACCCCGGCCACCGACATCTTCGCGCTCGGCCAGGTCGCGGCGTACGCGGCCACCGGATCCCCGGCCTTCGGCGAGGGGACCTCGCACGGCGTGCTCTACCGGATCGTCCACGAGGAGCCCGATCTCACCGCGGTCCCCGAGAAGCTGGTCGAGCTGGTCACCCGCTGCCTCGCCAAGGACCCCGAGGCCAGGCCGACGATCACCGAGATCATCGCGCTCTGCCAGTCCGCGAACGCCGAGACGGTGCTGCGCCGCCCCGAGGACTGGCTGCCGGGCTCGGTCGCCGCCGACATCACCGTACGCGCGGCGGCCCCCGCCCCGGTCCAGACCCCGCCTCCCCCGTCCTCCGCCCCGCCCGCGGCCTACTCGCCCACCACGCCGGCGGCCCCGGCCACCCCGCCGCCGGGTTACGGCCCGCCCGTGACGCACCAGCCCACCCAGCACGCACAGCCCACTCAGGCCGCTCAGCACGCACAGCCCACTCAGGCCGCTCAACCCGCACAGCCCCGCGGGCCGTACGCGCAGCCCCAGGGGCCGTACCGCACACCGGCCCAGGCTCAGTCACCGGCCCAGGCGCAGGCACAGGCCCGCGCCTACGCCCCGACCCAGGTCCCGACGCACGCGCAGATGCACCCCGGCCGCCCCGTGCCCCTGACGCCCCAGCCCGCGAAGCGTGCGGGCAACCGGGGCGCGGTCATCGCCCTCGCCGCCGCGCTGATCTTCGGGATTGCCGGTGGCGGCACGGCGTACTTCCTGCTCAAGGACAACGGGAAGCAGACGCAGAGCGACGACTCCGCACAGGGAAACAACTCTTCACCGGGCAGCGAGAAGAAGAGCGACGGGGGCACGGAGAGCAGCCCGAAGCCGAGCGCCAAACCCGAGCCGAAGCCCATCGACTACAAGGGCATCAACCTCACCGCCGGCTACCACCTGACTCTCGGGGACGACAGTGTCCGGCCCCAGGAGGGCGAGGACGGTGGGTACGAACTGTCCTACGACACCGGTGGATACCTCGACGCGGAAAGCGTGGACGGAAACCTGGTCCTGCTCGATCCGGGGCAGGAGGGATCGCTCGCCGCCTGCCGCGCGGACACCCGATTCACCGAGACCATCTACGTGAACAAGCTCTCGAAGGGGCGGCAGGTCTGCGTCATCACAGGTACGGGACACATGGGCCTCGTAACGGTCCAGGGCTTCTCGTCCGAGGACTCGCCCAGTACGTACATGACGCTGGACCTGACTGTCTGGCGCAACGCTGTGAGTTCCGGCTCGGGCAACTGAGCCTCCGGCGGGCGGCATGGATCCCCTGGCCATGACCGTCCGCCACGTGCTGTTGCATGTCTTCCGGGAGATCGCGCACCACAGTGGGCACGCGGACATCATCCGCGAGGCGGCCGGACGGTGCCGGCGCTACGGCTGGAGGAGGGTCGAAGGAGGGGCCGGCTCCGACGAAGCATGTGAAGCAGGTGCGGCCAAATGAGTGCCGATCCGGCCATCTCCGGGACGCGCGGCAGGGAGTTTCAGGAGACTGGCAGCCAGTGCTGAAAGTGGCTCCTGGCAGTTCGCGCAGAAGGTCGATTTCCGGCCACAACACAACGCCCCGTACGCTGCAACACATCGGTCACCAACGGTCGGCCGGGACAGAAGGACGACACCATGACCTCCGAGATCAACACGCTCGACACCATTGATGCAACAACTGCCTTGCTGCAGGCGGAACTTCCGCGCCTGGAAGAGCACCAGCAGGCTCTGGAAAAGGAACTCGCGACGGTCACCGAGCGTCTGGAGTCGGTGCGGACTGCTCTGACGGCCCTGCGTGTGCTGTCCACTGCTCCTGCTCCCGTCGCGAACGCGGAGGTGAAGGCGGACGACGTCAAGGCTGAGGACGTCAAGGCCGAGGTGGCGACGGAGAGCGTTGCCGCTCTCAAGATTCCGCAGCAGGCGAAGGGGTCCATCGACTCCGCCGTCCCGGCAGAGGCCCCGCAGGAGCCGGCAGCGGCCGCCCCCGCGCGCCGCACCGCCCGGAAGACGTCTGCGCCCAAGGGCCGCAAGCAGGCTCCCGCCAAGCCGAAGAGCGAGCGCGGGCAGGCCAAGAAGGCCGTCGCCACCAAGTCTGCGAAGGCTGCCGCGCCCGCCAAGGACGTCAAGGACGCCAAGCCCGCGAAGGCCGCCGCTCCTGCGAAGGCCGCCGCCCCCGCGAAGGCCGCCGCTCCTGCCAAGGCCGCCGCCCCCGCGAAGGCCAGGGCGCCGAAGAAGGCAGCGCCTGCCGCGCCGGCCGTCGACGACAGCGGCAACCTCACCGAGATGGCCATGAAGGTGCTGTCCACGTTCGGCGACGCCCCTGTCCGCGCCCGTGAGGTCACGAAGGCTCTGGGGCGTGAGCTCACCCCCAACAGCATCAACACCGTACGCAGCACCCTCGACCGGCTCGTCGCCACCTCCCGGGCGCACCGCGCCGGCCGAGGCCTGTACCAGGCGCCCGCCAACTGACGCTTCCCGCAAGGGACTCGGTGCAGACGCCCCCGTCACGGCCCGAAGGCCGTAGCGGGGGCGAAGGCGCTCCCGCATCGTGCGTCAGCGGTTAATCCCGGTGGCTTTCCGGCACGCTCTGTAGGTTGCAGACATGCCTTCATCACTTCGCCTCGAAAAGGTCACGTCCGACAACGTCGAGGCCGCCTGCCTGCTGAAAGTACGCCCCGACCAGGACGGGCTCGTGAAGCCGGTCGCCTGGTCGCTGGCTCAGGCGTACGCCGCACCCGAGGTCGCCTGGCCCCGGCTGGTCTTCGACGGTGAGCGGCTCGTGGGCTTCGTCATGGCCTTCTTCGATGTCCGGTTCGATCCGGACAAGCCGGATGACAGGCTCCGCTCCGGGCTCTGGCGGCTGAACATCGCCGCCGATGGACAGGGTCGCGGTTACGGCCGCTTCGCCGTGGAGGCCGTGTGTGAGGAGATACGGCGGCGCGGGCAGACGCGTACGACCGTGACCTGGGTTCCCGGGGCGCACGGGCCCGAGAAGTTCTATCTGAAGCTCGGGTTCCGGCCGACCGGGGAGATGAGCGGGGATCAGGTCGTCGGCGAGCTGGAGCTCGGCGACGTGTAGTGCTGTGGCCGGAAACGGATAACAGCGACCCAACGGATCACTCGATGCGGTCGGCGATGATCCGCGCGCACTCCATGGACTCGCTCCGCGTCGTGTCCACCTCCAGGTCGTAGATCACGCCCTGGTGGACCACGTCCGCCTGCGACGCCGCCATTCCCGTGACCCGGTCGCCGCGCGCGACCTCACGGGCTGCGGCAACCGCACTCTCACACCGGACGCCGACCCACAACACCCGCACCCCACCGAGCGCCTTCTGCCATCGCTGCTGGGACGCCGCTCCGCCGAGGAAGATCTCGTCGACGACGACCCTGGCTCCGGCACGGGCCATCGTGGCGACCCCCTCGATCCACGCCGTCTCCAACGTACGGAACTCGGGGCCGGCCATCACCTCACCGTCCGGAGCGAACTCGATGCCCGCGTCCGACGCACGCATGGACGCGGGCATCGCCTGGATCAGTGTGTCGACCCCGAAAGCCGGCCAGGGGTCCGGCAGGACCGCCTGCAGACACCGGGCGATCCCGGACTTCCCCGAGCTGGAGCCACCGTTGAGCACGATCATCCGGGTCGTCACGGCGCACTCCATGGTTGTGTCCCATGTGGTGACACACCCATTCCCGGCGCGACGCCGCCGTGCGCACGGCGCGGAGATCTCACTCCGAGGCCGTCACCGGGGCAGCAGGCTGCCGTCGATGCCGTCGAAGGCAGCAGGATGGTTGATGGGATGGTCGAGGAGAACGTCCTCCACGGCGGCGAATCCGTTCGTGAGGGTCAGGGCCTCGGGTGCGAGGTCTGCGACGACACCCTCGGCCGCGTCGGGGAGCTGCCTCACCTGCGCGCTGGTCAGGTACCCCTCCGCAAGCAGGTCTCCACTGTGAGCCGCTACACGGCGCAGGGTGAACAGGCGGTGCAGCAGACGCAGCTGCTGCTGCGCTTCGGGGTGGGGAGCCTGGCCGGCGGCATCCAGAAGAGCTTGGGCGGCCTGGCGGTGTGCGTAGGCGTCGACCAGTTCCAGAGCCGGTGTGACGGTGTTGTTCCATCGGTTGAGGGGATTGCCGGCCGTTCCGCTACGCAGGCGCGTACGTGCACGCTGGTGCCAGATGCGTTCGATGTCCGCCAACAGGTCTTGGAGGAAGACCGGATCGTCGAGGTCGCGAGCCTCGGGCGGCGCGTCATGGGGCTCCTTCGGAGTGAAGTGTCCAAGAAGCATTTCACCGGCGGCCTTGACCCAGATGACGAGGTTGTCACCCTCCGCTGTGATGGTTCCCTCGTTGGCTGCCAACTGGCCCGCGATTCCGTTGGCCAGGAAGAGCCCCTGCGCACCGCAGCGTTCGCGGCACTCGGTCATGACGGCGCGGGCCCGCCAGGTGACCCAGCCCTTGACTATGGCTGCGAACCGCTCACCGTCCTCCCGCTCCGGCTCCGTTGCCTGCGCCCACTGCCGTACCGCGGCGCGGTGCAGGAGAGTCGCTGCGTAGGTGGTGGCAATGGCGTCGAGGAGCGGAGCGTGGTGGCTGCGGTGAGCGAACAGCGGAACGGTGCCGCCGGCTGTCACGCCGGAAGTCTGCCTCGCGTGGGCGTGCCGTACGGCTACGGCGAGCGCGTGGCGCGTGACACCGAGGCTGTAGGCGCTCATACAGAGCTTGCCGGCGGTGACGCGACCGATGGAGTGCAGGAAGCGCTTGCGAGGGCTGCCGATCGAACTGGTGAAGACGCCTTCCGGTGTGAGACGTCCGTGGTCGGACTGCAGAAGCGCTTCGTGTGGCAGACGGACGTTGTCAAAGGAGGTGATGCAGTGGTCCACAGGGGCGGTGGCTGTCTGTGGCAGCCTGCGTATCCCGACTCCCGGCATCGGGAGCCCGGTCTCGTCGCTGAGCTGAGCGAGAAACAGGAAGACGCCCTGGTCCTTGCCATCCGTGATGAGACGTGCGGCGACAACAGCGGTTTTGGGACCGCCGGTGGAGCTGGTGTTCGGCATGAACTTGCGGGCGGCCGCACTGGGAGTGTTCAGCACGAACTCGCCCGCGGTCCGGTCGTACGTGGCGGTGGTCTCCAGTTGCGATGCGCTGTTGCCGTGCCCGACCTCCGTACACAGAAACGTTCCTGTACGCCGCAGCTCGACGAACTCCCGCAGATCGCGGTTCGGGCCCGAGGTGTGTTCGAGGAGGCTGCCGAGGAAGAGGTTGTAGTGGATGCTCGCCACCGTTCCCAATCCTGCGTCCACCGGGCCGACCCATTCGTGGAGTGCCGTGAGTCGTTCCACATCGACCACGAAGTCCTCGGGGTCGTCGAGCGCTTCGTTGATCAGACGTAAACGCTCGTAGGACAGTGCGGCACGTTCATCGGGTGACAGCCCTTCTCTGAAGCTGAATGGCTCAGTACTGAACAGCTTGCGCCAGGGCTCGTGGAGCTGATCCAGTCGTTCGCCGAAGAGCGCCCGCGTCAGCGCTGCGACGGTTGAAGATGCCTGGTCAGAGGGGAGCGAGGTGATGATCACGTTCCGGAACGCTAGCTCATACGCTCAGTCAGCACGGCGTGATGATCAACACGATTGAGATCACCTGGATGTTGGTACTTGCTCGCTCCAGGCTCGGGCCGATTGCGAGAAATTCACCGAGTCGCGCTCGCACGCCTTGCCGGGAATCCGTGTGCGCGCGGGCAGCAATCACCACCGCCGCAACCGGCGGCGGAGCACAAGTACGCTCCAGGAAAAGGACGTTGAGCCGAAGAGATCCAACAGGACGCCGCCCACGACTCCGCCACCGGCCATGGCCGCGTTCCACAGTGTGACGAGCATGGCCTGCGCGCCCTGCGCCGCGTCGCGGCGGTCAACTCCGCGAGCCGGGCGCATGACCCACATGGCCGTCGGCAGAACCGATTCGGCAGCTCCCGTCCGGGTGACGGAACCCCACATCTGACAGTAACCGCAGGTCAGCGGCACAGACTTGAGCCGGTTCCGATTTTTTCGCACAAGGAGTGCCCTTCATGCGTCTTCGTTCCACCGTGGCTGCCGCCTTCGGCGCGCTCGCGCTCATCGTGGCTGTGCCGTCCTCGGCCAGTGCGGCCACCGGCGAGTTCAGCTACACGTACAGCGGTCTCGACGGCTCCCCGCAGGTCGCCTTCCTGTTCGACCCGCCGAGCAGGGTGTGCATCACCCTGCCCGAGGTCGCCGACCCCGGTTCGTCGAACCCGGCCCACACTCCGTGGAACCACACCGACGCAACCGCCACGGTCTTCAGCGGCGTCGACTGCGAGGGCGAGTACTTCTCCCTCCGTCCGTTCGGTGGCCATGCCTCCAGCCGGCTGAAGCTCCGTTCCGTCATCTTCAGCTGATCCCGCCACCACCGCACAGACCGAGAGGGGCCGTCCCGGGGGCGGCCCCTCTCTCATGCGGGGAATGAGGCCCGGCCTTCGCCGGTTGACCGGACATGTCGACGCCCCGTGTGATCCTTCTGCTGTCCGGAAGTCTGCGCAGCGGTTCCTCCAACGAGACCGTGCTGCGCACCGCGCAGGCCGTGGCGCCTGCGGGTGTACGGACTGTTTTCTACGGTGGCCTCGCGGCGCTCCCGCACTTCAATCCCGATGACGACGCCGAGCCGCTGCCGGAGCCGGTGACCGCGCTGCGTACGGCGATCGACGAGGCGGATGCCGTTCTCGTCTGTACGCCGGAGTACGCGGGAACCCTGCCGGGGTCGTTCAAGAACCTGCTGGACTGGACCGTCGGCGGCACCGAGATCTGCGACAAGCCGGTCGCCTGGGTGAACGCCGCCGCCCCCGGCCGCGGCCAGGGCGCCGAGGCCACGCTGCGGACGGTGCTCGGCTACACCGGTGCGGACATCGTGGAGCCGGCCTGCGTACGGATCGCCGTGGACCGGAATGCGGTCGACGCGGACGGCCTCCTCACCGATCCGGACGCCCGCGAGCAGCTCGGGAACGTGCTCGGGCTGCTGACGGGGCGGGCCGCGGAGATCGAACAGGGGTAGGGCGGCTCCCCTTGGTGACCGGCCCCGTGCCCGCCCTCACCCCGCCAGCGTCCTCCGCAGCACCTCGGCGAACTCCTCGGGCCGGCCCAGGAAGCCGCCGTGGTCGCCGGGGAACTCGACCGGCGGCGTACCAAGGAGCTCGGCCAGGGCGATGGACGTCCGATACGTGAGCAGGCCTCCCGAGGCGGCGCCGACCCCGACGACGACGCGGGCCGGTGCGGCCTTCAGCGCGGCGATGTCGGGCACGTAGCGGGCGGTGCCCCGCAACTCGTGGCCGAAGAAACGGGCGCCGTTGGCGATGTCCTGCAGCGAGGGCTCCCCCGGCGGCGGTGTGGGGGCGCCGCCGCAGTCGCCGTCACCACCACCGTCGCCGCTGTCGAATCCGGCGCCGGCCATGAACTTCATCCAGGCCGCCCCCTGCCCCTCCCGGTGGAAGGTCTCGACGATGTCGTCGGTCATGGCGCGCTGCTCGGCGGCGTCGGGAAGGAGTTCCATGACGGGAGGCTCGTGCGCGACGAGCGTCCCTACCCGGTCCGGGTGCCGTGCGACCAGCGCGAGCCCGGTCACCGCGCCGCCGCTGCTGCCGAACACGTCGGCGGAATCGGCCCCGAGCGCGTCCAGGAGGGCTGCCATGTCGTCCGCGCGCAGCTCGGGCGTGGAGTCCTGGTCGGGGTCGTCGTGGGTGCTGCCCGAGATGCCGCGCGGGTCGTGGGTGACGACGGTGTGGTCGCCGGCGAGCACGTCGGCCAGCGGCGCAAAGGCCCCGGCGTCCATCGGCGACCCCACGACCAGAAGCAGTGGTCCCGCGCCGCGGACCTCGTAGTGCAGGTGCGCGCCCGGGACGTCGAGGGTGTGGGTGGCAGTCATGCCGGTGGTCCTTCCTCATGTGGCCGCCCGCGATTGCGGTGACAGAGGTAGGACTCCGCACTACGGGGAAACTCATCGCCCGCCCGGTCGGCGTGCTGACAGAATGGGGTGAATGATGACGTCTCGCGAACCCACGCCCGAGCCCGATCCCGAGCCCGAGGCCTGGTCGTCAGGCGGCCCGATGCACGCCGACCTTCTCGCGGCGAAGGCGCTGGTCTACGACCCGAGCGGGTTCATATGCTCCCGGCCGGTGCCCGAGGCGGAGAGTGCCGAGTACGGGGCGCATGTCTTCACCGTGGACGGCGCCGCCGTCAGGTTCCGGGTGGCCAGGACGACCCCGACGAAGGTCGGCCAGTTCGTGACGGTGTGGAAGCGGTCCGCCGGCGGGCCGATTCAGCCCTACGACTCCGAGGACCCTGTCGATCTCTTCGTCATCAGCACCCGTGACGCCGACCATTTCGGGCAGTTCGTGTTTCCGCGGAACGTGCTCTGCGAGCAGGGCATCGTGTCGCGGAACGGTTCCGGTGGGAAGCGCGCCTTCCGCGTCTATCCGCCCTGGGTGACGACGACCAATCGCCAGGCCGGCCGTACGCAGGAGTGGCAGGCGGACTATTTCCTGCGAATCGGCGGCCTGCCTGCGGAAGAGGCTGGGGCGGTCGACCCGGTCCGGTCCCGGGCGCTCTATCACCCGTGACCGGACCGCCGGGTCCGGCGGTGTCAGCGGTAGTCCTCCGGGTGGCCCTGCATCCAGGTGTTGATGCGGTCGCGGGTGCCGATCAGTTCGGAGCGGTGCTTCTCCAGGTTTTCCGTGGAGGTGTCGCCGTCCAGCGTCTTGCGCAGGGTGCTGATCCGGGCCAGCGGTTCCTTGAAGTGGCCGGGGCCCTGAGCGTCCGCCTTCATGGCCTTGTCCAGGCGGGCCAGTTCGTCGTTGACCCGGCCCAGGAAGTAGGCGCAGTTCGCCGATCCCGGGGTGCAGTTGTCGTACAAGGTGGCCTGGAGGCCCGCGAAGGCGTCGCGTACGGCCTCTGGCCTGTTCCTGGCGGCCTCGGCCGCCGCGGCGTCCTCCGCTCTCGCGCTCGCCTCGTCCGAGGCGCTCTTCGCGGCGGCGGCGTCGTCGGCCGCCTTGGCCGCGACTGCCGCGTTCACGGACGGGGCCACGTAGGGAACGTCGTCACCCGGTCCCTGCGAAGTGGTGGCGCTGGTGCAGCCCACCAGGAACGCGCCGAGAACTGCTGCCGCTGCCATGGCCGTCGTAGCGCCGCGCGCGTTGGTGCGGATGAACATGAGGCCCCCCTCGTCCGGTTGGCCCAGACCATACAACCCCGGCCCGGTGTCGCGGCTTCCTCACCCCGTGATCAGGGTCTGCAGCGCGGGCGCGTACAGGTCCGCGAGGTGTTCGGGGGTGGCCTGTGCGCCTGCGCCCTCGCGGTGGAGGCTGAGGGTGGCGCCGAGGCCGAGGAGGTGGCCGGCGATCAGTTCGGCGCGCAGGGTGCGTTCGGGGCCGGTGAGGCGGGCAGCCAGGGCGTCGGTGACCTGTTCGTGGAAGCGGTCGCGCAGCAGGGAGCGTTCGTCGCGGTTGCCGAGCGAGAAGACGACCCGCAGCAGGGGGTCGGACTGCAGTACCCGGCGGCGGCTCACCAGTGTCACCACCATGTGGCGGCCCAGCATGTCGAGCGGGGCATCGAAGAGTTCGGCGGCCGCCGGACCGAAGTCGGCGACGGTGTTGAAGAGTTCTTCCTTGCGGCCGAAGTGCTTGACGACCAGGGACGGGCTCACTCCGGCGTCGGCCGCGATCCCCCTGATGGTCACCTCGGCGTACGGACGCTGTGTGAACGCCCGGCGGGCGGCGCGCAGGATCGCGTCCCGGCCCGTGCCCGGATCGACAGCGGCCGGGGCCGGCTCCGGAGCCGGAGCCGGAACGGTGGCCTGGCGGCTGGTCATGCGCCCTCCTGGATCGGCATCGTCCGCACACCGTCCTTCCGGTCGCCCGGGGTGTTGCGGCTCTCTTCGACCGTACCCGCCGCGGGCGTACGGCTGCCCGGCAGGCACAGCGTGACCAGCAGCGCAGCGAGCGCCGCGCCCGCCGCGATCAGGAAGACCAGCTGGTAGGCGTGGAGCGTCGGGGCCGTCCGGCCGCCCACCAGGAACGTGATGTTGGCGAGGACCGCGGCCACCGTCGCGCTGCAGAAGGCCTGCCCGATCGACCGCATCAGAGTGTTGAGGCCGTTGGCCGCGCCCGTCTCGCTGACCGGGACACCGCGCATGACCAGCGCGGGCAGCGCCGAGTACGCGATGGCCGTGCCGGACGCGACGACCGTCGCACCGGCGATGATCAACCAGAGGCTGTGGCTGGTGAAGTACCGCACCACATATCCGGCCGCGATCACCCCCGCCGCCAGCGCCAGGCTGACCTTCGGACCGTATTTCGCGGAGATCCGCGCCGAGACCGGCGAGAGCGCCACCATCATCACGCCGCCCGGCAGCAGACACAGCCCACTGACGACGAGCGAGGCGCCGAGGCCGTAACCCGTCGCCTTCGGCTCCTGCACCATCTGCGCGGTGACCAGGGAGTTCGCATAGAAGGCGAAGCCGATCAGGAGGGCGGCGACGTTGGTGAGCAGGACGGCCGGGCGGGCCGAGACCCGCAGATCGACCATGGGCGACGGGACGCGGAGCTCGTACGCACCCCAGACCAGCGCCACGACGACGGCGGCCACCAGCAGACCGGCCGTCCGCGGCGATGTCCAGCCCCAGTCGGCGCCCTGGGTGACCGCGAGCAGCAGACAGACCAGGGCCCCGGACAGCCCCAGCGCGCCGAGGGCGTCGAAACGGCCGCGGGTGCGGAGCGGGGATTCCGGTACGCACCACAGCACCAGCACGATGTCGATGACGCCGATCACTCCCGAGACCCAGAACATCGTGTGCCAGTCGAAGTTCTCGACGACGAGCGCCGCGACCGGCAGCCCGACCGCCGCGCCGATGCCGAGCGTCGAGCTCATCAGCGCCACGGCGGACAGCACCCGCTCGGGCGGGAGTTCGTCGCGCAGGATGCTGATGCCCAGCGGTACGACGGCGAGCGCCGCACCCTGCAGGGCGCGGCCGGTGATCAGTACTCCGATGTGCGAGCTGACCGCGCACAGGACCGAGCCCACCACCAGCACCATGAGCGAGGCGACGAGCACCCGCCGCTTGCCGTACATGTCACCGACCCGGCCCAGGACGGGCGTGAAGACGGCGCCGGTGAGCAGGGTGACGGTGACCAGCCAGCTGGCGGCGGCCGGGGTGGCGCCGGTGAGGGCCGGGATGTGCGGGAGCAGCGGTACGACGATCGTCTGCATGACCGCGACCACCACACCGCAGAAGGCCAGCACGCCGACGGCGAAGCGGGGGTGCGGGGCCTCATCGGCGGTGGTGGTCGGGGCGGGTATGTCCGCGGGCATGGCTCTCCGTACGGTGCTCGTCGGCAAGGGCGTCGCGCAGGGGTGCACGCTCGTTCACCCCCTAGGGTAAACGCTTGTGCACCCCCTCGGCGACAGGAAGTCCCTGCGCCGCGTTAGCCTCGAAGACCCGGGCTACGGGTCCGGGCGACACAGACAAGAAGGCGAAGGTGGCTGCGATGGCGAAGGTTCCGGCAGCGGCGGTGGCGGCGAGCGGGCTGGTCGGCGGGTACGCCGTCGCGCGGTGGACCAGGAAGCGGCCGCTGGGCGGGGTCGCGCTGGCCGCCGCGGGCACCGTCGCCGCGTACGAGTGGAACCGGCAGGCCGGACCGCGTGCGGCCGTCGGGCTGACCACCGCGTATGTCGCCGCGTTCGCCGGTTCGCACCCGCTGGCCAAGAAGGTCGGCGCCTGGCCCGCCGTCTTCGCCGTGGCGGGCGGCGTGGCCGCCGCGTCGTGGGCGGTCACCCGCCGGGCCGCCTGAGAAATTTCCCTCCGCGGGGCTGAACGCCGGCGCGGCGGGGCCCGTATTCAAGGGCACTCCCCCGCGTAAGCCGGGTGCGTATCCGTACGACAGGACGGGTACGCACCCGGAACCCTCAAGGCCCGGACGAGCCGGAACCCCCGGGCCCTACGCTCCCAGCGCCCGCGACACCGTATAGATCAGCAGCCCCGCCAGCGCACCCACCACCGTGCCGTTGATCCGGATGAACTGCAGGTCACGGCCGATGTGCGCCTCGATCTTCTTCGACGTCTGGTCCGCGTCCCAGCCCGCGACCGTGTCACTGATCAGCGAGGTGATCTCCGCGCGGTACGTCGTGACGACATAGACCGCCGCGTCCTCCAGCCAGCCCTCCAGCTTGGCCTGCATCCGCCCGTCCGTCGCCAGCCGCGCGCCGAACGTCAGCAGTGAGGCCCGCGCCCGCAGCCGCAGCTCGCTCTGCTCGTCCTCCGCAGCCGCGATTATCATCGTGCGCACCGACGACCAGGCCGACGCGATGACGTCCTGGACCTCGCCGCGCCCCAGGATCTCCGACTTCAGCCGCTCCACCCGCGCCCGGGTGTCCGAGTCCGTCTGGAGGTCGGCCGCGAAGTCCGTCAGGAACGTGTCGATCGAACCGCGCGCCGGGTGCCCCGGCATGTCCCGCATCTCCGTGATGAAGCGCAGCAGTTCCTTGTAGACCCGCTCCCCCACCCGCTTGTCGACGAACCGCGGCGTCCAGCCCGGCGCCCCGCCCTGCACCGCGTCCATCACCGAATCGCCGTGCAGCACCAGCCAGTCGTGGGCGCGTACACAGATCAGGTCCACCATCCTGCGGTGGCCGCCGTCCGCGACGATCTTCTCCAGCATCTTGCCGAGGCCGGGGGCGATCTCCGCCGCATTGGCCCGCCGGGTGATCGCCTCACCCACCACGGCCTGCACATCGGAGTCCCGCAGGACCGTCAGCGCACCGCGCAGCGCGGTCGACAACTCGGCGGTGACCCGGTCGGCGTGATCCGGCTCGGCCAGCCAGGCACCGAGCCGGCCACCGATGCCCAGGGCATGGATACGGCTCCGTACGACATCGCCGGAGAGAAAATTCTCGCCGACGAAGGAACCCAGGGAGGCTCCGAGCTGGTCCTTCTTGGAGGGGATGATGGCGGTGTGCGGGATCGGCAGGCCGAGCGGACGCTTGAACAGCGCCGTGACAGCGAACCAGTCGGCCAGCGCACCCACCATCCCCGCCTCGGCGGCCGCGGCGACGAAGCCCGGCCAGCCGCCCACACCCGCGTTCTTCGCCCAGGTGGCGAGGACGTACACGAGCGCGACCAGCAGAAGGAGGCCCGTGGCCGTGGTCTTCATCCGGCGTACGCCACGGCGCTTCTCCTCGTCGGCTGCGGTGTACGCGAACGAGGTGAGCGGGGCCGGGCGGCCGCCGGGCGCGGGACGGGCCGCGCCCGCCACCTGCTCCCGGGCTGGCTCCGGCTGCCCCGCACCCTGTTCACCGGGTCCGGTCCCATCGATCCGTTCCATCCGCTCCACCCGTCCGCGTACGCATCGCCCCCGGTGTCCCGTACGCATTGTCCTTACCTGACCTACTCCCGAGCCGCACGTCGAGTTCCCGACACGTTGCCCCATCATGGGATCAGTCCGATTAACCACGAGGAGACACACCGTCCATGCCCAGGCGCCAGGGGTACGCCCTGCTCATCGCCCTCGTGGCGGGCACCGCCGCGCTCGCCGCCGGCGTGGCGTTCGCCGGCTCCCTGCTGTTCTCCGGTTCCGGCGCCCGGTCGAAGCAGATCGCCGCGCCCGATCCGCGGTCCGTGGCCCGTACGCCCGCCGCACCGGCCCACTCCACCGGCCTCTGGCTCGGCACCTGGGCGGCGGCCCCCACCACCGGGGTGATCGACACGTACAACGGCAGCGACCCGGCCCGGCGCACCATCCGTAACGTCGTGCACACCAGCATCGGCGGCGACGCGGCCCGCATCACCCTCTCCAACCTCTTCGGTACGCACCCGCTGACCGTGGACCACGCCACGGTGAACACCCGCCCCGTGACCTTCCGGGGCGTCGCCGCCGTGACCGTCGCCGCGGGCGGACAGATCGTCAGCGACCCGGTCGCCGTCCCGGTCGCCGCCGACGCCGATCTCGTCGTCACCCTGCGCACCCCCACCGCCGAGGGGCCCGTCACCATCCACCCGGGCACCCACCAGACGTCGTACGTGGAGGACGAGCGCGGCACCTGGCGCACCACCGACTGGCGCTACCTCACCGCCGTCGACGTACACAACCAGGCCGCCGCCGGAACGATCGCGGTGATCGGCGACTCGCTCACCGCGGGCACCGGCTCCACCCTCGACGCGAACAGCCGCTGGCCCGACGTGCTCGCCGACCGGCTGCGCGGCCGGTACGGAGTGGTCAACGCGGGCATCGCGGGCAACCGCATCCTGCGCGACGGCCGCGGCGTACGGGCGAGCGCCCGCTTCGACCGCGACGTACTGGACGTCGCCGGGGTGAAGACGGTCGTCATCGCGCTCGGCATCAACGATGTGCAGCAGTTCCCGCAGGAGACCGACCCGCAGCGCATCGCGGACGCACTGCGGTCCATGACCCGGCGCGCCCACGCGCACGGGCTGCGGGCCGTCGGGGCGACGCTGATGCCGTACGAGGGGTTCCGCACCTGGACACCCGCGCAGAACGCCGTACGGGAACGGGTCAACGAGCTGATCCGGGCGGGCGGGATCTTCGACTCGTTCATCGACTTCGACAAGGCGGCCCACGACCCGTACCACCCGACCCGGCTGCTGCCCGCCTACGACTCCGGCGACCATCTCCACCTGAACGACACGGGCTACCGGCGACTGGGCTCACTGGTGGACCTGCCTGCCCTGCACCACGACCGGCCCGTCTCCGACCAGCTCTGACGGAAGACAGGAGGGCGGTTCGGGCTCAGGGGCCCGGTCGTGGCTCAGTCCTCGGACCGGTCCGAGGACCCCCGCCCCTTCTCCAGCCGGCCCCGCGCCCGCTCCGCTTCCCTCAGCCGCTGCTTCTGCGCCTTGCTGCGCTTGCGCTCCACACCGACGCCGCCCATCAGTGCGAGCCCGGTGATCCGCACCCGCGGAGAATCCGGTGACGGAACTCCCTCGTCCTTCGAGTGCTCGCCGAAGCCGCCCATGATGCCGATCCCCCTGACCTCGACATTCAGCTCCGGCGGGACCGTCACCTGCATACCGCCCATGATCGCGAAGCAGCGGATGACCACCTCGCGGTCCTCGAAGTTGGCCTCGCGCAGATCGATCTCACCGCCGCCCCACATCGCGAACGCGGTGAACCTGCGGCCCACCGTCCAGTTCCCCCGGCGGCCGAACCCGCCCCAGAACGCGAACGCACCACCCGACGTGGCGGGCTTGCCGATACGGTCCGCCCAGCGCACCGCCGAACCGGCCGGCACCGGGGCCGCACCCAACGGGGCCACCGCCGCGCCCGGCGCCGGAAGGTCACGGACGAGCGGTTCCAACTCCCCATGCGTACGCGCCTTGTAGGCCGCTTCGAGCCGCTGCTCGAACTCCTCCATCTCCAGCCGGCCCTCGGCCACCGCCTCGCGCAGGGTCTCGGCAATACGCTCGCGCTCGGCATCGGAAGCACGCATGTCCGGGAGGTCACTTGTCATACCGCGCAGCCTATTGAACGTGTACGCTCCCGTCACCGATCTGCCGGTCTACAGGCCACCGGCCGACGCGTACATCTTCGCGATCACGGCCTCGATGTCGGGCTCCCGCACCGAAAGGTCGACCAGCGGGTAGTCCGCGGCGATCCGGGCGACCAGCGGTGCGGCCGACTCCGAGGACGGGAAGGCCAGCCACTGGCGCGGCCCCTCCACCTTCACCGTACGGACCGAAGGCGCCGACTCCAGCCGGATGGGCGGGAGTTGACGCTCCAGGTCGACCACCAGCATCCGCTCGCTCTCGCCCACCTCATGCAGTCCGGCGAGCGCCCCGTCGTACATCAGCCGGCCGTGGTCGATCACCATCACGCGCTTGCAGAGCTGCTCGATGTCCGTCAGATCGTGCGTGGTGAGCAGTACGGTCGTGCCGCGTTCGGCATTCAAGTCCCTCAGGAATCCACGGACTCTGGACTTGGAGACCACGTCCAGGCCGATCGTCGGCTCGTCCAGGTACAGCACCTCGGGATCGTGCAGCAGAGCCGCCGCGATGTCGCCGCGCATCCGCTGGCCGAGTGACAGCTGCCGTACGGGCACGTCCAACAGCTCGCCCAGATCGAGGAGTTCGATGCAGCGGTCCAGATTCTCCCGGTAGCGGGCGTCGGGAATGCGGTACATCCGGTGCATCAGCCGGTACGAGTCGCGCAGCGGCAGGTCCCACCAGAGCGTGGTGCGCTGGCCGAACACCACACCGATCCGGTGCGCCAGCCTCGTACGCTCCCTGGACGGGTCGATGCCCGCCACCCGCAGCCGGCCGCCGCTCGGGGTGAGGATGCCGGTCAGCATCTTGATCGTGGTCGACTTCCCGGCACCGTTGGGGCCGATGTAGCCGACCATCTCGCCGCGCGCGACGCGGAAACTGATGGAGTCGACCGCTCGCACCTGGCGGCGTTCACTGCGCATGAAGCCGGTCCTGCGGCGCACGTCGAAGACCTTTTCGACGTTGTCGAGCTCGATGAAGCCGGTGTCGGTGCCGGTGTCTGCGTACATGTCCGTTGTCCTTGCCCTCGCCCTGCCCGGTGTTCCGTCAACTTCCTGTGCTGCGGTACGCGCGCAGGCCCGAGCGCCAGGCCAGGCCCGCGAGCAGCCAGCACAGGCCCGCCACCACCGGGGGCAGGAACGCCACCCAGTCCGGCAGGTCCAGCGGATAGTCGCGGCCCAGCACATACAGCGCGGGCAGCCAGTTCACGAAGGCCAGCGGCACCACGAACGTGACTCCGCGCACCAGGTCCTGCGCGAAGATCGACGGCGGGTACTGGAGCAGTGTGGTCCCCCCGTACGTGAAGGAGTTCTGCACCTCGGAGGCATCCTGCGCGACGAACTGGAACGCCGCCCCGGCCACGAACACCGCCGCGAAGATCGCCGCCCCGCTCAGCAGCATCAGCGGGATCATCACCACCTTCAGCGGTGTCCACCCGATGTCCAGCGTCACCAGCGCGTACCCGAGGACCAGCGCCCCCTGGGTGATCCGTCCCAGCCTGCGCAGCGCGAACCGGTCCGCCGCGACCTGGGCGAGCACCGGCACCGGCCGTACCAGCAGCGTGTCCAGAGTGCCGTCGCGCACCCGCCGCCCCAGCCGGTCCATCGATCCCATCACCAGGTCGGCGAGACCGAACGCGGTGCCCGAGGCGCCGTACAGCAGCGCGATCTCCGGCAGTGTGTAACCGCCCAGCGCATCCACGTGCTGAAACATCAGCAGGATCGCGACGAAGTCGAAGGCGGTCACCGCGAAGTTCCCGAACGCCGTCATCGCGAACGAGGCGCGGTACGCCATCGTCGAGCGCAGCCACATCATCGCGATCAGCCCGTACGCCCGGACCCCCTCGGCGAGCCTCGACCGCTCGACGAACACCACCTCGGGCGCGTCCGCCGCCTCGGCCACTTCCACCGCACCGACTGTCTCAGCCACCCTGAACCACCACCCTCCTCGTCGCCACCGACTGCACCAACCGCCCCACCAGCAGCAGCGTCAGCGCCCAGCCGCCCTGGAAGGCGTACGCCTCCACCAGCCCCCACCCCGTGCTCTTGCCGAGCAGCACATCGGCCGGCACCTGGAGCAGCGACGACCACGGCAGCACCCGCGCCACGTCGCCCAGCACCCCGGGGAACAGCGTCAGCGGCAGCAGCATCCCGGAAAAGAACATCCCGGCCAGGGCCGTCATCTGCGACACCCCCGCCCCGTCCAGCAGCCAGAACGCGGAGAGGGCCACCAGATAGCGGATCGCGAAGCTGACCACGACACCGAGCGCCACCGAGACCAGAAAGGCCAGCCAGATCCCCGGCGAGGCGGGCAGCGCCAGATCGAAGGCGAGCGAGCCCAGCAGCATCGGCACGATGCCGCGACCCAGCAGATGGAACGTCGCCCGCCCCACATCGCCCGCCAACCACCACAGTTGGAGGTCCACCGGCCGGTAGAGATCGACCGCGACATCGCCCGTGCGGATCCGCTCGATCAGCTCGTCCTCGAAACCGCCGCCCATCATGGCGCAGGTCATCAGCAACGCCTGCCCCAGCCACACATAGGTGAGCGCCTGGGACATGTCGTAACCGCCGAGTTGCGGACGCTCGTCCCACAGCGCCACATAGGTGTAGGCCATGATGAAACCGAAGACGGTGTTGGTGAACACCCCCGCCGCCGTCGCGGTCCGGTAAGTGGCATAGCGCCGGAACCCACCCGCCGCCACCACCGCGTACAGCCGCACCGCAACCACCCCCATCGCCCGGGCGCCCAATGGCGTTGGACACCAAAGCGCAAGACCTTAGTCCAACGGAGACGGCCGCCGCGACCGCTTTTCAGGGGTCGATCCGGTGCTTATTCCATAGAAAAGGGCACTATGGGGGAACTGACCGCGGCCTAGGAGACTGCACGGACATGAGCGACGAGCCACAGCAGCCGGGCGGGGAACACGAACCCCGGGCCTGGGCCTTCAGGGATCCGTCCGCCCACGGCAGCAACGGTGGAGAACAGGGCGGCGGAGGCGGCGGAGGCGGAGGCGGCGAAGGCGGCCGGGCGAAGAAGCCCAAGCGGCCCAAGCGCACCGGCTGGCGCCGCGCCGTCCCCACCTGGCGGATGGTCCTCGGCGCAGTCCTCCTCCTCGCCCTGCTCCTGATCGGCGGCTTCATCGCCGGATACCGGCTCGTCGACATCCCGCCCGCCAACGCCAGCGCCACCGCGCAGTCCAACGTCTACCTCTACAAGGACGGCAGCGTCATCGCCCGCTCCGGCGAGGTCAACCGGGAGAACGTCAAGCTCGCCCAGGTCCCGCTCACCGTCCAGCACGCCGTCCTCGCCGCCGAGGACCGCGACTTCTACTCCGAACGGGCCGTCGACTTCAAAGCCATGACCCGCGCCGCCTGGAACACCCTCACCGGCAAGGGCAAACAGGGCGGCTCGACCATCACCCAGCAGTACGTCAAGAACTACTACCTCGGCCAGGAACAGACCATCCTCCGCAAGATCAAGGAGTTCTTCATCGCGGTCAAACTCAACCGCGAGGAGTCCAAGAACCAGATCTTCGAGGGTTACCTCAACACCAGCTACTTCGGCCGCAACGCCTACGGTATCCAGGCCGCCGCACAGGCCTACTACGGCAAGGACATCGGCGACATCACCACCGCCGAGGGCGCCTACCTCGCCTCCCTGCTCAACGCCCCCAGCGCGTACGACGTCGTCGTCCACCCCGAGAACAAGGCCGCGGCCCTCGCCCGCTGGAACTACGTACTCGACGGCATGGTCAAGGAGAAGTGGCTCGACCCCGGCGACCGCGCCGCCATGACATTCCCCGTACCCGGCAAGGTCAAGTCGTCCACCGGACTCTCCGGACAGCGCGGCTACATCGTCCAGGCCGTCGAGGACTACCTCACCAGCAACAAGGTCATCGACGAGAACACCCTGGCCACCGGCGGCTACCGGATCACCACCACACTGGAGAAGAAGAAACAGAACGCGCTCGTCAAGGCCGTCGACGACAACGTCATGTCCCGGACGAGCACCGAGCGCGAGGCCGACCGCAACGTCCGCGTCGGCGGCGCCTCCATCGACTCCGGCACCGGCCGGGTCGTCGCCATGTACGGCGGCGTCGACTACACCAAGCAGTACGTGAACAACGCGACCCGCCACGACTACCAGGTCGGCTCCACCTTCAAGCCGTTCGTCTTCACCTCCGCCGTCGCGGGCGGCTCCACCACCCAGGACGGCCGGCGCATCACGCCCAACACCGTGTACGACGGCACCAACAAACGCATGGTCCAGGGCCCGACCGGACCCACCGGATACGCCCCCTCCAACGAGGACGACATCAGCTACGGGCCCATCACCGTCCGCACCGCCACCGACAAGTCCGTCAACGCCGTCTACGCCCAGATGGCCGAGGACGTCGGCCCCGACAAGGTCGAGCAGACCGCCATCGGCCTCGGCATCCCCAAGAACACCCCCGACCTCACCGCCTCCCCGTCCATCGCGCTCGGCGTCGCCACCGCCAGCGTCCTCGACATGACCGAGGCGTACGCCACCCTCGCCAACCACGGCAGGCACAGCGCGCACATCCTCGTCGACAAGGTCAGCAAGGACGGCGAGGACCTGGAGCTCCCCGGCAGGAACACCAGGCAGGCCGTCAGCCGCGAAGCCGCCGACACCACCACCGCCATCCTCCAGAGCGTCGTCGAGAGCGGCTCCGGCACCGCCGCCCAGGAGGCCGGCCGCCCCGCCGCGGGCAAGACCGGCACCGCCGAGGAGGACAAGGCGGCCTGGTTCGCCGGCTACACCCCCGACCTCACCACCGTCATCGCCGTCATGGGCCAGGACCCCGACACCGGCGTACAGAAACCGCTCTACGGAGCACTCGGACTGGCCCGCATCAACGGCGGCGGCGCGCCCGCCCAGACCTGGGGCCAGTACACCGAGGCCGCGCTGCGCGGCACCACGGTCGAGAACTTCGACCTCAGCCTCGAAAACGGCGCCGAAGAAACCGCCCGGCCCACCGAGGAGAACTCCAGCCCCGGCAACACCGGGACACCGTCCGAACCCCCCTCCAGCACACCGCCCAGCAGCCCCGGAAGCGCGCCGCCCAGCAGCCCGCCGAGCCCCGGAAGCAACGAACCCGCCACCGGCGGCACGGACACCGGCAGGCCGACCGGCGGCGGAACGGAAATCGGCGGCGCGGAGAACGGCGGCGGGGACAACGGCGGCCCCCGCGGCGGCTACAACCGCGGCGGCCGCGACAGCTACGACTTCCTCCCGGGCCCCCAGGGCACCCCGGCACCCGCGGCACCCCCGGCACCGCCTCAGTGACCCGAGGTCGCCTTCAGCCCCACCACGGCCACCAGCAGCAGAGAGACGAAGAAGATCCGGGCGGCAGTCACCGGCTCACCCAGCACCACCATGCCGAGAACCGCCGCACCGGCCGCACCGATACCGACCCACACGCCGTACGCCGTACCGATCGGCAGCGTCCTCGCCGCATGGGACAGCAACACCATGCTCGCCACGATCCCGAGACCCGTGAACACACTCGGCCACAGCCGGGTGAACCCCTCGGTGTACTTCATCCCGATCGACCAGCCCACTTCCAGCAGACCGGCGACAACTAGCAGAACCCAAGCCATGACGGCACCTCCGACGAGACAGAACACGCGAACAACACGGGGTGCGTCGTCTTTGCAGGGCCCGGTACGGCGCGTCTCGTCGGGATCACTCCACCGTAGCAAAGAACATGCAAAGGGCCTGGTGACAACGGTCACCAGGCCCTACGTCGATCACTGCCGCGGGCGGCCTACAGATACAGCCCGGTGGAATCCACCGATCCCTCGAACCGGTCCGCCGCCACCGCATGCAGATCCCGCTCGCGCATCAGCACATACGCCACACCGCGCACCTCGACCTCCGCACGGTCCTCGGGGTCGTACAGCACCCGGTCGCCCGGCTCCACCGTCCGCACGTTCTGCCCCACCGCGACCACCACGGCCCAGCCCAGCCGGCGGCCGACCGCAGCCGTCGCCGGAATCAGAATGCCGCCACCCGAACGCCGCTCGCCCTCCGGCGTATCGGACCGGACCAGCACACGGTCATGCAGCATGCGGATGGGCAGCTTGTCGTCGGTGTTCTCACTCACGCCCCGCAACCTACCTGCCCACCGCGGCTCCGCACGCCTCCGGGGTACACGGACCGCGGCATCAGTTCTTCCGCCGCCGCTTCGACACCGCGAGCAGACCCACGACACCCACCGCGAGCAACACCGCCGGAATCACCCGCTCCAGACGCGGGGCGCCGTCCCCGGACACAAACTGCGCCTTCACGTCCGACACCGTCCGGTTCACCGCGACAAAAGCCCGCCCGGCCGTCCGGTCCACGGCCTCGGCGGCCTTGGCCTTCGCATCACCCATGATCGTCTTCGGGTGCACCCGCACCCCGATCTCATCGAGCACCACCGCAAGCTGCTCACGCCTGCTGATGATGTCCGCCTCGATCTGCGCAGGGGTCCTGGCATCCGACACTGCGCCGCCTCCGTGGTCCTCGTCCGGTACACCTTCATCGACAGTCTGTCAGCTCGGCCGCCCACGCACCCGGCGGCACCCCTATTACGCTCGGTCCCGTACACCCCACGTACCACCTGAGGAGAACCATGAGCGAGCGACTCCAGCCCGGCGACACCGCCCCCGCCTTCACCCTCCCCGACGCCGACGGCAACGACATCTCGCTCGCCGACCACAAGGGCCGCAAGGTCATCGTCTACTTCTACCCGGCCGCCCTCACCCCCGGCTGCACCAAGCAGGCCTGCGACTTCACCGACAACCTGGACCTGCTCACCGGCGCCGGATACGACGTCATCGGCGTCTCCCCCGACAAGCCCGAGAAGCTCGCCAAGTTCCGCGAGAAGGAAGACCTCAAGGTCACCCTGGTCGGCGACCCCTCCAAGGAAACCCTTGAGGCATACGGCGCCTTCGGCGAGAAGAAGCTCTACGGCAAAACGGTGACGGGCGTCATCCGCTCCACGATCGTCGTGGACGAAGAGGGCAAGGTCGAACGAGCCCTCTACAACGTCAAGGCCACCGGCCACGTAGCCAAGATCATCAAGGACCTCGGGATCTGAGACCCGAGCCCGCCCCGGGCCGACCCGTATGACCGGAAGCATGTGAGCGACATCCCATTCGGCCCTCAATCGGGTTTGCAACCGCCATGACCGCGCAGAAGCCTTTCCTGGAACATCCACCCGAGGAAAGGACCCGGCCATGGCGGCCTCCGACCCCCAACAGGCGGCCGATCCGGAAGCGGTCAAGCGCCACCCCACCCTCTTCCGCGCCATCCGGCAACGGCGAAATCCGAGGCTGCGCCGGACGGACATCACCGTCACCGACGACCGGGCGGTCAAGCGGGCAGTCAAGGCGGCATCGCTCGGGAACGCCATGGAGTGGTTCGACTTCGGGATCTACTCCTATCTCGCCGTCACCCTGGGCCATGTCTTCTTCCCGTCCGGGAACGACACCACCCAGCTCCTCTCCTCCTTCGCCACCTTCGCCGTCGCCTTCCTCGTACGGCCCCTCGGCGGAATGTTCTTCGGCCCCATGGGCGACAGGATCGGCCGCAAGAAGGTCCTCGCCCTCACCATGATCATGATGGCGGTCGGCACCTTCGCGATCGGAGTCATCCCGTCCCACGACTCCATCGGCCTCTGGGCCCCCGCCCTGCTGATCTTCTTCCGCCTGGTCCAGGGCTTCTCCACCGGCGGCGAGTACGGCGGCGCCTCCACCTTCATCGCCGAGTACGCCCCCGACAAACGTCGCGGCTACTTCGGCAGCTTCCTCGAATTCGGCACACTGGCCGGCTACGTCGGCGCCGCCGGACTCGTCACCGCACTGACCGCGATCCTCGACCCCGGCCAGATGGACGCCTGGGGCTGGCGCATACCGTTCCTCGTCGCGGGCCCCCTCGGCCTGGTCGGCCTCTACCTGCGACTGCGCCTCGACGAAACCCCCGCCTTCCAGAAACTGGAGGGCGGCACCGCCCAGGCCACGGAGGCCGCCGACGGTATCGAGACCACCGCCAAGGGCGACCTCGCCAAGATCTTCCGGCAGTACTGGCCGACGCTGATCCTCTGCATCTGCCTGGTCGGCGCGTACAACATCACCGACTACATGCTGCTGTCGTACATGCCGACCTACCTCTCCGACGAACTCGGCTACAGCGAGACCCACGGCCTGCTCATCCTGCTCGCCGTCATGGCCTTCCTGATGCTGATCATCAGTCAGGTCGGCAAGCTCTCCGACCGCTTCGGCCGCAAGCCGCTCCTGATGACCGGCATGCTCGGCTTCTTCTTCCTCTCCCTCCCCGCCTTCCTCCTCATCCGCCAGGGCGGCATCCCCGCCATCACGACCGGCATGCTGATGCTGGGCCTCTCCCTTGTCTGCATGCTCGGCACCATGTCCGCAGCCCTCCCGGCCCTCTTCCCCACCCAGGTCCGCTACGGCTCCCTCTCGGTGGGCTACAACCTCTCGGCCTCCCTCTTCGGCGGTACGACCCCGCTGGTGATCACGGCCCTGATCAGCTGGAGCGGCACCAACCTGATGCCGGCCTACTACGCGATGGCGGCGGCCCTGGTCGGCGTGATCGCCGTGGCCTGCATGAAGGAGACCGCCCAGAAGCCCCTGGCCGGCTCCCCGCCGTCGGTGGAGACGCATGAGGAGGCGGCAGAACTGGCCGCGGCCCAGACACCGGATCCGAGGTTCTGACCCCGGGACTCCGCCCCCCAATGGAATGGCTCGCACCGCTTCAACCTCGGCAGAAGCGGTGCGAGCCATTCCACATTTTGTCGGATATCGGACGTGACTTACCGATAAACGGTTCGTTGTTCCGTACGAGGTCGCGAACATGTGGTCGGATACGGAGGGGACCATGCCGGTAAGCCCATACACGCGCGAGCGCCTGGAGCAGGCTGTCTCGTCATCGAGAACGCTGTCCGAGGCGCTGACGAAGCTCGGGGTCGATCCGAAGAGTTCAACACGGCGATACATCACCGATCGCATGAGGAAAATGGGCATAGCCACCGGACACTTCGAGCGCGAGGGCACGCGCTGGACAAGGGAAGTCCTGGAGCCTGTGATCGCTTCCTCGACAAACATGTGCCAGGTACTGCGGAGCCTTGGCCTTGAATTGGTGGGTGGTCATCACGCTCACATCAGCCGCCGAGTGAAAGCTCTCGGCATCGACACATCGCACTTTGCGCAGCCCCGCAGGAGGGGGGAAACAAGACGCCGTCGCCCCGAGGAACTTCTGATCGACCAGGATCCATCCAATGCGCGCCGGATACCGGGAGACCGACTCAAGCGCGCCATGACTGCCATCGGCACCGAGGAGCGCTGTGCGATGTGCGGCGCAGAGCCGACCTGGCGGGGCCTACCGCTCCCGCTTGAGGTCGATCACATCGACGGCAACTGGCGGAACAATCAACCCCGGAATCTACGTCTGCTCTGCCCTAACTGCCACTCGACGACAGATACTTACCGGGGTCGCGGTAAAGGACGTCATAACTCGGCGGCAGGTACGACGCAGTGAGCACCGGCATCCGATACACACGCGAACGGCTGGCTGAAGCAGCCGAGAAATGCGACGACATCGACGAAGTCATCGCTTTCCTGGGCACACGTCCTTACGGACATCTCCGCCGTTATCTCTTCAAGCGCTTCGAACACTTCGGCATCGACGTCTCACACCTCCGCAGCCGCGTCTACCGCAGAACCGGGCCACGTCCCTCCAAAGCGGAGCTCAGCGAAGCCGTCGCCGCGTCCGTTTCCATCGCGGGCACGCTCCGGCTAGTGGGGCGGCTCAACACCACGAGCGAGCGGAACCATCTGCGGCGTTGGATCGCCGAGGACGGTCTCACCACTGCACATTTTCTGGGCCAGGGGCATCAGCGAGGGCGAGCTGGCCCCACCCCGCTGAAGACCGCCAAGCATGTGCTGCTCAAGCACGATGGCGAGCGCCGCACGAAGACCGTCCTACTCCGTCGCGCTCTGCTGGAGATCGGCGCCCCGGAGGAATGCGCCGAGTGCGGAACCGGCGCCGTGTGGCAGGGCAAGCCGATGACGCTGGAAATCGATCACATCAATGGCGACTGGCGCGATGACCGTCAGGAGAACCTCCGTCTGCTCTGCCCGAACTGTCATGCTGTCACCGCAACTTGGTGTAGAGGTGGCAACCTGCGCCGTGACGACTGACACTGGCAACAGGGGTCTTCCTCGTACCCGCCACCGTCAGCCCACAGAGGGAAGTAAGCTGGGCGCTGCTGCGCGCCCGTACGCCATCTGGTTGAGCGGCGATCTTTAGGTGGTCGTGTATGTCGGTTCGAATCCGACCGGGCGCACCGAACACAGAGATGCCTGTCTCCTCCCGGGAGGAGACAGGCATCTCTGTGTCACCCCACCAGCTCCCGCACCACCGGTACCAGCGCCCGGAACGCCTTCCCGCGGTGGCTGATCGCGTTCTTCTCCGCCGGGGTCAGCTCCGCGCAAGTGCGGGTCTCGCCGTCCGGCTGGAGGATCGGGTCGTAGCCGAAGCCGTTCGTGCCGGACGGGGTGTGGCGCAGGGTGCCCAGCAGGCGGCCCTCGACCACGCGTTCCGTGCCGTCCGGGAGGGCCAGGGCTGCCGCGCAGGCGAAGTGGGCCCGGCGGTGGGGGTCGTCGATGTCGGAGAGCTGGGCCAGGAGCAGGTCCAGGTTGGCCCGGTCGTCGCCGTGGGTGCCGGCCCAGCGGGCGGAGAAGATGCCGGGGGCGCCGCCGAGTACGTCCACGCAGAGGCCGGAGTCGTCGGCGATGGCGGGGTGGCCGGTGGCCTTCGCGAGGGCGTGGGCCTTGAGGAGGGCGTTCTCGGCGAAGGTGACGCCGGTTTCCTTGACGTCGGGGATGTGCGGGTACGCGTCCGCGCCGACGAGCTCGTGGTCGAGGCCTGCGTCGGCGAGGATCGCGTGGAGTTCGGTGATCTTCCCGGCGTTGCGGGTGGCAAGGATGAGGCGGGTCATGTCACCCAGTATCGGGGGTGGTCAGGGGGTGCAGACCTTGCCGATTTCCTTGGCGGCGTCGGTGACCGGGGTGATGTCGGGGGTGGCGTCGCCCTTGTCGATGGAGTCGCGGACGTTGCCGACGCCGGACTGGAGGTCGTCGACGGCCTTGCTGAGGTCGGCGTTGTCGGTCTTGTCGCCGAGGTTGCCGAGCTCCTTCTCGATGTCGTCGAGGGCTTCGGATGCCTGGGTGGGGTCGTTCGAGGCGTTGGAGACGGCCTGTTGGAGGTTGTCGACGCTGGTGGCGATGGCGTCTGCGGTGCGGACGCAGTCGAGTGCCTTGTCGACGGCTCCGCAGCCGGCTGTCGCGGTGAGCGCGAGGGCGGTCAGGGTCAGCGCGACGGTGATGTGGCGGTGGCGGGTGGCCTTGGCCATGGTGCGGTTCCTCCCCAGGTACGGATACGCGGACGGGCGCACGGTTCGACCCGTGCGCCCGTGTTCGTAACGACGCGTTGTGGTGCGTACTTGGTTGCTTCTTTACTCGCCGAGGGTGCGGGCGAGGGCCTCGTTCTGGAAGGCGGTGAGGTCTGTGCAGCCGGCGGTGGCGAGGTCGAGGAGGGCGCCCAGTTCCTTGCGGTCGAAGGGGGTGGCCTCGGCGGTGCCCTGGACTTCGACGAAGCGGCCGTCGCCCGTGCAGACGACGTTCATGTCGGTCTCGGCGCGGACGTCCTCCTCGTAGCAGAGGTCGAGGAGGGGGGCGCCGTCGACGATGCCGACGCTGATCGCGGAGACGGTGTCGGTCAGCGGCTTGCGGCCGTGCTTGATGAGCTTCTTGCGCTGGGCCCAGGTGACGGCGTCGGCGAGGGCGACGTAGGCGCCGGTGATGGCGGCGGTGCGGGTGCCGCCGTCGGCCTGGAGGACGTCGCAGTCGAGGACGATGGTGTTCTCGCCGAGGGCCTTGTAGTCGACGACGGCGCGCAGGGAGCGGCCGATGAGCCGGCTGATCTCGTGGGTGCGGCCGCCGATCTTGCCGCGTACGGATTCGCGGTCGCCGCGGGTGTTGGTGGAGCGGGGCAGCATGGAGTATTCGGCGGTGACCCAGCCTTCGCCGCTGCCCTTGCGCCAGCGGGGGACGCCTTCGGTGACGGAGGCGGTGCAGAAGACCTTGGTGTCGCCGAAGGAGATGAGTACGGAGCCTTCGGCGTGCTTGCTCCATCCGCGTTCGATGGTGACGGGGCGGAGCTGTTCGGGGGTGCGGCCGTCGATACGAGACATGGCGTCGACTTTATCGGGTGCGGGGGTGGCGGCCGTTCGGGTGCGGCGCAGGCCCCGTCCGGGGGGTGGGCGGGGCCTGCGGAGTGCTGAGCGGGTTCGGCTCAGCGGGGGTTCGCCGGGGGTTCAGCGGAGGGTTCGGCGGCTGGTCACATCATGTCTTCGATGTCGGCGGCGATGGGGTCGGCGTCGGTGCCGATGACGACCTGGATCGCGGTTCCCATCTTGACGACACCGTGGGCTCCGGCGGCCTTGAGCGCGGCTTCGTCGACCTTGCTGGGGTCGTGGACCTCGGTGCGGAGGCGCGTGATGCAGCCTTCGATCTCGTCGATGTTCTCGATACCGCCGAGCCCGGCGACGATCTTCTCAGCCTTGCTGGCCATGGCCTTCTCCCTGGTTGTTCACATGCATGCGACGGCCCACCATGGGTCCGTTTCGTCACCGTAACGCACGTTTGGCCCAGCTTCGCGAGCGAGTAACTGGACCGTCCTCAATGATGACGATCACCGGCGCCCTGTCTTCCAGGCGGGTTACGCACCGTACCTCAACTGGTCTACACCAGTCTGCAACGACCGCCGACCGCGCCTTGTTCCGGGAGGATGCCGATGAGCTCGAGCAGCGCCGCAGTGCCGCAGAAGGCGTGGTGGAACGGCCTCTTCCAGGGCCTCCAGAAGATGGGACGCAGCCTCCAGCTCCCGATCGCCGTCCTGCCGGCGGCAGGCATTCTCAACCGGCTGGGCCAGCCGGACGTATTCGGCGACGAGGGCCTGGGCTGGGGCAATGTCGCCAAGGTGTTCGCGGCCGCGGGTGGCGCGCTGCTCGACTCGGGGCTCGGCCTTCCGCTGCTGTTCTGCATCGGTGTCGCCATCGGCATGGCGAAGAAGTCGGACGGTTCGACCGCGCTCGCCGCGGTGACCGGCTTCCTCGTCTATTACGCGGTGCTGCATGCCTTCCCGGTGGACTGCGCACCCGGTTCGACGTTCACCTCGGGCGGTACCTGGTTCGGCACTTGTGTCAGCGGTGATGCCAAGGTCACGGCCGCGGCGTATCAGAACCCCGGAGTGTTCGGCGGCATCGTGATGGGTCTGCTGTCCGCCTGGTTCTGGCAGCGTTACCACCGGGTCAAGCTGGTGGACTGGCTGGGCTTCTTCAACGGCCGCCGGCTCGTCCCGATCATCATGGCGTTCGTCGGCCTCTGCTTCGCGGCGCTGTGCGCATGGCTCTGGCAGCCGATCGGCGACGGTCTGACCAGCTTCTCCAAGTGGCTGGTGGACCTGGACTGGGTGGGCTCCGGCATCTTCGGTATCGCCAACCGTGCGTTGCTGGTCATCGGCCTCCACCAGTTCCTGAACACCTTCGTCTGGTTCCAGTTCGGCGACTTCACCAAGCCGGACGGCACGGTCGTGCACGGTGACATCAACCGGTTCCTGGCGGGTGACCCGACGGCCGGTCAGTTCACCTCGGGCTTCTTCCCGATCATGATGTTCGCCCTCCCGGCGGCGGCGCTGGCGATCTACCACTGCGCCAAACCACATCGCCGCAAGGCGGTCGGCGGCATGATGCTCTCGGTCGGCCTGACGTCGTTCGTGACGGGGATCACCGAGCCGATCGAGTACTCGTTCCTCTTCGTCGCACCGCTGCTGTACGTGATCCACGCGGTGCTCACCGGTGTCTCGATGGCGGTGACATGGGCGATCGGGGTCAAGGACGGCTTCAGCTTCTCCGCGGGTCTGATCGACTACGTCATCAACTGGAGCCTGGCGACCAAACCATGGCTGATCATTCCGATCGGCCTGGTCTTCGCCGTCGCGTACTACGTGATCTTCCGGTTCGCGATCACCAAATTCAATCTCCAGACTCCGGGCCGGGAGCCCGACGAGCTGGAGGAGGAGATCGAGAGGAACCTCACTAAGTAGCACTTCAGCCGGGTCTGCCGACCCGGCTGAGGCAGGCCCTCGGACCCTGTGGTCCGGGGGCCTTCGTCATGTCACCGAGCGTGGGTGATAGCTCATGCGAAGTAGTCGGAAATTGCAGGTTCCTTATCCAGCCCACACCGTGCTAAAACTGGTCTACACCACTGAGTGGTCCAGACCGCGTGCGTTCTGCCGCGTTTCTCGAGTCGCCGCCTCCCCCCTTCAACGACCTGGGCGGCGCCTTGTCCAATGGAGGAATTGATGTCCACGGCAGACACCGCACCTGCGGTCACCAAGAAGAAGGGCGCCGGCGTGATGGCGGTCATGCAGCGCATCGGCCGCAGCCTCATGCTGCCGGTCGCAGTGCTGCCCGCGGCCGCGCTGCTGGTGCGTCTCGGCAACGCCGACATGCTCGGCCGCGACTCGTTCCCGACCTTCATCACGAAGCTCGCCGGCTACATGTCCGCGGGCGGCGGAGCCATTCTCGACAACATGGCGCTGCTGTTCGCCGTGGGTATCGCGATCGGTTTCGCCAAGAAGTCGGACGGCTCGACGGCCCTCGCCGCGGTCACCGGCTACCTGGTCTTCCAGAAGGTGCTCGCCACCTTCACCGACAGCAACCTGCCCCAGGTCGCGAGCGTCGTGGACGGCAAGATCGTCATGAATGACGCGCCGGTCAACGCCGGTGTGCTCGGCGGTGTCGTGATCGGCATAGTCGTGGCCCTGCTCTACCAGAAGTTCTACCGGACGAAGCTGCCCGACTGGGCGGGCTTCTTCAGCGGCCGTCGCCTCGTCCCGATCCTGTCGGCCTTCGCGGGCCTGATCATCGGCATCATCTTCGGTCTGATCTGGCCGGTCCTCGGCAGCGTCCTGCACAACTTCGGTGAGTGGCTGGTCAACTCCGGCGCCGTCGGCGCGGGCATCTTCGGTGTCGCCAACCGTGCGCTGATCCCGGTCGGCATGCACCACCTGCTGAACTCGTTCCCGTGGTTCCAGGCGGGCGACTACAACGGCGCCCACGGCGACATCGCCCGGTTCCTGGCCGGTGACCCGCAGGCCGGACAGTTCATGACCGGCTTCTTCCCGATCATGATGTTCGCCCTCCCGGCGGCCTGCCTCGCGATCGTCCACTGCGCCCGCCCCGAGCGCCGCAAGGTCGTCGGCGGCATGATGTTCTCCCTCGCGCTCACCTCGTTCGTCACCGGTGTGACCGAGCCGATCGAGTTCACGTTCATGTTCATCGCCCCGGCGCTGTACGCGATCCACGCGGTGCTCACGGGTGTGTCCATGGCTCTGACCTGGGCGCTCGGCATAAAGGATGGCTTCGGCTTCTCGGCCGGCCTGGTCGACTTCGGCCTGAACCTCGGCATCGCGAGCAAGCCATGGCTGCTGGTGCTGGTCGGTCTCTGCTTCGCGGTCATCTACTACGTGGTCTTCCGCTTCGCGATCACCAAGTTCAATCTGCCGACCCCGGGCCGCGAGTCCGACGAGGAGCTTGCCGAGCTCCTCAAGGCCGAGGCGAAGTAGCTTTCACCCCGGCGCACGACAAAGCCCTCACCTTCCCCGCGGGAGGTGGGGGCTTCGTCGTGCACCAGGTGTGCGGGACGGCTAGATCTCGTAGACCGCGCCCGGTGCCGCCACCTCCACCGGCCCGCCGTAGAGCAGGCGGGCATCGGCCAGGTTGCGGTCGGCGTCGGTCCACGGCGGGATGTGGGTGAGGACGAGCTGTCCCACTCCGGCGCGGGCGGCGATGTCGCCCGCCTCGCGGCCGTTGAGGTGGAGGTCCGGGATGTCCTCCTTGCCATGGACGAACGATGCTTCGCAGAGGAACAGATCGACGCCCTCGGCAAGTTCGTCCAGGGCCTCGCAGGCCCCCGTGTCGCCGGAGTACGTGAGCGAGCGGCCGCCGTGCTCGATCCGGATGGCGTAGGAGTCGACCGGGTGGCAGACCTTCTCCGTACGGACCGAGAAGGGGCCGATCTCGAACGATCCCGGCTTCAGCGTGTGGAAGTCGAAGACCTCGCTCATCGCCCGCTCGGACGGGGTGTCGCCGTGGGCGGTGGTCAGCCGCTGCTCGGTGCCGTCGGGGCCGTAGACCGGGAGGGGGGCGGGGCGGCCCCCGTCGTGCCGGTAGTAGCGGACGACGAAGTACGCGCACATGTCGATGCAGTGATCGACATGGAGGTGGCTGAGGAAGATTGCGTCGAGGTCATAGAGACCGACATGGCGCTGCAGCTCGCCGAGGGCGCCGTTGCCCATGTCGAGGAGCAGCCTGAAGCCGTCGGCCTCTACGAGGTAGCTCGAACACGCTGATCCCGCGGACGGGAACGAGCCGGAGCAGCCGACGACGGTGAGCTTCATGGAGCGTGAACCTCCGAGACGTGGGAACGGGGAGGGTTCGTACGGTCTGTTGAGCGGTTTGTCGAGCGTAAGGCGCGAAACAGCCGGTCGCTCCTCCACGGCCGTCCGTTGTGGGGGAACTCACCTGCTCTGTCACCGGTTCGATGGAAGAGGCGGGGACGCCGGTACGGTCGGGACATGGACATGTCCTGGTGGTGGATCGCGTTTGCCGTTGTCGTGCTGCTCGCGCTCGTAGCGGCGGTCGCCGATGGACGGGGGCGGGGCGGCCGACGGCCGGGGGGCCGTTCCGGCAGGTCGGCGGGTACGCGCTCCGGTGGGCGTCCGGGCGGGCGGACGCGTCCGCCGGCGGGCCCGGGGCGTGGGCCGGGGCCGGAGCACAGGCCGCGGCCGGGTGAGATCTGGTGGGCCGAGGTGCCGTACGAGGACGGGCCCGGGGCGAAGGACCGGCCCTGCCTGGTGCTGTCGGTACGGGGTGGCTCGGCGCTCGTCGCGAAGATCACCAGCAAGTATCACGAGGAGCGGCCCGGGGTGATCGCGCTGCCCGCGGGGACGGTGCGGGATGCGCAGGGGCGGGAGAGCTTCCTGGAGACGGATGAGTTGCGGGAGGTTGCCGTGCGGGGGTTCCGGCGGCGGGTGGGGGTGGTGGATCCGGGGGTGTGGGAGCGGGTGCGGGGGCTGGGGTGAGGTGGGGCGCGTGACCGTGGGGCGCGTGGCCGTCAGGCGCCTGCGGCGGGCTGTCCCCTTCCCGCCCCTTCCCGTAACCGGGGCGCTGCCCCGGGCCCCGGTCCTCAAAACGCCGGACGGGCTGGGGGGTGCACGCGGGGCTCCGCCCCGGCCCCGGTCCTCAAACGCCGGACAGGCCGGGGTGCACACGGGCTCCGCCCCGGACCCCCGCTCCTCAAACGCCGGAGGGGCTGAAAGATGCCCTCAAACGCCGGGCGGGCTGAATTTTCCGGCCCGTCCGGCGGTTCAGGATGTGGCTACGCCCAGAGCTGGCCGTGCAGCGCTTCGATGGCCGCTTCCGTCGTCGGGGCCGTATAGACGCCCGTCGACAGGTACTTCCAGCCGCCGTCCGCGACCACGAAGACGATGTCGGCCGACTCCCCCGCCTTGACGGCCTTGTTTCCCACTCCGATCGCGGCGTGCAGCGCGGCGCCGGTGGAGACGCCCGCGAAGATGCCCTCCTGCTGGAGGAGTTCGCGGGTGCGGGTGACGGCGTCCGCCGAGCCGACGGAGAAGCGGGTGGTGAGGACCGAGGCGTCGTAGAGCTCGGGGACGAAGCCCTCGTCGAGGTTGCGGAGCCCGTAGACCAGGTCGTCGTAGCGCGGCTCGGCGGCGACGATCTTGATGTCGGGCTTGTGCTCGCGCAGGTAGCGGCCGACGCCCATGAGCGTGCCGGTGGTGCCGAGGCCCGCCACGAAGTGGGTGACGGACGGGAGGTCGGTGAGGATCTCCGGGCCGGTGGTGGCGTAGTGGGCGCCCGCGTTGTCCGGGTTGCCGTACTGGTAGAGCATGACCCAGTCGGGGTGCTCGGCGGCCAGCTCCTTGGCGACGCGCACGGCCGTGTTGGAGCCGCCCGCCGCCGGGGAGGAGATGATCTCGGCGCCCCACATGGCGAGCAGGTCGCGCCGCTCCTGGGAGGTGTTCTCCGGCATGACGCACACGATGCGGTAGCCCTTGAGCCTGGCCGCCATGGCGAGCGAGATGCCGGTGTTGCCGCTGGTGGGTTCCAGGATGGTGCAGCCTGGGGTCAACCGGCCGTCCTTCTCGGCCTGTTCGACCATGTGGAGCGCCGGGCGGTCCTTGATCGAGCCGGTGGGGTTGCGGTCCTCCAGCTTGGCCCAGATGCGGACGTCGTCCGACGGTGACAGCCGCGGCAGGCGGACGAGCGGGGTGTTGCCCACCGCAGCGAGCGGGCTGTCGTACCGCATCAGTTCATGCCGCCGGCGACGGCCGGGAGGATGGTGACGTTGTCGCCGTCGCTGAGCTTGGTGGAGATGCCGTCGAGGAAGCGGACGTCCTCGTCGTTGAGGTAGACGTTCACGAAGCGGCGGAGTACGTCGCCGTCGACGATGCGCTCACGGATGCCGTTGTGGCGGCTGTCCAGGTCCGTGAAGAGGTCGGCGAGAGTCTCTCCGTTGCCCTCGACGGCCTTGGCGCCGTCGGTGTAGGTGCGGAGGATGGTCGGGATGCGGACCTCGATGGCCATGGCGTGGGCTCCTGTCGAAAACGGAGAGGTGGCGTGGGGCGCGCGGCTCTGCCCCCGCGCAGGGGTTGGTGCGTTACGCATGGGTTGCTCGCGCCGCGAGCCCGGCTCAGGCCCTGCGGCCGGCGGGCAGGCGGCTCGTACAGATCGCGCTGGAGAGCCTGCACAGGTCGACGTGCAGCCGCGCGACGAGCAGTGTGCCCGGCGTCCTGTCGCTCACGTCATGGGGAACCATGCGGTCATCGTATCGATTCCCGGTCCATGAACCAGAATGTGATCTCACCTGATGGATGGTCCGTGTTCGACAGGTGGACGAGGCCGTGGCGGGCCCGGCCCCGTCCGGCCGGCGGAGTGGCCGGGGCCGGGCGGTGCGAGGAGGTCAGGCGGCCTCGTACGCCTCGACGACCTCGACGTCCTCCTCGGTGATCTCGCCATCCACGATCCGGTAGGAGCGGAACTGGAAGGGGCCCGCGTCGTCGGTGTCCGCGGTGGAGACGAGGACGTAGTGGGCGCCGGGTTCATTGGCATACGTGATGTCGGTGCGGGAGGGGTAGGCCTCGGTCGCGGTGTGGGAGTGGTAGACGATCACCGGCTCCTCGTCGCGGTCGTCCATCTCTCGGTAGAGCTTGAGGAGGTCGCCCGAGTCGAACTCGTAGAAGGTGGGCGAGCGGGCGGCGTTGAGCATGGGGATGAACCGTTCGGCGCGGTCGGTTCCGGCCGGTCCCGCGACCACGCCGCACGCCTCGTCGGGGTGGTCGGCGCGGGAGTGCGCGACGATCTGGTCGTAGAGCGCCTGGGTGATGGTCAGCATGGCGCCAGGATAGGCATGCGGGCCCCCGCGTACCGAGGTGTGGTACGCGGGGGCCCGCATCGTGGACGCGACCGTTGGGGCGGCCGGTCGTCCGGGGATGGTTCGGGGGCGGCTCGGGGCCGTCCGGCAGTGGGCTCAGTTCTTCGCGAAGGCCTTGTTCTCGGGGTTACGGGCCTTGAGCACCAGGTACGAGACGCCGAGGATGGCCGCCCAGAGCGGGGCGCAGTACAGCGAGACCCTGGCGTCCTTGTCGACGCCCATCATCACGATGACCATGCCGATGAAGGCCAGCGCGAAGACGCTGGTGTACGGGGCGCCGGGGGCCCGGAAGGTGGACTGCGGGAGCACGCCGCGGTCTGCGAGGCCGCGGTAGCGGATCTGGCAGACGAGGATCATGATCCAGGCCCACATGCCGGAGATGGTGGCGAAGGAGACGACGTAGGTGAAGGCGTCGCCGGGCCACTGGTAGTTGATCCAGACGCCGACGAGCATCAGGGCGGCGGAGAAGGTGGTGCCGACGAGCGGGGTGCCGCTCTTCGTCAGCTTGGTGAAGAACTTCGGGCCCTGTCCGTTGAGCGCGAGGTCGCGCAGCATGCGGCCGGTGGAGTACATGCCGGAGTTGCAGGAGGAGAGCGCCGCGGTCAGCACGACGAAGTTGACGATGCCCGCTCCGACACCGAGGCCCATCTTCTGGAAAGCGGCGACGAACGGCGAGATGCCGGGCTGGAACTCGGTCCAGGGGACGACCGAGAGGATCATGATGAGGGCGCCGACGTAGAAGACGGCGATGCGCCACGGCACGGTGTTGATGGCCTTGGGCAGGACGGTCTTCGGGTCCTTGGACTCGCCCGCGGTGACGCCGACGAGTTCCACGGCGAGGAAGGCGAACATCACGATCTGCAGGGTCATGAGCGTGCCGCTGATGCCGTGCGGGAAGAAGCCGCCGTCGGCCCAGAGGTGGGTGACGGACGCGGTGTCCCCGGCGTCGGAGAAGCCGAGGGTGAGAATTCCGGCGCAGATGAGGATCATGCCGACGATGGCGGTCACCTTGACCATCGAGAACCAGAATTCGAGTTCCCCGAAAAGCTTTACGGAGATCAGGTTCACGCCGTACAGGATGATCGTGAAGATCAGTGCCGACACCCATTGAGGAATGTCGAACCAGAACGTCATGTACTGGGCGGCCGCGGTGACTTCGGTGATTCCGGTGACGACCCAGAACAGCCAGTAGGTCCAGCCGGTGACAAAGCCGGCGAAGGGGCCGATGAATTCGCGGGCGTACTCCGAGAAGGAGCCCGACACCGGGCGGTACATGAGGAGTTCACCCAGGGCCCGCATGATGAAGAAGATCACCAGGCCCGCGATGGCATAGGCCAGGATGAGGCTGGGTCCGGCCTTGGCTATCGCCTTTCCCGCACCGAGGAAAAGGCCGGTGCCGATGGCCCCGCCGATGGCGATCATCTGGATCTGGCGGGCACCGAGGGCCCGCTGGTAGCCCTCGCCCGCCGTGCCGGCATCCGCGACCGCTGTGGCCTGCGAGCCGTCCTGTCCCTTGTCGACCTGCGCCGATGTCATGTGCTGCGCCTTTCTCCACGCCGATCCGCGCCGTTGAGGCTGCGGATCAGGTCCTGATCCCCCCGGATATGGATGGAGTGCCGCCGGCGGTCGCCGGCCTGTAGCGCCCTCGGGAACAAGGGTGGCGTCCCCGAGCGGTCGTGAAGATTTATCACGGGCATACGGGTGATTCGTCGGACACGATGTGGCGCACACCATAGGAAAAAGCGGACAAGGGTTTCCAGTCGCCGCAAAAGAGACCGTTCAGGTGACGGGATCGTTATTCGGATTTGAGCGTCCGTTGAGCGAACGCGGTGCGCGAGTGATCGGGAAGCCCCTATTCGGGAACGTGCGGCAACTACGGCATCAGGGTTTCCACGAGGGTTTCCTGGAGCGCACCGAGCCAGAGATAGGCCATGACCATCGGCTTGCGCGGATCGCTGTCGGGAAGCCGGTAGAGCGAGCCGGCCTCGCCCCCGTCGTCGTCGGACACCTCAAGGCGGGTGCCGATGGTCAGCCGGAGGTCATTGAGCGCGCCGAGCCAGTTACGGCATTCGTCGCCGGTGAGCTCCAGCACGGCGCCGCCGTCCCCGGAAATGGAGAGGGCGTCCAGGGTGCGTACGACAGTGAGGGCGTCGTCGCGCTTGCGGGTGCGCAGATCGTTCTCGGTGAAGCGGCGGAACTCGGCGGAAGCGGCGCGCAGTTCGCTGTCCTCGTCGCCGTACGCCTCGGGGAAGAGGCGGGCCAGGGCCGGGTCGGTGGGCGGTTCACTGGGCCCCTCGGCGAAGAGGGCGGCGAGCGGGTCCTCGCCCTCGGCGGGTTCGTCGCCGGGGCCGATCAGTTCCAGCAGCTGGACAGCGAGGGAGCGCAGGATCGCGATCTCCACCTCGTCGAGCGCGACGGCCGCGCCGCCGCCGGGGGTGGCCTCGAAGTGGCCGGCCATGGGTTCTCTCCGATGGTGGGTCGGGCGGGGCAGAGGGCGATCGGTCTAGTTGCGGTCCTGCGTGAGGGTGGCCCACAGCCCGTAGCCGTGCATGGCCTGGACGTCGCGTTCCATCTCCTCGCGGCTGCCGCTGGAGACGACGGCGCGGCCCTTCTGGTGGACGTCCAGCATCAGCTTGTGGGCCTTGTCCTTGGAGTAGCCGAAGTAGGCCTGGAAGACATAGGCCACATAGCTCATGAGGTTGACCGGGTCGTTGTGAACCAGCGTCACCCAGGGGACGTCGGGCTCGGGGACGACGAGGTTCTCCTCGGCCGATTCGGGACGCTCGATCTCTGTGGGGGCGACGCTCACCACCCCATGCTGCCACCCGGGAGGGGTCATCGCACAAACGACCCGAGATCTCGTCACTCTGACGAAATAGGGGTAGCATCCGGAACATGAACTCTGCGGACCTTGGGCGACGGGTCGGTGTGCCGTCGACCGCGCTCTTCACCGACCAGTACGAGCTCACGATGGTGCAGGCCGCGCTGAAGGCCGGCACGGCCGACCGGCGCTCGGTCTTCGAGGCGTTCACCCGCCGGCTGCCGGAGGGGCGGCGCTACGGCGTCGTCGCGGGCATCGGACGGGTGCTGGACGCGGTGGAGAACTTCCACTTCGACGACGAGATGCTCACCTTCCTGCGCGAACAGAACGTCGTCGACGGGCCCACGCTCGCCTGGCTGGCCGACTACCGCTTCAGCGGTGACATCTGGGGCTACCCGGAGGGCGAGGTGTACTTCCCCGGCTCGCCGATCCTGCGGGTCGAGGGCTCCTTCGCCGAGTGCGTGCTGCTGGAGACGGTGATCCTGTCGATCCTCAACCACGACTCGGCGATAGCCGCGGCGGCGTCGCGGATGTCCGCCGCGGCGGGCGGGCGCGGGCTGATCGAGATGGGTGCACGACGCACCCATGAGCTGTCGGCGGTGGCGTCGGCGCGTGCCGCGTACATCGGCGGCTTCGACACCACATCCGACCTCGCCGCGGGCTTCCGCTACAACATCCCGACTGTCGGGACGAGCGCCCATGCCTTCACGCTGCTCCACGACACCGAACGCGACGCGTTCCGGGCCCAGGTCGACTCGCTGGGCCGGGGCACGACGCTGCTGGTCGACACGTACGACGTCGCCGAGGCGGTCCGTACGGCGGTCGAGGTCGCCGGGACCGAACTGGGCGCGGTACGGATCGACTCCGGGGACCTGCTGCTGGTCGCGCACCGGGTCCGGCAGCAGCTGGACGAGCTGGGCGCCACCGGGACGAAGATCGTGGTGACGTCGGATCTGGACGAGTACGCGATCGCATCGCTGGCCGCGGCGCCGGTCGACGCGTACGGGGTGGGCACGCAGCTGGTGACCGGCAGCGGGCAGCCCACCTGCTCGATGGTCTACAAGCTGGTCGCCCGCGCCGGGTCCGCCGACCCCGCGGAGCCGCTGCGTCCGGTCGCCAAGAAGTCGCTCGGCGCGAAGTCGTCGATGGGCGGTCGCAAGTGGGCCGCGCGCCGGCTGAACGAGGACGGGGTGGCCGAGGCGGAGGTGATCGGCACCGGCCCCGTACCGGCCGGGCTGGCCGACCGGCAGCTGTTGGCCGAGCTGGTCAGGGGCGGTGAGGTGATCGCCCGCGAGCCGTTGGACGCGGCACGTGAGCGGCACATGGCGGCGCGGGCGGGGCTGCCGATGTCGGCGATGCAGTTGTCGCGCGGGGAGCCGGTGATTCCCACGGAGTACGTGTGAGGGGGTGGGCGAGGGGAAGGTGACGGGGGTCGTCCGGTGACCGCTTTGTCCTCAATCTCCGGACAGGCTTCTTTACGTCCCCTCCCTAAGCCGCTCCGGAGTCTCTAGGCTCGAATGCGGCCCCCCCATGACCGCCGACCGTCCCCCACCGTCCCCCATCGAAGGACACCCGCCATGCACCGCGCCTTGATCGTCGTGGACGTTCAGAACGACTTCTGCGAGGGCGGCAGCCTCGCCGTGGCGGGGGGCTCCGATGTCGCCGCCGCCATCACCGACCTGATCGGCGAGGCCCAGGCCGGGTACCGCCATGTGGTGGCCACCCGTGACCACCACGTCGACCCGGGCAACCACTTCTCCGCGCAGCCGGACTTCGAGCACTCCTGGCCCGCGCACTGTGTCGCCGGTACGGAAGGGGTGGGCTTCCACCCCAATTTCGCCCCTGCGGTCGCCTCGGGGGCGATCGACGCGGTGTTCGACAAGGGTGCCTACGCCGCGGCGTACAGCGGCTTCGAGGGCCTCGACGAGAACGGTGTGGGGCTGGCCGACTGGCTGCATGACCGCGGGGTCACCGAGGTCGACGTGGTCGGCATCGCGACCGACCACTGCGTGCGGGCGACGGCGCTGGACGCGGTCCGGTCGGGCTTCACGACGCATGTGCTGCTCGACCTGACCGCGGGGGTCGCCGAGGAGACCACGGAGCGGACGCTCGAGGAGCTCCGCAGGGCGGGCGTGAAGCTTTCCGGCAAGCCCGTGGTGTAGCCGGGCGGGAGACGGGCGTAAGCCGCGGCTCACGCCCGTCGCCGGCACCGGCGCCGCCTCCGTGCCTCAGGCCGGGTGGCTGGCCGGTACGGCCGGAACCGCCGGACGGAGCAGCGCCCGGATCGGGTGCCAGAGTTCCTGGGCCTGCTGCGGTCTCGCTCGCCAGAGCACCCCGTCCGGGTGGTGCAGCACGGCGGTGATCTCGTCCGGGGTGGGCGGCTCGGCGTTGCCGCGGAGGTAGACGGCGCGCAGGCCCAGATTGCGCAGCCGGGTCAGCGCGCGGGCCCGGTTGGCCGCGTGCACCAGGACCCGGACCGGGGCACCAGGACCCGTTCCGTCCGTCGGACCGGTCAGGGTGATGGCCACCACCACACTGCCGTTCGGCAACTTGCTGAACCCTCCGCCTGCCATGCTCCGCGCTCCCCCGTGAGACGTCGTGTCAATAAGGATCTGAACAAGACGCACCTAAACACGATCGGCCGCCGCCCGCTAGAGGGCGACGGCCGATCAAGCTCTGACCTGCGGTGATGCGGGGTTACTTGTGCGAGGCCCCGACCTTGACGATCATCGTCGAGCCGTCGCGCGGCTCGCTGACGATCGTGATCCGGGTGTTCGTGTCAGCGACCTGAACACTTCCGGTCTCGTTTTCCTTGTACCAGTAGGTGCCCTTGTGGTCGTCGAAGACCGGGATGCCGACCTGCGGCTTGATCTTCAGCGCCACGTCGGCGTTGTGCAGCGTGAAGCCATCGGTCGCGTACCGGCTGAAGGGCGCGTCGAAGGGCTGGATCTTGTTGCGGATGACCGTGCCGTCCGCCCACTTCAGCGGCTTGGCGTGCGCGTCGACCGGCAGGATCAGGCCCTTGCCCGGGTGGGCCGAGACGTTGTTGTCCTTCTGGGAGGTGTCCCAGAGCCAGATGAGCAGACCGTTCTGGTACGGGTAGTGCTCGACCCAGTCCGGACGGGTCTTGGAGAAGCCGAAGTTGTACGGGCCGACCTTGAGGGTCTGGTCGTAGCTGACGTACTGGCGGTTCTCCGCGAGGTAGAACTGCGGGTATTCCTTGGTGAACGACTCGCCGACGCGGGAGAAGCCCTTGGCGGTCCAGCCGTTGTCGTCGCCCTCGGCGTTGTCCGTGAAGAGCGCGGCACCGTCGGCGTTGACCGAGATGGTGTCGGCCGCGAAGCCGACGCCGCCCGCGCCGCCGTCGGTGGCGTAACGGAAGCGGATGTCGATCTTCTTGCCCGCGTAGGCGTCCAGCGGGTAGGAGAGGGTCTGGTACTTGCCGGAGACGTCGGTCAGGGCCGGCTTGTCACTGGCGTCACGCGGGATCGCCTTGCCGTCGGCCGTGCCGTCGATCGCGGTCCAGCTGGTGCCGCCGTTCTCCGATACCTCGGCGTAGAGGTAGTCGTAGTCCTTCTCGATGTCCCACCAGCCCGAAAGGTCCAGGGATGCCTTGGACTTGCCGGTCAGGTCGACCGGGCGGGACAGGGTGTTGTTCAGGTTGTCACCCATGTCGCTCCACCACTGCTTGGAGCCCTCGGCGGGCTTCGTGACAGCGGTGGTGACGGGCTTGTCGGGCAGCGAGACGACGAGCGCCTGCTTGTCCTTGGTGTTGTACTCGGACACGCCCAGCTTGTGGGTGGAGTTCGTCGCGGCCTTGGCCTCGGCGTAGTTGAGCCAGCCCAGCTGGAACTTGTCCCAGGCGGTCATGTCGCCGGGCAGGTCACCGATCGAGTTCTTGCCGGTGCCGAGCCAGGAACCGGCCGACATCAGGGACCAGAAACCGACCGAGTTCTCAGCGGTGTTGGTGGTGTCGTACAGGTCGGGCAGGCCCAGGTCGTGGCCGTACTCGTGGGCGAAGACACCCAGGCCGCCGTTCTCGGGCTGCGCGGTGTAGTCGCCGACCCAAATGCCGGTGTCACCGATCTCGGTGCCGCCGGCCTTGTTGTCGGCCGGGCCGGTCGCACCGGCGTTGGTGCCGTACGCGTACCAGCGGTGCGCCCAGATGGCGTTCGGGCCCTCGACGCCGCCGCCCGCGGACTCGTCCTCACCGGCGTGGACGATCTGGAAGTGGTCGATGTAGCCGTCGGGCTCGTTGAAGTTGCCGTCGTTGTCGTGGTCGTAACGGTCCCACTGGTCGTACTTGGCGAGATCCGTCTTGATCTGCTCGGGGGTACGGCCCTTGGCCTTCTGGTCGGCGGCCCAGGCGTTCACGCCGTCCTTGATCATGTCCCAGGCGTTGGCGCAGTTGGTCGAGCCGCAGTAGTTGGACCCGTAACGGGCCTCGTTGTACGGCACCTTGACCCAGTCGGAGACCTCGCCGTCGACCGAGTAGCGTCCGGAGGACGTCTTCTCGTAGTACGTCTTCAGCGAGTTCTTGCCGGCGCCCGTACCGAAGTAGAGCTCCTGGAAGTGCGCCTGGTTGTAGTCGGCCTGCCAGGCGGTGCTGTTGTCCTTCTTGGGGTCCGGCTTGGCTATCTTGTTGTGCGCCGGGCCGGGCGTGCCGCCGTACTTCGGAACGGCCGGCTTGGGGCCGTCGCCGTCCGGGTCGAACATGGTCGTGTTGTCGACCTGGTCGCCGAACTCCACCAGGACCGTGAAGATCTTGTCGGTCTTCTCGCGGCCGAGCTCGACATACTTCTTGTCGTCGAGCTTGACGACCTTGGAGCCGTTACGCGTCGACACCTTCTTGTCGCCCGCCATGACCTGCTCCAGGGCGGCCTGACGCTGGGCGTCCTGCTGCTTGCTGAAGGGGCCCTGCAGGTCGTGCGCGTTACCCTTGGCCGAACCCGGGTCGCGGCGCTCGACTACGGGCGCCTTCGCCCCCGAGGTGTGGTCATCTGCCTGAGCAGTGGCGAAAGCCGACGCCGTGGCGGCAGTGGCGGCCATGGCCACGACAACCGCTGCGGCGCGAAGCGCCCGTCTATTAGTGGTCACTTGATGCAGTCCTCCCCGGCGTCCGCGGCGGCGGCCTGATGTGGTGTGGAAGGGCCGCGCGCGGATACGCGTCACAAGTGACGACATTCGACCGGAGTTACGCGAGAAAAGACAGACCTTGACTTGAACAGGCCAAGTGCACTATGCAGGAGCACATTTCCGTTATCCGAACGTTCACCATGCAGGCAACCGGCGCGTCACGGCCCGCTGTTGGAGAGCGGAATGACTCCGTGCGCCCCCCGTGCACCGGTACCGTGGGTTAGGTGATGCTTACTACCGGTTCCTCTCGGGCATCCACCGTCGTAGAGTCGCTCGACAGTGCGACCGCGTTGAGAGACTGCCCATCCGATGCCCCGAGGACGGATACCGACATGCCGCGTATCACTGCCGCACAGCTCTCCTACGGTTCGGTCACCGTCGTCTTCTCGACCCTCGCCATGCTGCTGCTCTCCCGTACGGGTTCGGGCCTCGGCATCGCCGTCATCGGGACCGCGGCGCTTGCGCTCGGCCTTCTGGTGGCCGTGACCGTACCCCACCCGTCCCGGGCGAAAACAGCGAAGTCGGCGAAGGCCGGGGCCGCAGTTCGTACGAACCAGGATGCGGTCTCCGCCGCCGTCGAGGCCGAGGGCCTCGCCCTCGACGGGGTCCAGGCCTCGATCCCGGCGGCCCGCACAGCCGAACAGCTCGCCGCAGCGCGTGTGGACGAGCTCCTGGGCGAGCATTCCCTGCGGAGCTGACGCATACGGCCTCGGTCTCCGTACAGGCTCGAATACCGAGCCTGTACGGAGACCGAGGCCGCAGGGCGTGAAAGAGGCCTCAGCCGGTCTGGACGACCACCGTCTTCGCCGCCTTGTCCTGGAGTCCCTGCCGGTACGGCTTGTCCGTGAACATGAGCACGATGTTGATCAGCCACCACAGGCACGGGCAGCACAGCAGCGCCGGCAGCCACAGCACCACGGCCCGCAGGAACGACGCACCGGTGTCCGGCACCCGGCCGTCGTTCAGCATCGCCACCCGCAGCTTCAGCAGCCGCTTGCCGATGGTCCGGCCGTCCTTGTGTGTGAAGTACGTGTCGTACGCGACGTAGATCACCAGACCGATCAGCGACCAGAGCAGCTGGTGCCCGCTGTACGTCTGGCTGAAGACATCGCTGACGTCGCTGTTGCTGTTGTTGTCGTTCATCTCGACCGCGCCGCCCCACGGCAACGAGATCAGATACAGCGGGATCGAGATGATCAGGAAGTCGATCAGCCGAGCCAGAATCCGCTTGCCGGGCTCGGCGAGCGGCGGCATACCGGCCAGCGGATCCACGCCCCCGTACGGGCCACCGCCGCCGTAGGGACCGGGATCATACGGCGGCGGAGGAGGCGGAGCGCTGTCGTAGGGCGAACCCGACGACGGCCCCTGAGGCCCCTGCGGTCCCTGCGGCTCCTGAGGCCCCTGCGGTTCCTGCGGCTTCTTGAGGAACGGGTCGTCCTCGGGCGGCTGACCGGACGTCGGCTGATCGTTGCTCATGGGGGCAGTGCACCCCGGCCCACGGGCGCCCGCAACGGCTCAGGTGCGTTCGGGGGAACAGCACATCTCCCGACGGCCCCTCCCCCGATGGGCCGTCAGCCGGAGGAGTGGGCTCCGCGGGCCTTCGCGCAGAGTCAGTCCGCGACGAAGGTGTGCGCCACCTTGTCGTGCCAGCACTGGCGCCACGGCCGGTCGAACAGACACCAGAGCACATTGACCACCCCGACCACCAGGACGCCCAGCACGCCGTAGACCAGCCAGCGGCGCAGTGCGGCGCCGAAGGCCGGGGCCTCGTGGGACTCGATGTCCCGCACTTCGAGTCCGCAGAGCTTCTTGCCGAGCGTACGGCCCCACTTGGCGGTCGGCAGCGCCTCCAGCAGGACGCCGAGCACGAGAAACGCGCCGAGCACCCCACCGAACAGTCCGGCCGTGGTGGAGTCCACCAGCCAGACGGTGACCGTCTCACCGGACAGCTTCGCCGCGCTGATCTTCTCGTCGATGTGGTCCATCGCCCGCGAGACGAGCGGGAAGCCGATCGCGCCGGCGAGCGCGACCAGCACCACCGTGTCGACCAGCCGGGCGGCGAACCGCTTGCCGAGTCCGGCGGGCCTGGCCGATGCCTGGGCCTGCGCGAGCTGCTGGAAGGGGTCGTTGACCGGGGGCTTCCAGGGCACGACGGGCTGGTCCGGCTGCCCACCGTGCGCACCGAGCTGCGGGTGAGGCTGCCCCTGGAACGGGAGGTGGGGCTGGGGGTGCTGGGGTTGGGGTTGCTGGGGCTGCGGCTGCGGGCGGGCCGTCTGGTCGGGCTGGTGGACCTGCTGCGCCCAGGAGGCGGCACCGCCGCCGGGGCCCGGGGTGAGAGGACTGTTGAGCTCGGCGGCGGCCGGGGCGGGGGGCTGGTTCCGGGCCGGGGCGGGGGGCTGCGCAGGGGTCTGCGCGCCTGTCCCGGTCCCTGCCCCGGGGACGATCGCGCGGATCGCCATCGTCCCGTCCGCGGGCTCCTGTTGCGTCGTCCGGGGAGCGGGCGGGCGGCCGCCCCCGCCCACGGCGCGGATCGCGACCGTACCGTCGACCGGCGGTCCCCCCGCGTCACCGCCGCCGGGGCGGCCCGGGCGGTCGACCCGGATCGCGACGGTGTTCTCGGGGGCCCGGCTGCGGCCGTCGCGCATGCCCGGCAGCGCACCGCCCGTCGGGTCCGGGGAGGCGGGCCGACGCGGGTCCGCGGGAGCACGGTCCACGGGTTCCCGGACCGCGGGGGCCCGATCGGCCGGGACTTGGCCGGCGGGGGCCCGGTCCGCAGGAACACGGTCGGCCGGGGCACGGTCCGCAGGCGTACGCGGATCCCGGCCGGACTCCGGCCCCGAGCCGGACCCCGCCCCGGACTCCGGCCCCGACGGCCGGCCCGGCTCGCCCTGCCGGCCCGGCTCGCCCTGTCCGCCGGGCTGCCCGGCGCCGCCCCAGGAGACCCGCCGGTCGCGTTCGCCGCCGAAACCGGTCTGCCGGGAGGCGTCGGCCTGCCAGGCGGTGGCCGGTTCGGGGCCGTTGTCCGTGTACGACTCCTCGTCGAGGAAGACCGGACCGGTCTCGTCCACCGGCGCGGGCGCCGGGGCCGACGGCTGCGGTTCGGCCGCCGCTTCGGATGGCATCGCGGGCATCGACTCGCCCTGCTGAGGGGCGGGCCGGCTCGTGCCGGGCACCCACGATGCGCCGTTCCAGTACCGGACATATCCGGGAATGGACGGGTCGGGGTAGTACCCCTCGTGGGGGCTTTCGTCACCGGGTGCCGGGGTTGGGGCGCTCATCACCGTGGTCCCGTATCTCTTCGAGGCCTCAATACAACGGGTCCACATCTATCAGACGCCCGCGTACCCCTGGGCCAGTCCAGGGGTTTGGGCCACTTTCCGGTCACGCGGAAATTTTTTCCGGAAGTCGCGTAATAGATGGCGGGGAGGGCGCTCTCTCCCTGTGCGGACCGGTCGCGGGACCGGCCCACAGGCACCGAAAGGACGCACGCATGCACACCGTCGTGGAACGCGAGCTGGAGCTCAAACTGGTTCTGTCGCCCGAGCGCAGCATCCCCGTCCCTGCCCGGCTGACGTACCGCACGGAGGACCCGTACGCCGTGCACATCACCTTCCATATCGGCTCCGACTTCCCCGTCTACTGGACGTTCGCCCGCGATCTGCTGGTCGAGGGCGTGTTCCGGCCGTGCGGCCACGGGGACGTGCGGATCTGGCCGACCAAGGTCGACCGGCGCAACGTCATCTTCGTGGCACTGACTTCGCCCGACGGCGACGCCCTGCTGGAGGTGCCGTCCGCCACGGTGGCCGCCTGGGTGGAGCGGACTCTGCGGCTGGTTCCGCCGGGTACGGAGACCGAGCGGCTCGGCATCGAGGAAGGTCTCGCCGAGCTGCTCGCGCCGCTGCCGGCCGACGATCTGTGGCTGAGCGACCCGTGGGCGTCGGACGAGTGGCAGGACGGCGACGCGTGAGCGGGCGCGGTCCCGGCCGGCCGTCAGAACACCTTGCCCGGGTTGAGCAGCCCCAGCGGGTCGAACGCCTGCTTGATGCCCCGGTGCAGTTCGACGCTCACCTCGCCGAGCTCGCGCGCGAGCCACTCCTTCTTCAGGACGCCGACGCCGTGCTCGCCGGTGATCGTGCCGCCGAGTTCCAGGCCGAGCGCCATGATCTCGTCGAAGGATTCGCGGGCCCGCCGGGACTCGTCGGCGTCGGTGTGGTCGAAGCAGACGACGGGGTGGGTGTTGCCGTCGCCCGCGTGCGCGCAGACGCCGATGGTGAGGTCGTACTTCTCGGCGACGGCGGCGGTGCCTTCGAGCATCGCGCCGAGCTTCGAGCGCGGTACGCAGACGTCGTCGATCATCGTGGCCGGCTTGACGGTCTCCAGTGCGGTGAGCGACATCCGCCGGGCCTGGAGCAGCATTTCGGACTCGGCGGCGTCCTCTGCGGGGACCACCTCGGTGGCGCCGGCCGCGGTGCACAGCTCGGCGACGGCGGCCAGGTCGGCCGACGGGTCCGGGGTGTCGAAGGCGGCGAGCAGGAGCGCCTCGGTGGTGTCGGGGAGGCCCATGTTGGCCATCCTGTTGACGGCATGGACTGTTGTACGGTCCATCAGTTCGAGGAGTGACGGGGTGTGACCGCGCTCCATGATCCGGCAGACCGCATCGCAGGCGGTGGCCGCGCTCGGGAACTCGGCGGCCAGGACCAGCTGCTGCGGCGGCTGCGGCCTCAGCGCGAGCACGGCCTTGACGACGATGCCGAGGCTGCCCTCCGAGCCGACGAAGAGCCGGGTGAGGTCGTATCCGGCGACGCCCTTCGCGGTACGGCGGCCGGTGGTGAGCAGCCGCCCGTCGGCGAGGACGACCTCCAGGCCGAGTACGTATTCGGCGGTGACCCCGTACTTCACGCAGCACAGACCGCCGGACGCGGTGCCGATGTTGCCGCCGATGGTGCACATCTCCCAGCTGGAGGGGTCCGGCGGGTAGTAGAGGCCGTGCTCGTTGACCGCCCGGGAGAGCACCGCGTTGATGACGCCCGGCTCGACGACGGCGATCCGGTCGACCGGGTTGATCTCCAGGATCCGGTCCATCTTCACCAGGGACAGCACGATGCAGTCGTCGGAGGCGTTGGCCGCGCCCGACAAACCGGTGCGGGCTCCCTGCGGGACGACCGGGACGCGCAGGGCCGTGGCGGTGCGCATGATGTGCTGGACCTGCTCGACCGTGCGCGGGAGTACGACGACGGCCGGCGTGCCCGCATCGCAGAAGCTCGCCATGTCGTGGGCGTAGGAGGCCGTGACGTCAGGATCGGTGATCATGGCCTCGGCGGGCAGACCCGCACGCAGTTGTTCGAGAAGACCGTTCATGATCCAAGCGTGGCACCCGGGGCCCATTGGTGTGAACCCGTCTGACGCAGCCTTCGCAAGGCGCGGTGTGCTCTTCGTACTGACGCAGAGTGATCGGCATGGATGTCACGCCGCAGCTGCCTCTGGAGTCCCCCGATTCGACCGAGCCTCCCCGTGAACCCCCCGAAACCGACCCCGCACCACTGGACCCGGCATCGCCGGACCCGGATCTGGCCGAGCTGCCGCCCGTCTCGCTGCGTACGACGCTGCGCAGGGCGGCCATGGGCGTGGTGGCGGGTGCGGTGCTGGTGACGGGTGCGGTGGTGGCCGTACCGGACGACGAGAAGAAGTCCGCGCCGCCGCCCGCGCCGGGTCCGGTTTCGCGGGCCCTGAAGGCCAGGGACATGGGCTCACCCGCCTCGCTCTCCGATCTGACTGCGCTGATCGGGGACCGGCAGCAGTGGGTGGGCACGCATCCGTCCGACGCGCCGTCGTGGGCATTGCTCGGTACGGCGTATGTGGAGTGGGGGCAGCGTTCCGCGGACGCGGCGTACTTCGGCCGGGCCGAACAGGCGCTGAAGCGCTCGCTGGACGTCGAGCCGGGTGAGAACGGGAACACGGCGGCCTGGGTGGGACTCGCGACGCTCGCCAATGCCCGGCACGACTTCGTCACGGCGAAGAAGTGGGGCGAGAAGGTACGGGCGCGGCAGCCGAAGCAGTGGAACGTGTATCCGGCCCTGATCGACGCGTACAACGGCCTCGGTGACTACAAGTCCGCGAACTCGGCAGTGGAGAAGTTCACGGCGCTGCACTCCGGCGCCCCGGCGCTCATCCGGACGGCGCAGAGGTACCGGGACCGCGGCCGGGGCGAGGACGCGCAGGCCAATGCGCAGGACGCGGCGGACCGGGCCACCACACCGGCGCAGAAGGCGGAATGCCTGTATCTGCTGGGCGAACTGGCCTGGGAGCGGGGCGAGCCCGACGAGGCGGTGGCGCAGTACAGCGCGGCACTGCGTACCGACCGTGCCCACCATCCGTCGCTCGTGGGCCGGGCCAGGGCGCTGGTGGCGCTCGGCCGTACGGACGAGGCTCAGCGCGACTACAAGGCGGCGCTGGCCAACCTCCCCCTGCCCGAATACATGCTGGATCTGGGCGAGTTGTACGAGTCGCTGGGCCGGGGCGAAGATGCCCGGAACCAGTACGCGCGGCTCGGCAAGGCTCTCGCGCTCGATGCCGGCCAGGGGGTGGACAACGCACTGCTGCGCGGCCGTTTCGAGAGCGATCACGGGGATCCGGCCACGGCGGTGAAGCTGCTGAAGGCGGAGTGGGCCCGGTCGCACCGCAGCGCGGCGGTGGCGGACGCGCTGGGCTGGGCGCTGCACCGCTCCGGCGACTCGTCCTCCGCGCTGGCATACGCGACGCGGGCGGTCGACACGGGTGGGCAGAACGCCTCGTACACGGCCCACCTGGGCGCGATCCAGCAGTCGTTGAAAGACTACGGTCCGGCGCGCCGGAATCTGGCGGAGGCCCTGCTCACCAACCCGCACTTCTCACCGCTGGAGGGCCCGGAGGCCCAGAAGGCCCTGGAGTCCCTGGGCGGCCCTCCGGCAGGCGGCCGACAGGACACGGAGGCCGCCCAGGCGCCCGTCCCGGTCCCGGTTCCGGTTCCGGTGGCGGGGCACAGTGCGCCGAAGGCGCAGTCGAAGGCGCAGTCGAAGGCGCAGAACGCGGAGCCCCGGAAGTCCGCGCCGGGAGCGGCCGGCCCCGGCCGCAGCGCACACGCTCCGGCCGAGGCGGCACCGCGGTCATCGGGCAGCCTCTGACGGGGGGCGGTAGATCCTCGCCTCGTTCCCGCGTCGGTTCAGTCGCCGGACGGCCCGCGATGTGCGGGCCCTCCGGCGACTTCCATGACTGCCCGGGACCGTCTACCGGCTCAGGGTGGCGTGGGCCTTGACCCCGGTCCTCCGGAGGGGTCCGTAGCCCTCGGCGAGCAGTTCGGCGGTGACGGTCAGGGAGTCCTTCGGTCCCACCCGGCCCGGGCGGTCACGGTGGGTGATCGTGATCGGCGTGGTGTAGGTGCCGTTCGGGTCGAGGTCGACGCTCGGGTTGGGGGTGACTACACCGATGAGGGTGTGGTTCGGGCCGACCGCGAGGGTCACTGGGAGGCCGTTCGCGGTCACCTTGAAGTCGCTGCGGGAGAGTGAGCGTCCGTTGGCGATGACCAGGCGGGTGCCGACGGCGTGATACTCCGGGCCGTCGGACGGGCTTGTGAAGGTGATCGTGCCGGCCGCCGAGTCGATGTCCCCGCCCGCGGTCCGGCATCCGCGGTGGTCACAGTTGTCGCCCGGGCCGGTGTTTCGCAGAGTGACCCGGCCGGTGGCGAGCCCGCCGATGGCGAAGTCGTAGACGGTTCCGTTCACGGTCAGGTTGTCGACGTACGTGTCGAGCGTGGCGTTCACGTCGCCGAGCCGGCCGACGTTCGCGATGACCCCGCCCACCCCGTCACCGGGGGCGTTGCAGGCGGCGGCGTAGTCGCTCAGCGGATGGTCGCTCAGCGCGGGGAACGTCGCCACCGCCTGGGAGGTGCGCCACGGGCTGGACGTGCTGGAGGTGAAGTGCTGCCAGGTGTCCTCCACCACGCCCGGGCGTCCCTGGGCGTCGGTGTTGTTCTCCGGCCGGAAGCTGAGCGTCGTGAACACACCCTGGCAGATCATCGGGAGCTGGAGGTTCGGGCCGGTGCCGGTGGCCGAAGACGCACTCTTCACGTAGGTGTCGTACGAGAGCTTGGCGGCCGCGATGGTGCTCAGCGGGACCAGCTGGGGGAAGGCGTGCCCGGCCTGCGACTGCTGGCCGCCGCCGATCGCCAGATGCAGGCTGCCGTTGAACCGGACAGGGTCGGCGAACGGCGAGACCTCCTGGGTCCCGGGGGGCGTGGGGATGTTGTTGGGCGGGTCCTGCAGCCGGAGCCACGGCTTCCCCGGCCCGAGGTCGGTGGGCAGGACCTTCAGTACGGTGTTCGCTGCCGCCGCGCCGATGGCGGCAGGGGCGAGAAGTGCGAGGGATGCGCCCGCTGCCACGGCGGCGGCGGAGACGGACGCGGTGAGACGGTTCATGCGTGGGGACTCCCATCGAAGCCTGCGGCGGTCGGCCGCAGGGGCCGCGACGACGCGTCGCGGCCCCCTATCAGTCCCACTGCCGTCCTTTTCGCCCCCGTGCCCCCGGCTGCCTCACTCGATCAGCATGGTCAAGGACCCGATCGGCGTGCGCGTCGTGCGCCGGGGGAGTGTGCCTTCCGGCACGGGCAACACATGAGGCGGGGCCCCGGGTTCGCCGGGGCCCCGCCTTCACGCCCCGAGGGCTCAGAGGTTGCCGCGCTTCTCCTGCTCGCGCTCGATCGCCTCGAACAGGGCCTTGAAGTTGCCCTTGCCGAAGCCCATCGAGCCATGGCGCTCGATCATCTCGAAGAAGACGGTCGGGCGGTCCTGGACCGGCTTGGTGAAGATCTGCAGCAGGTAGCCGTCCTCGTCGCGGTCGACGAGGATCTTCAGCTCGCGCAGGATCTCCACGGGGACGCGGGTCTCGCCCGCCCACTCGCCGAGGGTGTCGTAGTACGAGTCGGGGGTGTCCAGGAACTGGACGCCGGCCGCCCGCATCGTACGTACCGAGGCGACGATGTCGTTCGTCGCGAGCGCGATGTGCTGGACGCCCGCGCCGCCGTAGAACTCCAGGTACTCGTCGATCTGCGACTTCTTCTTCGCGATCGCCGGTTCGTTGATCGGGAACTTCACCTTCAGGGTGCCGTCGGCGACGACCTTCGACATGAGGGCGGAGTACTCGGTGGCGATGTCGTCGCCCACGAACTCCTTCATGTTGGTGAAGCCCATCACCTTGTTGTAGAAGCCGACCCACTCGTTCATCCGGCCGAGTTCCACATTGCCGACGCAGTGGTCGACGGCCTGGAAGGTGCGCTTGGCGGGCGGCTCGACGATCGGGGACGCGGCGGCGAAGCCGGGCAGGTACGGGCCGTCGTAGCCGGTGCGCTCGACGAGGGTGTGGCGGGTCTTGCCGTACGTGGCGATGGCGGCGAGCACGACCGTGCCGTGCTCGTCCTTGACCTCGTGCGGCTCGGCGAGGCCGAGGGCGCCGTGCTCGACCGCGTACGCATAGGCCGCGCGGGCGTCCGGGACCTCGATGGCCAGGTCGACGACGCCGTCGCCGTGCTCGGCGACATGGTCGGCGAGGAAGCGGCCGTGGTCGGTGGACACCTTGATGACGGAGGTGAAGACGAAACGGGCGGAGCCATTGGTCAGGACGTAACTCGCCGTCTCGCGGCTGCCGTTCTCCGGTCCGGAGTAGGCGACCAGCTTCATGCCGAAGGCCGTCGAGTAGTAGTGCGCGGCCTGCTTGGCGTTGCCGACGGCGAAGACGACCGCGTCCATTCCCTTGACCGGAAAGGGGTCGGCCTGCCGGGCTGTGTCGGGGGTGGTGTGCAGAGTCTCAGTCATGGTCGAAGGCTCTCGCCGCTTCGCAAGGTGCGCAATAGTTCGCGAATCTGCTGGGCAATCTGCACAGCAGATGGGGATGATGTCCGGGCTATCTGTACATGATGACCAACACAGTGACCCCCCGGAGGCGCACCATGGCGATCGATCATCTGGACGGGCAGCTCATCGTACTGCTGGCCCGCGAGCCCCGTATCGGCGTCCTGGAGGCATCGCGACGGCTCGGCGTGGCACGCGGGACGGTGCAGGCGCGCCTCGACCGGCTTCAGTCGAATGGAGTCATCCGCGGATTCGGCCCGACCGTCGATCCGGCGGCGCTCGGCTACCCCGTCACCGCGTTCGCGACGCTGGAGATCAAGCAGGGTCAAGGCGTCGATGTACGGGCCCACTTGGCCGGTGTTCCGGAAGTGCTGGAACTGCACACCACCACCGGGCACGGCGACATGCTCTGCCGTCTCGTCGCACGTTCCAACGCCGATCTTCAACGGGTGATCGACCGGGTTGTCGGTTTTGATGGCATCGTCCGGGCCTCCACGGCCATCGTCATGGAGAACCCGGTTCCGCTGCGCGTCATCCCGCTCGTCGAGCAGGCCGCGGGGGACAACGACTGAGCCGAGGAGTGGCGTGTGAGCTTCTGGGAGTACCTGGGCAACCGGCACCAACAGCTGCTCACCGACGCGTACCAGCACGTCAGTGCCGTATTCCAGTGCATGGTGATCGCCACCGTGCTGGGCGTCCTGATCGGGGTCGTCACCTATCGCAGCGGATGGGCGGGGTCGCTGGCCATCACATCGACGGCGACGATCCTCACCATCCCCTCCCTCGCCGCGATCGGTCTGCTCATCCCGCTGGTGGGGCTGGGGGTCGCGCCCACGGTGATCACTCTGACGCTGTACGGGCTGCTTCCCATCGTCCGTAACTCCATCGTGGGGCTGCGCGGCGTCGATCCGGCGCTCGTCGACGCGGCGAAGGGCATCGGGATGTCGCGGCCGGCCCGGCTGTGCCGGGTGGAGCTGCCGCTCGCCTGGCCGCCGATCCTCACCGGCATCAGGGTCTCCACACAGATGCTGATGGGTATCGCCGCCATCGCCGCGTATGCGTCGGGCCCCGGCCTGGGCAATGAGATCTTCCGCGGCATCGCCTCGCTGGGCAGCGCCAACGCGATCAATCAGGTGCTCGCCGGCACGCTCGGCATCGTCATCCTCGCCCTGCTCTTCGATGCCGCGTACGTACTGCTCGGGCGGCTCACCATTCCTAGGGGGATCCGTGTCTGAGACCGCCGGCCCCGGCCACGGGGTCGACAGCGCCGGGACGACGGGGACCACTTCCGGCGCCACCATCCATCTGGACAACCTGACCAAGCTCTATCCGGGCAATCCGAACCCGGCGGTGGACAACGTCACGATGGACATCAAGGCCGGCGAAACGGTGATCTTCGTCGGCCCGTCCGGCTGCGGGAAGTCCACCACCCTGAAGATGATCAACCGGCTGATCGAGCCGACGTCGGGGCGGATCAGGATCAACGACGAGGACGTCACCGACATCGACCCGGTGAAGCTGCGCCGCAAGATCGGTTACGCGATCCAGGCGTCCGGGCTCTTCCCGCACATGACGGTCGCCGAGAACATCGCTCTCGTACCGAAGATGGTCGGCTGGTCGAAGTCGAAGGTGAAGGACCGGGTCGAGGAGATGCTCGATCTGGTCGGCCTCGACCCGCGGGAGTTCCACGGGCGCTACCCGCGTGCGCTCTCCGGCGGACAGCAGCAGCGGGTGGGCGTGGCGCGGGCCCTGGCGGCCGATCCGCCGGTGCTGCTGATGGACGAGCCGTTCGGCGCGGTCGACCCGATCACCCGCGACCACCTCCAGGACGAGCTGATCCGGCTCCAGCACGAGCTGCACAAGACGATCGTCTTCGTCACCCATGACTTCGACGAGGCGATCAAGCTGGGTGACCGGATCGCCGTGCTGCGGGAGCGTTCGCACATCGCGCAGTTCGACACCCCGGAGGCGATCCTCACCAACCCGACGGACGACTTCGTCTCGGGTTTCGTCGGTGCCGGGGCGGCGCTGAAGCGGCTCAACCTCACCCGCGTACGGGATGTGGAGATGGCCCAGTTCCCGACGGTGACGGTCGACGACCCGCTCCAGTCGATCTTCAACAAGCTGCGCAGCGGCCCGCACAACGAGCTTCTGATGCTGGACCGCAGGAACCGTCCGTACAAGTGGCTGCGGCGCGGCGACCTGATGCGGGCCCGGGGTTCGCTGGCGCGTGCCGGGCAGCTGGTCCATGACACGGTGACGCGGGACGCGACGCTGCACGACGCGCTGGAGGCGGTGCTGACCGACAGCGGCGGGCGGGCCGCGGTGACCGGGCGGCGCGGCGAGTTCATCGGGGTCGTCGACATGCACACCTTGATGAACTCCGTCCAGGAACTGCTGGAGGCCGACCGGCTCGCCGCCATCGAGCACCAGCACGACCTGGAGGAACTGCGGGCCCACCAGACCGAACAGGAGCTGGAGGGCGGTGCGGGCGCATGAATCCCAACTCCCCGCGGAATCCCGACTCGGCGCGGACTCCGCGTTCTCCCCGCCCGGCGCCCGCGCCCGGGTTCGGGCCCGGGTCCGACAGAGACCGCCCGCCCGGCGAACACGACGTCAAGGGCCATGCCTTCCGCGACGAGGAGGAGGAACCCCCACCGCCACCGGCGGGGCCGCGGCGCCGGATCACCTGGCGCAAGCTGGTGCTGCTGCCGGCCGCGCTCGCGATCGTCCTGGCCCTCACCTATCTGTGGATCACCAACATCCACCTCGACTCGATCGCGAGGAACTCGCTCACCGGCGGCAATGTGCAGCTGCGCTGGTGGCAGCATGTGAAGCTGACCGCGATCTCGACGTTCTGGGTGCTGATCATCGCCATCCCGCTGGGGATCGCACTGACCCGGCGCAGACTGCGCAAGGGCGCCCCGCTGGTCACCGCGCTCGCCAACATCGGGCAGGCGACCCCGGCGATCGGTCTGCTGGCGCTGCTGGTCATCTGGCTGGGCATCGGCCCGTCGACCGCGATCATCGGCATGGTGATCTACGCGGTGCTGCCGGTGTTCTCCAACACGGTGGCCGGTCTCAAGGCGATCGAACCGAGCCTGGTCGAGGCCTCGCGCGGCATCGGCATGTCGGCGATGGGGACGCTCACCAAGGTCGAACTGCCGCTCGCCGTCCCGCTGATCCTGGCCGGGGTACGGACGGCGCTGGTGCTCAACGTCGGTACGGCGACCCTGGCCACCTTCGTCGGTGGCGGCGGCCTCGGGGACCTGATCACCTCGGGCATCCAGACCCAGCGGATGCCGGTGCTGGTGCTCGGCTCCGTGCTGACGGTGGTGCTGGCGCTGCTGGTGGACTGGCTGGCCTCGCTGGTCGAGGTGGCGTTGACGCCGCGCGGACTGGAGGTGGGGTGAGATGGGCCCGCGGAAGGTGCGTGCCGGGCTCGTGGGGGCGGTGGCCCTGGCCCTGGCACTGGCCGGGTGCGGGCTGAAGAGCGGCTCACCGATGGTGGACGACGTGGTGCCGGGCTCCGTCGGCCGGGGGCAGCCGCTGGACGGTGCCTCGCTGACCGTCACTTCGAAGAACTTCAGCGAGAACATCATCCTGGGCCAGATGATCGGCCTGGTCTTCAAGGCCGCCGGCGCGGAGGTCCTGGACCGGACGAACCTGCCCGGTTCGATCAGTGCGCGCGAGGCGATCGTCAAGGGCGACGCGGATGCGATGTACGAGTACACGGGCACCGGCTGGATCACCTATCTGGGCCGTGCGAAGCCGATCGCCGACCCGCTGGAGCAGTGGAAGGCGGTCCGCGACGAGGACCGGAACAACGGGGTGACCTGGCTGACGCCGTCCACCCTCAACAACACCTACGCGCTCGCCATCAGCAAGAAGAACAACGCGAAGTACCACCTGAGGACGCTCTCCGATGTCGCCGCGCTGGCGAGGAAGAACCAGTCGGCGGTGACGATCTGCGTGGAGAACGAGTTCGCCTCGCGCGATGACGGGCTGCCGGGCATGGAGAAGGCGTACGGGATGTCGGTCCCGGCCGCCAACATCAAGAAGATGGACGCCGGAATCATCTACACCCAGATCTCGAAGTCCAACTCCTGCCTGCTGGGCGAGGTGTTCACCACGGACGGCCGGATCAAGGCCATGGACCTCGATGTGCTCGTGGACGACAAGCACTTCTTCCCCAACTACAACGCGGCGCCCGTCATCCACACCAAGACCTTCGACAAGTACCCGCAGATCGCCGGGCTGCTCGACCCGGTCAGCAGGAAGCTGACGACGGAGGTCGCCCAGGAGCTGAACGCGAAGGTGGACGTCGACGGGCAGGACCCGCACGAGGTGGCGAAGGACTGGCTGATCCAGGAGGGGTTCATCAGGAAGGGGTAGGCCGCCCGGAGTTACAAAGAAGTCGTTGCAAAGAAGGGTTGCAAAGAGACCTTTGCATGTCTACAGTCGAGGCATGCCAGTGAACGAAGCCGACGGCGAGAAGCCGCTCGATCCGAAGATCCACCATGTCGACGCCCGGACCCTGCGCGGGCTCGCCCACCCCCTGCGTTTCCGCCTGCTCAACGCCCTCCGGGAGTTCGGCCCCGCCACCGCGTCGGGGCTGGCGGACCGGCTCGGCGAGTCCAGCGGCGCCACCAGCTACCACCTGCGCCAACTGGCCGCGTACGGCTTCGTCGAGGACGACCCGACGCTCGGCAAGGGGCGCGAGCGGTGGTGGCGGGCCGTACACATGGGCATGGCCTTCGACCGCACTGCGGACTTCCTCCACGACCCGGACCCGGAGGTGCGCGGCGCCATGGGAGTCATTCTCCACGAGGCCGCCACCACACACGCCCAGGAGCTGAACACCTGGCTCGGCACCATGCACGAATGGCCCGAGGAGTGGCTGCGCAGCTGGGACGTCAGCGACTTCAAGCTGCGCCTGACCCCGGAACTCTCGCTGGAACTCGCCGAGAAGATCCACGACCTGATCGACAGCTACCGGGACCGGGTCCCCGAGGACACCGAGGGCTCGGCCCTCGTCCGTACCCATCTGCACCTCTTCCCGCGCCCCAACGCCTGAACCGACCGAAGGGAACCATCGCCATGCACCCCGAGACGCTCCTGCAGCTGCACGCCGCCCGCTCCGCCGATCTGCGCCACCAGGCCGACGAGTTCCGCCTGGCGCCGCGCGCCCCGCGCAAGGACCTGAGGACCCAAGTCGGCTGGACCATGGTCGAGTTGGGCCTGCGCCTGATACCGAACCGGCCCACGCTGTCGGCCCACTCACCTCGCACGGCGTAGAGACGTGGACGGGGGGAAGAACACACACGACAGCCCGCACGACGACACGCCCGCCGAGAGCCGCGACCGCAGGCCGCTCGCCGCCGTCCTGGCAGCCAACTCGATCTCCACCGTGGGCAGTTCACTCACCCTCATCGGCGTCCCGTGGTTCGTACTGGAAACCACGGGGAGCGCGGGACGGGCCGGCGTCGTCGCCTTCTGCGCGACTCTGCCGATCGTCATCTCCGCACTGATCGGCGGACCCGTCATCGACCGGATCGGACGGCGCCGGGTCTCTGTCGCCTCCGACCTGGTGTGCGGCATCGCTGTCGCCGCCATACCGCTGCTGCACTACGCGGACGCGCTCGACTTCTGGATGCTGTGCGCGCTGATGGCGGTCAGCGGACTCCTGCACACCCCGGGCAACACGGCGCGCTACGTCCTCGTACCCGATCTCGCCGAGCACGCCGGCACCACCCTCGCCCGCGCCGCCAGTCTCTTCGACGCCGTCTCGCGCGGCGCCCGCATGGTCGGGGCGGCGCTGGCGGGCGTACTGATCGCACTGGTCGGCGCGGAGACCGTACTGCTGCTGGACGGCGCAACCTTCGTGACGTCCGCGCTGCTGATCGCGGCCGGGGTGCGGGGGGTACGCGCGGCCGAACCCCGCAAGGCCGCGGAGCCCGTCTCGCTGCGGGCGTACCGCACCGAACTGCGCGAGGGATACACCTACCTGCTGGGCAACCGGCTGCTGCTGGCCGTCGTCGTGATGGTCCTCTTCATGAACGGCACCGATCAGGGCTGGAACGCCGTCCTGCTGCCGGTGCACGCCTCCACCGAGCTGGGCGGGGCCAGGGACATCGGACTGCTCACCGCGCTGTTCGGCGCGGGCGGGCTGACCGGGGCGCTGCTGTACGGGGCGGTCGGGCACCGTTTCTCCCGGCGGGCCGTCTTCACGGTGTGCGTGGTGCTGTGCGGCGCGCCCAGGTATGCGGTCGCGGCGCTGACCGGGACGACGTTGCCGCTCGCCGTGACCATGGCGCTGAGTGGCATCGCGGGCGGGGTACTGAACCCGATCCTGACGACGGTGATCTACGGAAGCGTGCCCGAGGAGCTGCGCAGCCGGGTCTCCGGGGTCCTCACGGCGGGCGGCGAACTGGCCATGCCGGTGGGTGGTCTCGCGGCCGGGCTGCTGGTGGAGAGCGCGGGCGCGAGGGGTGCGCTGCTGGCGATGGGCACGGTGTACCTGCTGGCGACGCTGAGCCCGCTGGTGTTCCCGGTGTGGCGCACGATGGACGGGGCGGGGGTGGGGGCGGAGTCCGGGGGTACGGCAGCGGGGGTCGCCGTACCCCCCGACCCTGCCGCCGAGGTCAGCAGCTCGGGACCTTGCGCCCCTGCTCCAGTGCCTGGAGCGAGGACACCGCGCTCTTCAGGGTCGTGACCGGAATCAGCCGGAGCCCCTTGGGGAGCTCGGCGCCCGCCTCCTTGCACTCGGCCTTCGGGACGAGGAAGACGGTCGCACCGTCGCGGTGCGCGGCCTGAGTCTTCAGCGACACCCCGCCGACCGCGCCGACCGCGCCGTTCGCCTGGATCGTGCCGGTGCCGGCGATGGTGCGGCCACCGGTGAGATCGCCGCCGGAGCCGTCGCCGTCGAGCTTGTCGACGATGCCGAGCGCGAAGAACAGGCCCGCGCTGGGGCCGCCCACATCGGCGAGGTGCAGGGTGACGTCGACCGAGTCCTTGGGCTTGCCGAGGTAGTTCAGGGCCGCGTCGACGGCGGAGTTCTGCGACTTCCTCATGTCGTCGAGGTTGTGCTTCTCGATCTCCTTCTCGGAGCCGCCGGTCGGGTAGACGGAGTCGCGGGGCAGGACCGCCCGGTCCGTACGGAACCAGCTGTCGACCACATCACCGATGCCGACATCGGAGGTGGGCCCGGTCGCGACGATCGTCGTCATCCGCAGCTCGCCCTTGGTGGGACGGGTGGGCGCGCCCTTGATGCTGATCACGGGAGTGCCGTGATCGTTCCCGAGCACGTTCGCGGTCGTGCCGGGCTGCGCCAGCGTGAACGGCAGCGGCACGAACGCGGCTACGCCGAACAGGGCAAGGACGGGCAGGGCGCACAGGGCGAGGGTGCGGGGGCGCGAGTGACGAGTGAGCACCCGCCCAATCTAACCGCCGGGGCGGCGGTGCGGGCCGGGTGGTGTGGCGACCCGGCCCGCCCGGCTGCCCGTGCCCCCGCGAGGGGCCGGGTCATCCGGCCGGACGCTTTGCCCTCAAACGTCGGACTGGCTTGAATTGCCCGGCCGGGCGCCGCACGCGACATGCCGGGTCGGCCGGGCCGACCGCTTCGTCCTCAAGCGCCGGACGGGCTTGAATTGCTACCGGAGCGCGTCCGCCACCTCGCGGGCCGCGTCCACGACTCGGGGGCCGACCCGTTCGGGTACGGAGTCCGCGAGCATCACCACGCCCACGCTGCCCTCGACCCCCGTCACCCCCACCAGCGCAGCCGCGGCCCCGCTCGCCCCGGCTTCCAGTTCGCCGTGGGTGAGGGTGAAGGCGGTCTCGCCCACCGGCTTCTGGCGGGCGGCGAGGATCGCCCGGCCCGCGGCACCCCGGTCCAGCGGGTGGCGGAAGCCGGCCCGGTAGGCCACGTGGTAGTCGGTCCAGGTCGGCTCGACGACCGCGACCGCCAGCGCGTCACTGCCGTCGACCAGCGTGAGATGGGCGGTGGCCCCGATGTCCTCGGCGAGGGACCGCAGCGCGGGCAGCGCGGCTTCCCGTACGAGCGGATGCACCTGGCGGCCCAGGCGCAGCACGCCCAGGCCCACCCTGGCCCGGCCGCCCAGATCGCGGCGCACCAGGGCGTGTTGTTCCAGGGTGGCAAGCAGACGGTAGACCACGGTTCGGTTGACGCCGAGTTTGTTGGACAACTCGGTGACGGTCAGGCCGTGGTCGGTGTCGGCGAGCAGTTTGAGGACCCGTAGTCCCCGGTCGAGCGTCTGGGAGGTCTCCGCGGTCACGACGCCCTCTCCTCTTTGGTGAGCGGCGGCGGCTGGTTCCCACGGAATGTGCGCCACCGGTCCCAGCGGCGACGCACGGAGAGGCCGCCGGCCTGGCCAAGGCAACCGGCTGCGCTCCGCGGCGGCGTTGCCACGGGGCGTGCATTTTTTTGGACAGTAGCGAGCGAGTCCGCTCAGCGGAAGACCTCGTCCAGAATCCGGGCGCCGGCGGAAGTGGAGTTGCGGTGAAGAACCATAAGCGCCGGTCAGCGCGGCGCCGGCCGAAACCTGGACGTCTACGCGCGTCCAGGTCGGCCGACGGCCCGGCGACGCTCCGCGCACCGGACGTGAACGGGCGTTAGCTCACCGTGAACGACTGTTGCACAATTTTTCCGTTCACGAGCACCTCGCAGGCTCTGATCGCCCTCGTCGCGGGGTCGCGGACGGTGAAGTTGAGGGCGAAAGTGCCGTCGAGTCCGATGACTCCGGTGACGTACGAGTCCGAGGTCTGCTTCCCGTCCGCGGTGCGGCCGGTCACCGAGACCGTGGCTACGGGGGCGAAGCCCCGGGCGGTCACCTGGACCACCGTACCGACGGGCCCCTCGGACGGCGAGAGCGCGAAGGACGGCCCGGCGGGGACGGTCCCGTCCTGGACGGTGAACGCCGCGGTCTCGGTGCGCGGGTTGACGAGGACCTCCCGGACCCTGATCGCGACGGTGTCGGCGGCGTCGACCGTGAAGGTCTGCGAGAACGCCCCGTCCAGCCCGACCACCTTGGTCTTCACCGGGTCGGACGTCTGCGATCCGTCGGCCCGCAGCCCGACGATGGATACGGTGGCGACCTTCGCGAAGCCCTGCCCGAGGACGGTGACGGCGGTGCCCTTAGGTCCGGCCGACGGGGTGAGGACGACAAAGGCCGGGGCGACGGTCAGCGGGGTGAGGGCCTGCGCTCCTCCCGCGGTGACCTGGAGCGCGTACACGGCGCGCGGGGTGGATCCGGCCACGGTGACCGTACCGGCGAGCGTTCCGTCGGCGCCGATCCGGAGGGTGGAGCCGCTGATCCGTGCGCTGTCGCAGGCGCTGCCGTCGGCGGCGCAGAGCGCGGCAGCGGGCGTGGTCCCGGTCGGCCAGTCGCCGCCGGAGAGGGTGATCGTTCCGCCGGGTTTGACCTTCGCCGCGCCTGCGGAGAGCGTCGCGGAGGCATCGGTCACGGCGAACGGGGTGGTCAGTACGGTGGCCGGGTCGTTGCCCTCGTCGACCTGGATCGAGGCGATGGCCGGGTCGGAGACGGTGAAGTCGGCGCTGAACGTGCCGTCGGGGGTGCTCTTCACATAGACGGCGGTGTCGTCGAGCGTCGCCCCGCTCGCGTCCAGGCCGACGGTGTTGATCCACCGGTCCTGGAAGTAGTTGCTGCCGGTGACCTCGACGACGCTGCCGAGCGGCGCACCGGCGCGGGAGAGCGCGATGGCCCGTGGCCCGCCGGGGACATACGCCTTGACGGTCAAGGGCGCGGTCGCCTCCTTCGTACCGTCGCCGACCTTCACCAGGTACGAGCCGTCGGCCACGGTGCCTGCGGCGGCGAGCACCGCGCTTCCGGTCAACTCCCCCGAGCCGCTGATCGCGAGGGTGCTGGAGACGAACTTGCCGGTGTCGCAGCCACCGCCGTCCGCCGCGCACAGCGACGGTACGGGGGTGGCGCCGGCGGTCCACAGACTGCCCGTCAGGGCGACCCCGGTGGACGGCCGGACGGCGGCGGTGGGCGCGGTCAGGGTGGCGGGCAGGCCCGCGGTGCCCTCGGCGGTGACGGTGCCGATGGAGCCGCCGCCGCTGATCACGTCGCACGGGGTCTCATAGGTGGAGCCGAGCACCTTCGTACGCGTCAGATTGCGTACCGGGGTGAAGGAGATCGGTCCGCTCGCGTCGGCGGGGATGATGAAGTCCCCTTCGTACGGCGGGATCTCGATCGGCTTCCCGGACGGGATGTCGAGGTTGATCTGCGGTCCGGTGACGGTGACCGTGCCGGTCGCGCCGCCCGACATGGCGAAGTCGATGCTGGGGGTGGTGGGCACATCGCTCAGGCTGAGTCCGCTGGTGGCGGGGGACGGGCCGAGGGTGACCTTGGCGTGGACCTTGCCGCCCGGGTCGACGACGGCCGGTGAGAGGTCGACGCTCATCTGCTGCGGCCCGGTGGCCTCGCCCTGGCCGGCGGGCAGGGTGCAGTGGACGGTCGGGGTGACCGTATCGGCGTGGGCGACAGGGGTGAGTGCGACGGTTCCGCCGGTCCAGGCGAGCACGGCCCCTGCGGTGAGGGCGACGGCGCGGCGTAACACCGCACCCGGTCTTTCCGGTCTTCTCGATCTCGGCCGTAAGGACATGCGACTCCTCCGTGACTACGACTACGACTACGACTACGGGAATTCTCCGAATTCGAAACCGGAGACGCCCGCCTGCTCCCTTGCGAAACGGAGCAGGCGGGCGTCTCCGGCACTTACCTTTCCCCGACGGTGACGGATCTCAGAGAAGAGTGAGTGTCAGGGTGGCGCTGTAATCTCCGGGCCGGGTGAATCCGGGAACCGTCAGTGTGAGATCGGCGTCGGCGTCGAACCGGCCGCCGGTGAACGGACGGGATCCGTCCGGATTCATCCGGCAGAGGCTCGCCGCCTCGCTCCCGAGTGCGGCGGGCGACCCGGCCACCGGCACCCCCGCACTCCCGTTCTGCGCCGTGCACTTGGGTGTCCACCGGACGGCGCCCGCCGGGATGGTGCCCCCGTCGGCGCTGGTGAAGCCGGTGAGGGTGGCGGTCAGGGACCAGCCGCTGTTGACGCCGCGGGCGTCCTCCACCTCGACCCGGTTGAGCCGGGAGCGCTGCACACCGCTGCCGGTACCCAGGACCGTCGTACCGAAGTCGACGGTGTCGCCGTCCTGGACCATGGACAGTGTCCCGGCCCGGACCGAGGTGTTCAGCTTCTGGTCGGCGGTGCCGCCGCCTCCTTCCCCGCCTGTGGAGACGGTGAACGGGGCGGTGCGTACGGTGGCCGGGTCGTTGCCCTCGTCGGCCCGGACGGCGACGACGGCATCGGAGATCACGGTGAACTCGACGGCGAAGGTGCCGTCCGAGCCGCTCCTGACGTAGACCGCGCTGTCGTCGAGCCCGGTGCCCGTCGCGTCGAGGCCGATGACATTGATCCAGCGGTCCGGGTTGTAGTTCCTGCCGCTGACCGTGATCACGCTGCCGACCGGTCCGCTGCTCTGCGAGAGCGAGATCTCGCGGTCGCCGGCCGCGACGGCCTTCACGGTGAGGGGAGCGGTGGCTTCCTTCGTACCGTCGTTGACCTTCACCTCGTACGCGCCGTCCGGCACCGCCCCGGCCTCCGCGAGGGTGGCCGCGCCGTGCAGCGTTCCGTAACTGTCGATGGTGAGGGTATGGCCCTTGAACTTCAGCGGATCGCAGCCGCCACCGCCCACCGCACAGAGCGAAGGCACGGGTGTGCCGCCCGGCGTCCAGCCCGAACCACCCAGCGTCACCGGGGTGTTGGGGCGTACGGGATCGGCGGGGGCGGTCAGGGTGGCGGGCTCGGAGCCGGTGCCCTCCACCGTGACGGTGCCGATGGAGCCGCCCCCGTCGACCACGTCGCAGGGCGTCTCGAAGACCGAGCCGAGCACCTTGGTCTGCGTCAGCGTACGGACCGGGGCGAACGAGATGTCCCCGGAGGCGTCCGCCGGGACCAGGAAGTCGCCCTCGTACGGCGGGAGTTCAATGGGCGTCCCGGCCGGGATGTCCATCGTGAACTCGGCGCCCCGCACGGTGACGGTTCCGGTGGCCCCGCCCGACATGGCGAGGTCGAGGCTGGGGATGGTCGGCACATCATCCAGCGCGATCCCGCTGGTGGCAGGGGACGGGCCGAGCGTGACCTTCGCATGCACCTTGCCGCCCGGGGCGACGACCGCGGGCGACAGCTCGACGGTCATCTGCTGCGGCCCGGTCGCCTCGCCCTGACCGGCGGGCAGGGTGCAGTGGACGGTCGGGGTGACGGTACCGGCGGTCTGTTGTCCGGCCGGTGGCGCGGCCTGGGCGGTGGCCCCGACACAGCTCAGGGACAGTACGAAGCAGGCAGCGAGCAGACCGGTCACGCCGGATCTCCGTCGTCGGATCACCAGACACCCCTCCATGGTCCATTGATTGCGCACATTGAGGAGGTCGCGTGCAGAGAAGTCAAGAGAGAATTGACTGATCCTTATCTGAAATGCCCGAAAAGCATTTCTGCGGCCACTTTACGAGCACCTGTTGACATCTCTTGACATCTCTGAAGATCACAGTTTCACTGCACCCGACATGCCGGGCCCGGCACGCAGATCCGCAAGAAGATCGCGCCACATCTATTTCTGCGAATCGAGCGAATCTGCGGAATTCAACCGGAAGGAGTTCCCCCCGTCATGTCAATCACTTCAGCACGGCCGTCGGCGTTACGGCCGCCGGCCCGAAGACGCATTCGCGTCCGCATCCCGCTGGTGCTGGCCGCGGCCTGTTCCGCGGCCGCCGCGCTCGCCCTGGCACCGACGGCCCAGGCGGTGACCCCGCTCACCGCGACGGCCACGTACAACTGCGGCGCCTGGGGCAGCGGTCTCGCGACCCTGACCGCCGCCGACTCGGGCACGGCCAAGACCATCAAGATCACGTCCACCGCGATCACGATGCCGGCCGGTACCAGCGCCGATCCGAACAGCATCACGACGACGCTCAAGCTCACCAAGACCTCGGGCGGCGTCACCAGTCAGGTGCAGTTCTCCGGAAAGACCAACCCCGGCATGAGCGGCGGCAGCCCGATCACCCTGGGTCCGCTGAAGCTCACCTCCGGCACCCTGGCGGCGGGTGACCGCACCGATTCCGTGGTGCTGGCCGCTCCCCCGAGCGCCACCAACTGGTCACTGCAGATCGTGGCCTCGTCCCCGACGTCGGCCACGGTTCCGTGTGTGGCCACGGCAAACCAGTCCGCACCGTTCGTCTGGTAGCCGTACGTCACCGTTCGTCCCCCATCCGCACCAGATCCGCATGAACGACGCCGGCCCGGGGCGAGGACCGCTGTCCCCGCCCCGGGCCGGCACTTCCACTTCACGAGAGCCGCCTCACGTCATACGCGTGGCCCACTCCTGCACCTTCTTGATCCGCTGCTGGATCTGCCCGGCCGTGGCCTCCGCGCTCGGCGGCCCGCCGCACACCCGCCGCAGCTCGGTGTGGATCACTCCGTGCGGCTTGCCGCTCTGATGTGTGTACGCCGACACCATCGTGTTGAGCTGCTTGCGCAGCCCCAGCAACTGCTTGTGCGTGACCACCGGCCGCGCCTCGGCCGGCTTCTCCAGCAGATCGGCGTCCCCGGCCGGCTTCTGACGGCTGTGCGCGATCTGCCGGGTCTGCCGCTTCTGGAGCAGCAGCTGCACCTGGTCGGGTTCCAGCAGCCCCGGAATCCCCAGGTAGTCCTGCTCCTCCTCGCTCCCGGGGTGTGCCTGCATGCCGAATTCGGCACCGTCGTACAGCACCCGGTCGAAGACCGCGTCGGATTCGAGGGCCTCGAAGGGCAGCTGCTCCTCGGTCTCCTCGTCCTCCAGCTTCTCGGCGTCGGCGAGGAGCTTGTCCTCCTCCGCGAACGGGTTCTCCTCGTCGCTGCCCTTCTTGGGCTTGTCGAGGACGTGGTCCCGTTCGACCTCCATCTCATTGGCGAAGTCGAGGAGCATCGGAATGGTCGGTACGAAGACGGAAGCGGTCTCACCCCGCCTGCGCGAGCGCACAAAACGGCCGACGGCCTGCGCGAAGAAGAGCGGCGTGGAGATCGTGGTGGCGTACACGCCCACGGCGAGGCGCGGCACGTCGACGCCCTCCGACACCATGCGGACCGCGACCATCCAGCGCGATTCGTCCTCGCTGAACTTGTCGATCTTCTTCGACGCGGCCTTCTCGTCGGAGAGGACGACGGTGGCCTTCTCGCCCGTGACCTTCTTCAGGATCTTGGCGTACTCGCGCGCCGATTCCTGATCGGTGGCGATGACGAGCCCACCGGCATCCGGAATGCCCTTGCGCACCTCGGTCAGCCGCTTGTCGGCGGCGCTCAGCACATTGGGGATCCAGTCCCCGGTGGGCGACAGGGCGGTGCGCCAGGCCTGCCCGATGGCGTCCTTGGTCATCGGCTCGCCGAGCCGGGCGGCGATCTCGTCACCGGCCTTGGTGCGCCAGCGCATGTTGCCGCTGTAGCTGAGGAAGATCACGGGCCGGACGACACCGTCGGCGAGCGCGTTGCCGTAACCGTAGGTGTAGTCGGCCGAGGAACGCCGGATGCCGTCGTTGCCCTCCTCGTACGCGACGAAGGGGATCGGGTTGGTGTCGGACCGGAACGGCGTACCGGTGAGCGCGAGCCGTCGCGTCGCCGGGTCGAACGCCTCCTGGCAGGCCTCGCCCCAGGACTTCGAGTCACCGGCATGGTGGATCTCGTCGAGGATCACGAGGGTCTTGCGCTGCTCGCACCGGTTGCGGTGCAGCATCGGCCGGACGCCGACACCCGCGTAGGTGACCGCGACCCCGTGGTACTCCTTGCTCACGGGGCCCGCGCTGTACTCGGGGTCGAGCTTGATCCCTATCCGGGCCGCGGCCTCGGCCCACTGCTTCTTCAGGTGCTCGGTCGGCGCGACGACGGTGACCTGCTGCACCACGTGGTGGTGCAGCAGCCATGACGCGAGGGTCAGCGCGAAGGTGGTCTTCCCCGCGCCGGGGGTGGCGACCGCGAGGAAGTCGCGCGGCTGCTCCTGGATGTACTTCTCCATGGCGCCCTGCTGCCAGGCTCGCAGCTTGCCGGCCGTGCCCCAGGGGGCGCGGCCGGGAAAGGCGGGTGAGAGGTGGTGGGAGGCGGTAGTAGTCACGGTCTCCGGTTCGGGTCTCTCGGGTACGTGGGGCGCTGTCCGTACGGGCCGGGACGGACTCGTACGCGATACGACAACCGGGCCACCTTACCGGGGGGCCGGGCGGAACCCCGTATGAACGAGCGGTGGTTCGGCCCCGCTGAGACCCTCTTCACAGAACAGCGTTACGCGGCGAACCGGGGGAGCCGTTCCGCGGTCCTGGGCATGTCGAGGGCTCCCTGGCACACGTCCAGCACGAACTTCTCGGCCTCCTCGACATCGAAGTCCGCGCTCAGGCGGTGCCCGTTGATGTGCAGGAAGACCCAGGTGGCATACCAGGCGATGCGCTTGTTTCCGTCGACGAGCGCAGGATTGCGCGCCAGGGACTCCATGAGCGCTGCGGCCTTCTGCCACACGTCCGGATAGGCGTCCTGGCCGAACACGCTCGCCTGCGGGCGGGCGAGTGCCGAATCGAGCAGCCCGTAGTCGCGCACCTCGGCGGCCCCGAGGCGCTCGGCGAGGCTGAGCAGCTCGGGAAGTGTCAGGTACTTCATCAGGCAAGCCTCCGGTTGAGCTCCTCACTCACCTTCAGCACGTGGTCCGCAGCCTCGTCGAAGAGGCGCGAGTGTTCGTTTATGGCGGTGATCACCGCGTCGTGGGCGAACGACTGCATGCTCCGCCCCTCCGACTCGGCGCGTGCACGCAGTGCGTCCAGCTCTTCTTCGGTGAACCGCAGATTCAGACCAGCCATGCACGGATGGTGCCGCGTGGTACCACGCGGCACTAAGGCTTTGTCCGCACCCGCGCCGCCACCCACGCCCCCGCCAGCGCCACCCCCGCCATCGGCAGGAAGACCACCGCGAACGCCCCCGGATGAGATCCGGAGGCCCCTGCCTCCGCCGCCCCGTGCACGGCCCCCACCGCACCGCCGCCGAGCGCGGCGAACGCCGCCCCGCCCGCGGCCAGCAGCAGGACGTTCGACAGCCCGTCGGAGATCTGGAGGGCAGCCGAGTTCGCCCCCGCCTCCTCCGGCGCCGACAGCTTCAGCAGCAGCACGCTCGTCGATGCGATCACCATGCCCATGCCGAAGCACCCGACGGCCCAGGCCACGGCCACGATCCACACCGGTACCGCCGCGATCAGCACGGACGGCGCGGCCGCGATCGCCGCGGCGACCAGCACCATGCCGCCCACCATCAGACGCTCCCGGTACGGCTCAAGGCGCGGCCGAGACTGTACGTACGAACCGAGCGCCCAGGTCCCGCCCCCGGCCGCGAGCGAGAGCCCGGCCATCGTCGGGCTCAGCCCGCGCTGGGTCACCAGCATCAGAGGTACGAACGACTCGGCGGCGATGAACGACCCGGCCGCCACCCCGCGCAGCAGCACCACCGAGGGCAGCCCGCGCGCCGCCCGGCCCGTGCCCGGGGGCAGCAGCCCGCGCACCGCGGGAACGAGCAGCCCGAACCCGACGACGGTCGGAAGCAGGGCGAACCAGTTCCGCTCCTGCCCCGCGTACTGGAGCAGCCCGGCCCCCACCGAGATCCCGAGCGCGAGCACGATGCGGCGCCGGTCGTACGGCTCGACGGGCGCCGCGGGATCGGCCGGCCCCGACGCCCGGCGCCGGATCGCGGGCAGCGCGAGCGCCAGCGGGAACACCACCAGCACGGGGATGCCGATGAAGACCCACCGCCACCCCAGGTGCTCGGTCACACTCCCGGCGGCGAGCGGCCCGACGACGGACGGGATCACCCAGCTCGCGGCGAACGCGGCCAGGATCGACGGCTGCAGACGCTTCGGGTAGGCCCGGCTGATCACCACGTACAACGCCACGATCACCAGCCCGCCGCCGAGCCCCTGGACGGCCCGCCCGGCGATGAACATCCACATGCTGCCCGCCGTACCCGACAGCAGCAGCCCCGCCCCGAAGGCACTGATCCCGGCGGCCAGCGGCCCCAGCGGCCCGCGCCGGTCCGCCCACTGCCCGGACAGGACCATGGCGAACAGACTGGTGGTGAAGTACGCGGAGAACGCGAACGCGTAGAGCGGGATGCCGTGCAGCTCCCGGGCGGCGACCGGCATCGCGGTCCCCACGGCCGTCGCCTCGAAGGCGATGAGGAACACGACGGAGACAATGCCGACGCTGAGCGCTCGATAGCTCCGCCCGAGCACCCCTCCGGATCCGGCGGGCGGGACCGGCATCGCCACATCGGCACCGGTACTGGTGTCGGTGTCGGTACCGGCGTCTCGTGGTTCCAGGGCACTCATGAGCCCAAGAGTAAGGGGCAAGATCTCATTTGAACCCTGTCGCAAGGCGGTCCACCGCTGGTCCGTTGGTCGTAGGACCGCGGATCCGATCGTGAACGCGGTATGGCAGTCGCATTGCACCCCGCCCCGCACCCTTGAGCGGCGAGCACACCCGGCCCTACGGTCGACCCACAACGAGGAACACACGGCCGTGTGCCCGAGTGGTTGAGGGACTCGCCTGCAAAGCGAGTTACGCCGGTTCGATTCCGGTCACGGCCTCCAGCGGGAAAATCCGGAAGGGCACGCCCGCCCAGCAAGCGTCATACGTCGCGCTGGGCGGGCATCGGCATTCTTCAGGAACAACCCTGAGCCTTGAGCGCGGACGGTACGAAACCGTTGATGAATTCCTTCAGCGCTTTACGGCGGTCGGCGACATCCTCGGGCACCGGCTTGGATTCGCCGAGTTCGACAAGGACGGCGTACTTCCGCGGGGAACCCTGGTGGACGCACTCCTTCACGGCGAGCGCGAAGCGATCCATGATGCGGGTGCCCCGGTACTGCGCACCGTCCTTCGGTGCGGCGTCCTTCCCCAGCCTGAGGTACCAGTATTCGGGCGCGTTGAAGTCGGGGCGATCCGTTACGTTGGCTTCGAGGGCCCGCTTGAAGGATTCGCCGGTTTCCTTGCACTTGTCGACGATCAGGTCGATCTTCTTCTGCCAGGCTTCGACAGCGGCCCGCTGCTTCCGCAGGGCTTCCGGGTAATCCGGGTCATGGCGGGCACCGGCGTCATCCTCCAGCGGATGCCGTGCCGTCACTTTCCCTTTGGTATCGACATGGATGCCGGCACCCGGGGTCTCGTCGTCGCGGATGCGCACAAGGTCGTCCTGGCCTGCTTGATGGCCGTATGTGCGTCCTCAAGAATGACCTTGACGCCCTTGGCCTCGGCAGCAGCGTCCTTGAACTCTTTCGCAGTCTTGCCGATGAACGCCTTTGTCACTCCGGCATTGGCGCCTTCCCACTCGGCCTTGTCGGCCTTGGCCTTCATGCCGTCAAAGGCATCCTCTGCCGGCCGATCCAGCTGGGTGACCATGTCCGACCATGCGTCCGCCGCCGTCTTGAGCGCGGCGACAGGTGCGTCGACTATGTCCTCATACTTCAGCATGCCCGTTCCCCGTGGATTACTTGAGATAGTCGTTGAGCTCGGACACGGAGATCAGATCGCCACCGACAACCCGGATCACATCGGATCACGCCATCCGTGCAGGGCTCAGGAGTTGGGGGCTGCCACCGCCGCCTGGGGCCTGATGGGGAGGCGGTTTATCGGGCGGCCGGTGGCGGACCGTACCGCTGCGGCCACTGCTGCGGGGGAGGTCACCACGGGGATCGCCGAGGCGGGTTTGGCGCCGAAGGGGGCCACTACGTCGCGTTCTTCGACGAGTTTGACGATGCGAATGTCGGGTGCGTCCAGGGCGGTCGGCAGCGCGTAGCCGGTGAGGTCGGGGTGGCGGATCAGGCCGCGGGCGCTGCGGAGGTTCTCGGTGAGGGCGGCGCCGATGCCCTGGGTGATGCCCGCCTCGATACGGGTCGCCAGCTGGGACGGGTTGAGGACCCGGCCGACGTCCTGGGCGATCGCCATCTCCACGACCCGTACGGAGCCGAGTTCGATGTCGACGTCCACCACCGCGCGGATCGCGCAGAAGGCGAGGCCGACGAAGGCATCGCCCTGGCCCGACTCGTCCAGGGGTTCGGTCGGGTGGGGGCGGCACTGGGCGGTGGCCCAGAGTTCCTTGCCGTCCATCGCCTCCGTGACCGTCGTGGACAGCACCCCGTCGTACGAGGTGATCTTGCCGTCGGCGATCTGTAGCAGCTCCGTGGACATGCCGAACTTGTGGGCCAGGGGCTGGAGAAGCTGCGTACGGACCATCTTGGCGGCGCGTTCCACCGCTCCGGCCGAGACCCAGGTGTGGCGGCCGTGCGTGGCCGGGCCGGCCGGAGGCTGGTCGGTGTCGACGGACGCTACGTGGACCTCTTCGATGCCCAGGGTCTCCTGGACGACCTGGCGGGCGAGGGTCGAGAAGCCCTGGCCCGTTTCGACCGCGGCGCAGATGACCGTGGCGATGCCGTCGTGGACCCTGACCGTGGCCGTGGAGACCTCGTCGGCGCCCTCCGCCCCGAGCATGTGGACCATGCCGAGCGCATAGCCGACCCCTCGGCGCACCGCACCGGGTTCGCCCGCACCCTCCGGGCCGCCGGGCAGCAGCCAGTCGTCCTCCGGAGCGTCCTTGGGGAGGGCGGGGAGGGGGAAGTCCCGTACGGATTCCAGGAGTTCGGATACTGGTGCCGGGCAGGTCACCGTCTGGCCGGTGGGGAGGATGTCGCCGGTGGACAAGGCGTTGCGCAGGCGCAGCTCGGCCGGGTCGATGCCCAGCTTGGCGGCCAGCTTGTCCATCTGGCCCTCGTACGCCGCGCAGACCTGCATCGCACCCTCGCCACGCACATGGCCGGACGGCGGGTTGTTCGTACGGACCGCCCAGCCCTCGATGAAGGCGTGCGGGACGACGTACGGGCCGCAGGCGAACGCGACCGCCGCGGCCAGCGACTCGGACGAGGCGTCGGCGTACGCGCCCGCGTCGAGCAGGATCTGTGCCTCGACCTTCACCAGCCGGCCCTCGGCGTCCGCGTGGTGGCGGTAGCGGAGCAGGGTCGGGTGGCGGTGGGCGTGGCCGAGGAAGGACTCCTCGCGGGTGGCGGCCAGTTTGACCGGGCAGCCGGTGCGCAGCGCGAGCAGGCCCAGCGGGAGCTGGAAGCCGGGGTCCTCGCGGTCGCCGGTCGCGCCGGGGACGCCGGTGACGACGACCTTCACCCGGTCCGGTTCGAGGCCGAAGCAGGCGGCGGCGAGATCGCGGTCGGTGTGCGGGTCGGTGGAGGCGGTGTAGATCTCCACGCCGCCGTCGGGGCGGGGCACGGCGAGTCCGGCCTCGGCACCGATCGGGGCCGGGTCCTGACGGCCGATGCGGTACAGGCCCTCGACGATGACCTCGCCGGTGACATCCGGGTCGCCGTAGCGCAGCGGGATGTGGCGGATCAGATTGCCGTCGGGGTGCAGCGGTTCGGCGGCGAAGGCCCTCTCCGGGTCGGTGACCGGTTCGAGGACCTCGTACTCGACGGCGATGGCCGCGGCGGCGAGCCGGGCCGTGTCGGGGTGGTCGGCGGCGACCGCGGCGATCGGCTCGCCGTGGTGGCGCACCAGGTCGGAGGCGAAGACGGGGCGGTCGACGACCCTGCGCCCGTACGCGCCCTCCCCGGGGATGTCCTCGTGCGTGACGACGGCCCGTACCCCCGGCATCTCGACGGCGGCCGAGGTGTCGATGGACAGGATGCGGGCGTGCGGGTGCGGGGAGCGGAGGACGGCCGCCCACAGCAGGCCCTCGGCCCAGAGGTCGGCGGCGTACGGGAAGGTGCCCTCGGTCTTGGCACGCGCGTCGGCGGGCGGGAGGGAGACGCCGAGGCCGAGTGCGGGCGGCTCGGTGTCGGGGCCTTCGGCCGACGGGGTGGTGATCCGTGTGCTGGTCGCGTTGGCAGCGGTGGCTGCGTCGTTGCTCACGCCATGCCTCCGTCCTGCGGGTGCGGCTGGACGCTACCGGCGCCGGGAGCCGCCTGGTGCGGGATGCGGGCCTCGTCGGACTCCGGGGACGAGGAGTCCGACGAGGCGTGGTCGGTGATTGCCTCGCGGCCCGCGATGACCTCGTTCACGGCGTCGAGGACGCCCCGGTAGCCGGAGCAGCGGCAGAGGTTGCCGCAGAGCGCCTGACGCGTCTCCAGTTCGCTGGGGGCGTGGTTGCCCTCCAGGAGGTCGTGGACGGTCATGGCCATGCCGGGGATGCAGAAGCCGCACTGGACGGCGCCGCACTTGGCGAGGGCGCGCTGGACGTCCGACGGCTCGCCGTCCACGGCCAGGCCCTCGACCGTACGGACCTCACTGCCTGCCGCGGTCGCCGCGGGTACCAGGCAGGAGGCGACCAGACGGCCGTCCACCTGGACGTTGCAGGCACCGCACTCGCCCTGCGAGCAGCCGTCCTTGGCACCGGCGAGACCGAGGCGCTCGCGGAGCACGTAGAGGAGCGACTCGCCGATCCAGGCGTCGGTGACGGGGCGGTCGGCGCCGTTCACATGCAGGACGTAGGAGGCGGCGGGGTGCTCGCTGGGGACGGATAGGGGTTGGGCTTCGAGGGGCTGGGCTTCGAGCGGTGGCGCGTCGGGCGCCGTGTCCGGTTCCGCGTCGGGTGCCGTGTCGGGCGGCGGCTCTGCCGGATGGTGCTCGGGCGTGGCCTCCACCGGGTGATCGGCCGCGCTGTCCGCCGCCGGAGCGGTGTCGGGGGTCGGGATCTGTGCGAGGTCCACCCCGAGAACGGGCGTGTCTCCGGCAGCGGGTACGGGGCCGTCCTCGACGGCGGCGGGCGTCTCCGGTGCTGCCTCGGGGGCCTGGAGGGTGTCCTCGTAAGTCACGGAAGACGTCACGGAAGACGCCTCGGAGGGCTGTGCCGCAGGCGCGAAATCGGCTTCCGGCGCGTGCTCCGGCTCGATGTCCGCGCCGGGGTCCGGTCCCACCGCGGGCTCGGGCTCGGGCTCCGCGACCGGCTGCTGAGTCGCCCACGGAGCGGGCGCACCGCCCGGCAGCGTGGCGGGAGGAGTCCGGTCCGCGTACCACTGGGAGGCCAGAGCCGAGGCCGCGAACTCGCCGGACTCCTCCGGGAGGTCACCATCGGCCACCGGAATCGTCCACTGGCCGGTGTGGCCGGGCTGAACGGTGTGGCCGGTGTAGCCGGCCGGACCGCTGTGGTCAACATGGCCGGCGTGGTCCGCGTGACCGCCGAACTCGGTGGACTCGGTGAAGTTCCACTGGCCCGTCGCGGCCGACGTCTCCCGGTACTGCTCCTGCTGCGGGTACTCGTACTCGTACTGCGGCTGCTGCGGCTGCTGGTTCGGGTCCGGCCAGTGCACCGCGTCGGGTGCCGGCTGCTCCGCTCCCGTAGCCCGCTCCTGCTGGTTCTGCGTCTGCACGACCCAGCTGCCCGTGGCCGCCGGGTCGAGCCCGGCCGCAGGGGTCAGCGGCAGAATCATCGGCGGTACGTAGCCCTGGCCGGGCGCTGCCAGCGGGATGTTCGCCAGGTCCTCCGGCGGCAGGTGGACGAAGGCCGTCGCCTCGGCGTCGTACTCGCCGCCCTGCGGCGTCGGCTGCCAGCCCCCGTGCTGCGGCTGCTCCCGCTGCCCGTGCTGATCGTTGTGGTCCTCGTTGCTCACGACAGTGCCCTCCCCAGCGCGCGTCGGGCCAGCGCGGCGACGGTCCGCCGCAGATGCAGTACGGCGGGGGGCAGCGGTGGTGCCTCTCCCCCGTCGGCGGACGGTGCCTGGTCCGGGATGCAGGCCGCGGCGACGTACTCGCCGAAGGCGGCCAGCGCGTCGGGGGCCAGGCCCCGTTCGCCGTCCCAGTCGATCAGTGAGGCGATCCAGCGTTCGGCCTCCAGCGGCCGCAGCGGCATCGGCGCGATGGCGCCGACCGCGCAGCGCACCCCGCGCCGGGCCGGGTCGAGGACGATCGCGACGGATGCAGTGGCGCGGCCGGGGCCGGTGCGGCCGGTGGCCTTCAGGAAGACCTGGGGGGCATGCAGCAGCGGTACGCGGACGAAGCCGATCAGTTCGGCGGGTTCGAGCATGTCGCGGCCGGCCAGCAGGTGCGAGACCGGGATCTCGCGGCGGGCGCCGCCGGGGCCCGCGATGACGAGCTCGGCCTCCAGCGCGGCGAGCACCGGCAGGGCGTCGCCGGTCGGGGCGGCGGTGGCGATGTTGCCGCCGAGTGTTCCGGCGTTACGGATCTGGGGCGGGCCCGCGGCGCGCGCGGACGCGGCCAGGGCGGGGATGAGCGCGGCGAAGTCGGGCCGTCCCATGCGCGCGTGGGTGAGTCCGGCGCCGAGCAGGGCGTGGCCGTCCTGGTAGTGCCAGCCGCGGAGCTCGCTGATCCGGCCGAGGCCGACCAGCCCCGAGGGGCGCAGCAGCCCCTTGTTGACGGCCGACATCAGGTCTGTACCGCCTGCCACAGGAACGGCGGCGGGCATGGCGCCCAGTGCCGCCACGGCCTCGTCGAGCGAGGCCGGCAGCGTCACGGACTGCGTCGCCTGCGGTGCGTGCGTGGTCAACCCAGCTGCCCCTTCCCGGTGTCCCGGCTGTCCGGCTTGTTTCGCCGTACGGTACGTGCTCAAAGCCTGGACGTGGCAACTCTGGCACATCTTCCGACCGGCCCGACGCGAGGGTCCGCGAAGGGTGTATCCGTCCCCGACCAGGGGGATGATCCCGATTCGCCCTACTTCGGCGCAGAGCGCGAATTGCCACTCTTCGGCGAGCCTTGTACGGCTTGTTCCGGTCCGGCGGGGGCACGTTCCGGTCCGGGGGAGGCGCGTTCCGGTCCGGCGGGGGCACGTTCCGGTCCGGGGGAGGCGCGTTCCGGTCCGGGGGAGGCGCGTTCCGGTCCGGCGGGGGCACGTTCCGGTCCGGGGGAGGCGCGTTCCGGTCCGGCGGGGGCACGTTCCGGTCCCGCGGAGGCGCGTTCCGGTCCGGGGGAGGCACGTTCCGGTCCCGCGGGGCGCGTTACTGGGAACGACTGCCGGCCGTCACACTCCCGGGGAGGGTGACGGCCGGACCCGGAGTGCGGCCGGGATCACACGTTCGGGGGCGCTCCCTCAAGGGGGCGTCCGAGGACGCCGGGGCGCTGCTGCCGGGGCAACGGGCCGCTCGGCGGCCGGTAGTCGACACCGAGCGCGTCAAGTCGGGCGTAGTGCGTGGTCATTCGGCGTTCGAAGTCGGCGAAGTCCCGGTCGGCGGAGGCGGGCAGGGGCGACCAGGCGACCTCCGCGAATGCCGCCAGGCGCGGGAAGACCTGGTAGTCGACGCGGGCCCGGTTCTGCATGACCTCGGTCCAGACATTGGCCTGGGTGCCGAGGATGTGACGGGCCGCCTCCTCGGAAAGGCCCGCAGGTACGGGTTCGAAGCGGTAGACGTCCTCCAGGGTGCGGATGAAGCCGATGGGCATCGGCTCGTCGGCGCCGCCGTCCTGACGGTGGTCCAGGTACACGTGCTGTTCCGGGCACATCACCACGTCGTGGCCGGCCTCGGCGGCGGCGATGCCTCCCCCGTAACCCCGCCAGGACGACACGGCGGCGCCCGCCGGGAGGCCGCCTTCGAGGATCTCGTCCCAGCCGATGAGCCGGCGTCCGCGTGCGGTGAGCCAGGTGTCGAAGTGCCGGATGATCCAGGACTGCAGCTCGTCCTCGTTGGCCAGGCCGAATTCGTCGATCCGGGCCTGGGCCGCCTGGGACTCCTTCCACTGGTCCTTGCGGCACTCGTCGCCGCCGATGTGGATGAACGGCGAGGTGGCGGCGGGGAAGAGGTCGAGGACCTCTTCGAGGACGCCCTCGAAGAAGCGCAGGGTGTTGTCAGTGGGGGCGAGTACGTTCGAGTTGATGCCCCAGGTGTCCCAGACGGAGAGGGTGGTGGTGTCGATGACGTCGGTGTTGCCCAGTTCGGGGTACGCGGCGATGGCGGCCTGCGAGTGGCCCGGGATGTCGATCTCGGGGACGACCCGGATATGCCGCTCGGCGGCGTACGCGACGATCTCGCGGATGTCGTCCTGCGTGTAGTAGCCGCCGTGCGGGGTCTCGTCCCACAGCTCGGAAGCCCGGTGACCGTGCTTGGTACGGGACCGCCAGGAGCCGACCTCGGTCAGCCGGGGGTGGCGCTTGATCTCGATGCGCCAGCCCTGGTCGTCGGTGAGGTGGAAGTGGAAGACATTCAGCTTGTGCGCGGCGAGGAGGTCGAGATAGCGCAGGACGTCGTCCTTGGGCAGGAAGTGCCGCGCCACATCGAGCATCATGCCGCGCCAGGGGAAGCGCGGGTGGTCCTCGATGTCCGTGAAGGGGATGGCGGGCCTGCTGCCGGGGCTGATGGGCGCGCGGCGGAAGGCTTCGGGGCCCAGGAGCTGACGGAAGGTCTGCGCGCCCCAGAAGACTCCGGCGGGGCTTCCTCCGGTGATCTCGACACTCTGGCCGGACCCGGTGCCCAGTCGGTAGCCCTCGGGTTCCAGAGCCGGGTCGATGCGCAGCCGGATGGTGTTCGCTGCGTCCTCGCCGCCCGGTGCGAGCGGCAGGCCGAAGGCGGCTCCGAGCGTGGAGCGCAGCCAGCGTTCGGTGTTCTCGGTGCCCCGGGCCGCCGCAATGGTGGTGGAGGGGTCCAGCAGGAATCCGGCCCGCCCCTCGTCACCGATATCGGCGGACTCACCGGAGTCACCGACGTGCACGGGTGCCGGGATCAGTTCCGTTTCCATGTCCATGCCCCTGTCCATGACGTCAGTCCTTTACCGCTCCGCCCAGTCCCGAGACCAGGCGGCGCTGTACGAGTACGAAGAAGACCAGCACGGGAATGGTCATCACCGTCGAGGCTGCCATGATCCCTCCCCAGTCGTTCTCGTCGGGTTCGAAGAAGACCAGCAGCGCCATCGGGAGCGTCGACTGGGAGGTGTCGCTGATGATGAACGACTTCGCGAACAGGAAGTCGTTCCAGGTCGAGATGAACGAGAAGACGCTGGTCGCCACCAGACCGGGGAAGACCAGCGGGGAAGAGGATCTGCCACAGGAAGCGCGTGCGGCTCGCGCCGTCGATGCAGAGCGGCAGCCTCGGCGGCCAGCCGGCCGGGCCGGCCGGCGGATGCGCAGTCGCCGACCGGAATCGGGCCTTGAAGGCCGGGGCGTCGGCCCGGCCCTCCCAGCTGTTGATCCACGCCCGGTGGTACGTCTTCAGCACCGCCTGGGCGGCCTGCGCCGGGAGCACCGCAAGCCGGTCGATTCCTTGCGGGCCTCGCGGATCGCGGCGTCCGCCGCCGCGAGAGATCTGCGGTGCCTGGGAAGCATGGTCCACCGGTCATGCAGGAGATTCCACGTGGCGCGTGCGGCGCGCGCCTGGTCGTCCATGAGCAGGACTTGCGCAGGGGTCAGCGCAAGCCGGGCACGATGCCCGAACTGCCGCTTCACCCCTGCCTGTTCGCTCATGAACACGAAACCAACACTGGTCTACGACACTCCGACGAACCCGAACACCAACGCCCGGAACCGCCTCAGCCGTGACCGCGACCTGCACGTTCACATGACCACTACCGCCAGAAACCATCGAGATGTGATCACTCCCATCATGCCGACGCGACGCGATACAAGGAGATCAACCAGGAAGTCCGAGGACGACGAGCGCGGCAGACCAGCATCACGCCCAGGGCATACGAAAAAGCCCCCGGGGCGCGCATCAACGCGCGCCCCGGGGGCCCGAAGCAATGGTGGCCGAACGGCTCCGGACTACTTCTTGTCCTTGCCGCCCTTGCCCTTGTCCTTGTCGCCGCCGGCGCCCATGGACTCGTAGATCTCCTTGCACATGGGACAGACCGGATACTTCTTCGGGTCGCGACCCGGTACCCAGACCTTCCCGCACAGTGCGACCACGGGGGTGCCCTCCAGGGCACTCGCCATGATCTTGTCCTTCTGGACGTAATGGGCGTAGCGCTCGTGGTCGCCGTCGCCGTTCGACACCTGCGGCGTCGGCTCTACGAGGGTCCCCGTACCTGCCCCGCGCTCGGGCTCAAGAGTGCTCATAACCGCCAAGGGTACTGAAAGCCCGGAGCATCAGTTCAGCGAAGGGTCGTCCGGATACGTGGCGATCATCGCCAGTTCGCTGCGCTGGCGGCGCAGGACCGCTCGCCAGAGGTGTTCGGGGCGCGGGGAGGAGACGTCTCCGGGCTCGGACTCGACGACGTACCAGGCCCCCTCGGTCAGTTCCGTCTCCAGCTGTCCGGGGCCCCAGCCGGCGTACCCGGCGAAGATCCGCAGCGAGCCGAGCGCCGCTGCCAGCAGCTCCGGCGGGGCCTCCAGGTCCACCAGGCCGATCGCCCCGTACACCCGGCGCCAGCCGAGCGGGCCCTCGTCGCCGGGGATGACGGCCACACCGAGCGCCGAGTCGAGCGAGACCGGGCCGCCCTGGAAGACGACGTCGGGTTCGCCGGTCAGGCCGGCCCAGGACGTGAGGATGTCGCCGACGCCGACCGGGGTCGGGCGGTTCAGGACCACGCCGAGTGAGCCCTCCTCGTCGTGGTCGAGGAGCAGCACCACCGCGCGGTCGAAATTCGGGTCCGCCAGGGCGGGTGTGGCCACGAGCAGTCGCCCTGTGAGCGAGGACACCTCGGTCATGGCAGAAATGATCCCGCATCTTCGCCCTCTGCGGGGACCATGTGGGCCGCCCGGTCGGTCAGGGCGCCCGAGCGCAGCTCAGGGCGCACGGATGCACGGGGAGCGCACCACCCGGAAGGCAATGCGGACGGTAACCCTCCGCAAGAGTCGGGGTGCAGAGCGTGTTGTGGCGAATTCATGACGTTCGCGCGTCCCCCGTTCTCTTACGGAAGGGGGGTGGTGGGCCATTACCCTTTCGTTTGGCCCCCTGCCCGACCACTCCGGAACGCGAGATTCATGACCGGCACAGACGATGTCCTGCTTGTCCACGGCGGAACCCCGCTGGAGGGCGAGATCCGCGTCAGAGGCGCCAAGAACCTGGTGCCGAAGGCAATGGTCGCCGCGCTGCTCGGCAGCGGGCCCAGCCGGCTGCGCAATGTGCCCGACATCCGCGACGTGCGGGTGGTACGGGGGCTGCTGCAGCTGCACGGTGTGACGGTCCGGCCCGGTGACGAACCGGGCGAGCTCGTCCTGGACCCGACCTATGTAGAGAGCGCCAACGTCGCCGACATCGATGCCCACGCGGGCTCGTCGCGCATCCCGATCCTCTTCTGCGGCCCGCTGCTGCACCGGCTGGGTCATGCATTCATCCCGGGGCTCGGCGGCTGTGACATCGGCGGCCGGCCGATCGACTTCCACTTCGACGTGCTGCGGCAGTTCGGCGCGACCATCGAGAAGCGGGCGGACGGCCAGTATCTGGAGGCCCCGCAGCGGCTGCGCGGCACGAAGATCCGGCTGCCGTACCCGTCGGTGGGCTCCACCGAGCAGGTACTGCTGACGGCCGTGCTCGCCGAGGGCGTCACCGAGTTGTCCAACGCGGCCGTGGAGCCGGAGATCGAGGACCTCATCTGCGTACTGCAGAAGATGGGCGCGATCATCTCGATGGACACCGACCGGACGATCCGGATCACCGGTGTCGACCGGCTGGACGGTTATACGCACCGGGCGATCCCGGACCGCCTGGAGGCGGCCTCCTGGGCATCCGCGGCGCTGGCCACCGAGGGCAACATCTACGTACGGGGCGCACAGCAGCGCTCGATGATGACGTTCCTGAACACCTTCCGCCGGGTCGGCGGCGCGTTCGAGATCGACGACGAGGGCATCCGCTTCTGGCACCCGGGCGGCGCGCTGAACGCCATCGCCCTGGAGACGGACGTGCACCCCGGCTTCCAGACCGACTGGCAGCAGCCGCTGGTCGTGGCCCTGACGCAGGCCTCGGGCCTGTCCATCGTCCACGAGACGGTGTACGAGTCCCGGCTCGGCTTCACCTCCGCGCTCAACCAGATGGGCGCGCACATCCAGCTCTACCGCGAGTGCCTGGGCGGCTCCGACTGCCGCTTCGGTCAGCGCAACTTCCTGCACTCCGCGGTCGTCTCCGGGCCGACGAAGCTGCAGGGCGCGGATCTGGTCATCCCGGACCTGCGCGGCGGTTTCTCGTACCTGATCGCGGCGCTGGCGGCGCAGGGCACGTCGCGGGTACACGGCATCGATCTGATCAACCGCGGCTACGAGAACTTCATGGACAAGCTGGAGAAGCTCGGCGCGAAGGTGGAGCTGCCGGGCGGGGCGCTGGTCTGAGGGTCCTGGCCCGAGGGTTGGCGCCGGTCTGAGGCGTGGCGCCTGACGGTTGCTGACGGGGGTTCGGGGCGCTGCCCCCGGGCCCCCGTTCGCCGTTTCCCGTTCGCGGGAGGGGCCCGGGTCCGTACCCTCTGATCCGTAATAGCGGCAGAAGCCCAGAAACGGGCCCTCTGGGGCCGGTACGCAGAAGGGCGGTCACCCTGGTCGGGTGACCGCCCTTCGTCGCGCCTGTGGGGCTTACTTGCCCTTGGCGGCTTACTTGCCCTTGGCGGCTTCCTTGAGCTTGGAGCCCGCGGAGACCTTCACGCTGTAGCCGGCCGGGATGTTGATCGGGTCGCCGGTCTGCGGGTTACGAGCGGTGCGAGCGGCACGGTGGGTGCGCTCGAAGGTCAGGAAGCCGGGGATGGTGACCTTCTCGTCGCCCTTGGCGACGATCTCACCGACGGTCTCGGCGAGCGCGGCCAGCACGGCGTCGGCGTCCTTGCGAGTCACCTCGGCGCGGTCGGCCAGGGCGGCCACCAGCTCACTGCGGTTCATGTTGTTACTCCCGTGTTCTTCTTGCCTGTGAGGCGTGAGATCGAAGCCGATGCTGCCAGGGCCCTCGGACAGTCCCCGGACCCGGGTCTGTCGTCAGACCCTCGCGCCCGATTACGCATCCTGCCCCCACCTGCGGCGGGAAAGCCAATCCGGCACCCTCCGGAGTCACACGAAAAGCGCCACTGCCTCGTCGTGGTGACGTTCCGTCGACTCCCCGAAAGCGGTCCGCAGCGGATGCGGGGCTCTGCGGGACGCGCCGCCCGCCCACCCTAAAGGGGCGTTTGGGGCGCCGCGACCCGCGACGCGCCGTAGCTCAAGCCAACGTGGGGCCCGTCACAGCGCCGCTCGCCGCCTTCGCGGCGTCCCGGACGGCGCCGGCGACCGCTCCCGCGACCTTGTCGTTGAAGACCGACGGGATGATGTAGTTCGCGTTCACCTCGTCCTCGGCGACGACATCGGCGAGGGCGCCCGCCGCGGCCAGCATCATCTCCGTGTTGACGGTGCGGGACTGCGCGTCCAGCAGGCCGCGGAAGACGCCCGGGAAGACCAGCACGTTGTTGATCTGGTTCGGGAAGTCGGAGCGGCCGGTGGCGACAACTGCCGCCGTCTGGCGGGCGATTGCCGGGTCGACTTCGGGGTCCGGGTTCGCGAGCGCGAACACGATCGCATCGTCCGCCATGGCGGCGACATCGGTGCCGTCCAGCACGTTCGGAGCGGAGACGCCGATGAAGACGTCGGCGCCCACGACAGCCTGCTTGAGGGTGCCGGTGATGGACTCGGGGTTGGTGTTGTCGGCGATCCAGCGCAGCGGCGAGTCGGCGTCGGCGGAGACCAGGTCCTCGCGGCCCGCGTGCACCACACCGTGGATGTCGGCGACGACGGCGTGCTTGACGCCCGCGGCGATGAGGAGCTTCAGGATGGCCGTACCGGCCGCTCCGGCGCCGGACATGACGACCCGTACGTCCCCGATTCCCTTGGCCACCACGCGCAGTGCGTTGGTCAGCGCGGCCAGGACCACGATCGCGGTGCCGTGCTGGTCGTCGTGGAAGACGGGGATGTCCAGGGCCTCGCGCAGCCGTGCCTCGATCTCGAAGCAGCGGGGTGCGGAGATGTCCTCCAGGTTGATGCCCGCGAAGCCGGGGGCGATCGCCTTGACGATCTCGACGATGGCGTCGGTGTCCTGGGTGTCCAGGCAGATCGGCCAGGCGTCGATGCCGGCGAACCGCTTGAAGAGGGCCGCCTTGCCCTCCATCACGGGGAGGGCGGCCATCGGTCCGATGTTGCCGAGGCCGAGCACCGCGGAGCCGTCCGTCACAACTGCGACGGAGTTGCGCTTGATCGTGAGGCGGCGGGCGTCCTCGGGGTTCTCGGCGATCGCCATGCAGACCCGGGCCACACCCGGGGTGTAGATCATCGAGAGGTCGTCACGGTTGCGGATGGGGTGCTTGGACGCCATCTCGATCTTGCCGCCGAGGTGCATCAGGAACGTACGGTCGGAAACCTTGCCGAGCACGACACCCTCGATGCCGCGCAGGTTTTCGACGATCTCGTCCGCGTGCGCGGTGGAGGTGGCGGCGATGGTGACGTCGATCCGCAGCTTCTCGTGGCCGGAGGCGGTCACATCGAGGCCGGTGACCGAACCGCCGGAGGACTCCACGGCCGTGGTCAGCTGGGAGACCGCTGTGCCGCTCGCGGGCACCTCCAGCCTGACCGTCATCGAGTACGAGACGCTGGGCGCCGTTGCCATGGCCGAGTCCTTCGCTTTCCTTAGCTTCATTGCCGCGCGGCCGGGGCGCTCGCCTCGGACACGCTTCCCGATCGTCGCACCTACTGGCTGGTAGCCGGTAATGACTGCCACGTTTCGGAAAGTATTTTCCACCATACGAGAGATGACTGCTTCAGCGGAACCCCCAACCGCTCCCGGCCGGGGCCGACCGGGGCGGGAAGCAGCCAGGTCCGTAAGGAAGCTGCCAGGTCCGTAAACAAGAACAGACCCGCGCCACCGGAAGGTGACGCGGGTCTGTCTTCTTGTTCAAGCGGCACCGACCCGCCATGCTCGCCTCGCGGCAAGTGGTCGCTCGAAGCGACGAAGGTTGGGCCCGGGGGCTTGGATCGAGCCGGTGCCGACACCAGGCTAACAAAGACCCCGCAGAAGTGATTCCCGCAGGGCAGATCGGTTCAAAAATCTGTCCCGACGGCGGTACCTGTGCCCCTTGCCTCAGTCCCTCAGCAGGTCCGGAACGCCGTCCTCGTCGGGCAGGTCCCGCTCCCCCGAGACCACCGTGAGCTGCTGCGTCGCACGCGTCAGCGCCACGTACAGCACCCGCAGGCCGGCCGGGGACTCGTCCGCGATCTCCGCGGGCGAGACGACCACCGTGGCGTCGTACTCCAGGCCCTTCGCCTCCAGACTGCCCAGCGCCACCACCCGCTCGCCGAGCTCGGCGAGCCAGTTGCGGGCCTGCGCCCGGCGGTGCATCGCGACGACCACACCCACCGTGCCGTCCACCTCGGCCAGCAGCCGCCGCGCCTCCTCGCGCACCGAAGCGGCCAGATCGCCGTCCCGTACGGTCTCGAAGCGCGGCTTCACACCTGTGGAACGGACCGCGGCCGGTGACTCCATTCCGGGCATCGCGAGCGCCAGGACCTTCGAGGCCAGCTCGGCGATCTCCGCCGGGTTGCGGTAGTTGACCGTGAGGGTGAAGCGGCGGCGCGGCCGGTTGCCGAGCGCCTCGTCGCGCGCCTGGGCGGCCTCGTCCGGATCGGACCAGGAGGACTGCGCCGGGTCTCCGACGATCGTCCAGGTGGCGTGCCGGCCGCGGCGGCCGACCATGCGCCACTGCATGGGCGTGAGGTCCTGCGCCTCGTCGACGATGACATGCGCGTACTCCGTACGCTCCGCGGCCAGCCGCTCGGCCCGCTCGCGCTGGGTCTCCTCGCGCTGCGGCATCAGCTCCTCCAGACCGGAGAGCTGGTCCAGCGGGTCGAATTCGCGCTTCTTCTTCGGCCGGTACGGGGTGCCGAGCAGCGTCTGCAGCTCGTCGAGGATCGCCACGTCGTGTACGGAGAGCGGCCCGTTGCCTTCGCTGTCGAGCCGCTTCAGGGAGCGGGCGAAGCGGCGCACCTCGCCCTGGTTGAGGACCCGGCGCGCCCAGCGGCCGAGCCGCTTCTCGTCGGCCATCGCGGCGAGCACCCCGCGCGGGGTGAGCTCGGGCCACCAGGCGTTCAGGAAGGCGAGGAAGGGCGTCTCGGTGGAGACGTCCTCGTCGAAGGAGGAGCGCAGCTCGGCGGCCAGCTCGGGGTCGGTGTAGCGGCCCCGGCCGGAGGACTTGTTCCACAGGGCGTCCAGGAGCATTCTGCGGGCGCGCGGGCGCAGCAGGTTGACCGGGGCGGTGCCGCCGAGGACGGACTGCCGGATGCGGTGCAGCTCGTCGGCGTTCAGCTCGACCCGGGCGCCGAACGCGACGACCCGCAGGCGGGTCGGGGTGGCCGGGGCCTCGTCGGTTCCGTCGCCGAAGGACAGCTGGCCGTCCCGGTCCTCCGCCTTGCGGGGGGTGCCGGGCTGTTCCAGCGCGCCGCGTGCCGCCTTGCGCAGCACCTGGAGCATCCGGGAGGAGCCCTTGATCCGGGCGACGGCGGGCTCGTCGTACGTGGTGGCGCCCTCGACGCCGGCCGCCTCGTCGGAGAGCGAGCCGACGGCGCGGATCGCGACCTGCCCCTCCTCGCCCAGCGAGGGCAGCACGCCTTCGGTGTACGCGACGAGGAGCGGGGTCGGCGAGACGACGAGGATGCCTCCCGCGTACCGTCGCCGGTCCTGGTAGAGGAGGTACGCGGCGCGGTGCAGGGCGACGGCGGTCTTGCCGGTGCCGGGGCCGCCGGAGACCTCGGTGACGGAGGCGGCGGGGGCCCGGATCACCAGGTCCTGTTCGGCCTGGATGGAGGAGACGATGTCCCGCATGGTGTGGCTGCGGGCCTGGCCGAGCGCCGCCATCAGCGCGCCGTCGCCGATGACGGGGAGCTTGTCGCCGCCCAGGTACGCGGTCAGCTCGGGGCGCATCAGGTCGTCCTCGACCCCGAGGACCTTGCGGCCCTTGGAGCGGATGACCCGGCGGCGTACCACCCTGCCCGGTTCCTTCGGCGTCGACCGGTAGAACGGTGCGGCGGCCGGTGCGCGCCAGTCGATGACCAGCGGCGCGTAGTCGGAGTCGAGAACGCCGATCCGGCCGATGTGCAGCGTCTCCGCGATATCGGCGGAGTTGTCGTCGCGTACGGCGTCGTCGGCCGGTTCGACAGACGTGTACGCGCCGTCCGGGCCGCGTTCGCCGTCCTTGCCGAGCAGCAGATCGATCCTTCCGAAGAGGAAGTCCTCGAACTCGCTGTTCAGCCGATTGAGGTGGATTCCGGCCCGGAACACCTGGGCGTCGCGCTCGGCGAGCGCACCCGGGGTGCCGACCTGGCCGCGCTTGACGGCGTCACTCATGAGAAATTCCGCCTCGTGAATCTTCTCTTCGAGGCGGTGATAGACACGGTCGAGATGTTCCTGCTCGACACCGATTTCCCGGTCCCGCATCGAATCGACAGCGGCATCCTGCGCGGCCACCGAGGCCCCCTTCTGACGTGCATTGGGCAGCCGTCAACCCTATGCGAAGCGGGGGCCGCCGCGCACCTGCCGCGCGTATCGAAATGGCACGGCGGGGTCTCGATCAGGCGTCGACCTCCACCAGCCGCTTGCCGTCGAACGTACGCACCTCGAAATGATCGATGTCGCCGCGGTCCATGGCCGCGCCGCCGTGGACATAGAGCGGGTACTTCGAGGCCGGGTGCGGGGAGTCCTTGATGCCGTACCCCCACTTCGGTACGGACCAGGAGGTGACGACCTCCTCCTCACCGGTCTTCGACACGGCGATCAGGCTGCATTTCTCCGGGCCCGTGACGTTCTTGAGCTCCAGCACGGCGTGGGTGCCCCAGGCCTTCTTCTCCATGCCGATGGTGGCATCGACCTTGGTGGTGGGGTCGGTGGCCCGCACCTTCTCCGTCATGTGGTGGAAGAAGGCGTCCTCGGCGGGGCTGGTGGGGTGCGGGTCGGCCGCCTGCGTCGAGGCGCCGTCGTTGCCGGTCGCCAGGACCGCGACCACCGGACCGCCGATGATCAGCGCCGCTGCCGCCGCCACCAGATACATGGAGCGGCGTCTGCGCCGGGCCCGCTTGGCCGCCACCTCGTCGACCAGCCGGTCGAGCATGCGGGGTGCGGGCGGCTGCGGGACGTGCGGGACGGGGCGGGTGCCCGGTGCGGCGGCCGGGGACTCGGAGAGCATCGCGAGCATGGGTTCCAGGCCTGCGAACTCGTCGAGATGGGCGGCGCACAGGTCGCAGCCGGCCAGATGCGCTTCGAAGGCGGACGCCTCGGCATCGTCCAGAACGCCGAGGAGATACGCACCGGCGGCGTCGTGCCCGGGCCCTTCGACGGCTCCGCGCGGGGCGGTGCGGCCGGGGCCATCGGGGCTGCGGGGGCCGGAGAGGCTGCGGGGGCCGCTGGGGCTGCCGGGGGTTCGGGGGCCGGAGGGACCGGTCGGCCGGGGCCCGAAAGGCTCCCACTCGTGGTCGCTCATGCCGTGATCCCCCTCTCTTCGAGTGCGAGCTTCATCGAACGCAGTGCGTAGAAGACCCGGGACCGTACCGTCCCGCTGGGTACGCCCAGCACATCGGCTGCCTCATTGACCGTACGGCCCTTGAAGTAGGTCTCGACCAATGCTTCCCGGTGGGCAGGGGTCAAATCGTCGAGCGCGTCCGAGAGCGTCATCAGCCACAACGCCTTGTCTATCTCGTCCTCCGCGGGAATGACCTCCAGCGGCGACGGATCGACCTCGTGCGGCCGGGCCTGCCGGCTGCGGTGGCCGTCGATGACGATGCGCCGGGCGACCGTCACCAGCCAGGGGCGGACTGAGCCGGTGGCCCGGTTGAGCCGGCCGGCGTTCTTCCAGGCACGGATGAGCGTTTCCTGCACCACGTCCTCGGCGCGCTGTCGGTCGCCGGCGACGAGGCGGAGCACGTACGCGAGCAGAGGTCCGGCGTGTTCGCGGTAGAGCGCCCGCATCAGCTCCTCGTCGGGGACGTCGGAGGAGGACGGGGGCGGCTCACTGCGATGTCGAGCCCTGTGCGGACGGTCATCGGCCACGGCCGCATCCTTGCGCACCCGAACCTCCCGGTCGAGACCCTGTAGAGCTCCTTGGCCATCGAATACGGAACGGGACCGCGATCCATTCAAACGGGTTTCAAGATTCTTTACGGTGCTCCGGCGTCCGTGACCGCGTCCATGACCGCCACGGCCGCCGTCCGGCGCCGGTGCCGGGCCACCCGCTCCCGGTTCCCGCACACCTCGCTGGAGCACCAGCGGCGTCGGCGGCCGCGCGAGGTGTCCAGGTAGAGGCGGGCGCAGTTGTCTGCCTCGCAGCGGCGCAGGCCGGCTCGCGCCACCGGGTCGGTCAGGAGCTCCACGACGTCGCGGGCGACGGCGGCCAGCAGTGCCCCGCATTCGGGATCGGCGCTCAGTGTCCGTACCAGCGTGCCGCCTCTTCCGCGTACGGCCCGCAATCCCGGTGGGGCGGCCGCGGCGAGCGCGTTGACCCGTTCCAGGGCGCTCTCGGCTCTGTGGCCGCCGAGTTCGGCGGTCAGCAGGCGGTCGACGCCGGTCCTCAACTGCCGGAAGCGCACCACCCAGGTGTCGTCCACGGCGTCGAGGTGGGTGCCGCTCGGTACGAGTCCGGCGGCCACCAGCCAGTCGGCGAGCCGCTCGGCGCCGTCGAGCAGTTCACATGCGCCGGAGGTGCCGATTCCTGTGGCCACCAGGTCCAGGCAGGGGCGGCCGGAGTCGAACCGCCAGTCGTACGAGCTCTTGCCCGCCGCCATGCGTATGTCACCGCCTCGGGGTCTCCGGTGGGGGTCTCCCCCAGAGTGCCCCTCGGGGGGCCGACCCGGAACCCCTGCTGCCACGCGGGGTGGCGGCGGGGCCCGTGGGGCGCGCCCGGCGTGGTGCCCCGCCTTTGTCCTCAAACGCCGGACGGGCTGGATTTTCGCCGGACGGACATGAGAATTGAGCCTGCTCGGCAGCATCTGGCCCTCCGTCGGGAGGTCTTGCTGTCTGTAAGCACTTGTTTTGGGACCAGCGGACCAAGTTCTTTTGGCTCCGGTCGGTGCACCGCGTCCAGCACGACCGGCGGCGTCGCTGACGGGACGGAGGAGCGTCTCGCGCTTGTCGTCGGCATGCCCTGTGATCCATATCACGGGCCACAGGTGCATCGTGGGCCGCGTGCCAGTGCCTTCTACAGGGTGTAGGCGACCGGCGAGAACAGGGACAGTGCGGATGGAGCAAAGTCGAGCCCGTGCGTTCGATGAGTTCGTGGCTGCCCGCTGGTCGGTGCTGGTCCACCTGGCCCGTCTGCTCGTCGGAGGCGATCGGCATCGGGCCGAGGACTTGTTGCAGGAGTCCTTGGTCAAGCTCTGGTTCGTCTGGCCCAGGGTCGCGGATGACGCACCGGAGCCGTACGTCCGCAAGGTGATGGTGCGTGCGGCGGCACGCTCGGGACAGCGGCGTTGGTGGGGTGAACGCCCCGTCGAACAGCTGCCCGAGGCGGCGGTGGTCGGCGATGTGTCCGCGGACGTGGTGGAGCGTTCTCGGCTGGAGGCCGCGCTGGCCCAGTTGTCGCCGAAGCAGAGGGTGGCGGTGGTGCTGCGCTACTACCAGGACCTGCCCGAGGGGCAGGTGGCGGAGGCGCTCGGGTGTCCGGTGGGCACGGCTCGGTCCCATGCCGCACGCGGAGTGGCGCAGCTGAGGCAGCTCCTGGGCAATGTGAACGAGCCGGTGCGGTGAAGGAGAACCCCATGGATCACTTCGAGCGGCAGCTGGCACAGATGATGTGCGACACCGAGGCGCCCGCACCGTTCGAGCCGAAGCACCGGGAACGTCTCTGGGCAGGGGTGCGTGTCCGCTGTCGGAGACGGGCCGCACAGAGGGCAGTCGGCTCCGTCCTGGCCGTCGTCGGCCTCAGTGTCGGGCTGTTCCTGCTGCCCGTCCATGCGACCCGGGTCGAGCCCAGCCGCCCCGGCCCACAGCCCGCGACGAGCCCGTCGCCCTCCGCCCCGCCCGCGACACCCGACGCGTCCCCGAGCGCGCCCTCCTCCTCGGACGCCTCCACTGCCCCCGCGTCCCCGGACGGGACCGCCTCAATCACGCCGCCGGCCGCGACCGGGAGTACGGCCACGGCCACCGGGACCCCGCCGGGGAGCACGGAGGGTGCGTCGCCGCCCTCGACCTCGGCCCCGCCTTCGGGTACGGCGACCGCGCGGAACTAGCCGTCGACCGCCTCGCCCTCGCTCATCACCCCGTAACGCCGTAACGCCGTAACGCCGTCGCCCCGAGTGTCTTCGGCCCGCCCCGTACCAGGTCACAAAAAGGACAACATATGAGAAATCAAGGGTCACTTGCCCTGAAGGACCTGAGCCGACTGCCACACCGCGCACCGGTGGCGACGCACCACCCGGAGCCCGTCCTGGACGTGGTCGTCCCCGTGTTCAATGAGGAGAGAGACTTGGAGCCGAGCGTGCGGCGGCTCCACGCACACCTGTGCGAGACCTTCCCCTATCCGTTCCGTATCACCATCGCCGACAACGCCAGCACGGACAGCACCCCGCGGATCGCCGCTCGGCTGGCAGACGAACTGCCCGAAGCACAGTGGCTTCGGCTGGCCGAGAAGGGGCGCGGCCGGGCGCTGCGTACCGCCTGGTCGCTCTCGTCGGCCCCCGTACTCGCGTACATGGACGTGGACCTGTCCACGGAACTGACGGCGTTGCTGCCGCTCGTGGCCCCGCTGCTCTCCGGCCACTCCGATATCGCCATCGGCACCCGCCTGGCCCCCGGTTCCCGGGTGGTGCGCGGCCCCAAGCGAGAGATCATCTCTCGGTGCTACAACGCCCTCCTGCGCTCCGTCCTCGCCGTGGGCTTCTCCGACGCGCAGTGCGGATTCAAGGCGGTGCGGCGTGATGTGGCCGAGCGGCTGCTGCCCCTCATACAGGACTCGGAGTGGTTCTTCGACACCGAACTTCTGGTGATCGCCGAGCGTGCCGGGCTGCGCATCCATGAGGTGCCGGTCGACTGGGTGGACGATCCCGACACCCGGGTCGACATCCTCGCCACGGCAATGGCCGACCTGCGCGGCATCGCCAGGATCGGCGGGGCACTGGCGCGGGACACGCTGCCGCCGGGCGGGTCGCTCCGCGACGGTGGCGCCGACGCTCCGGGCAGGCTCGCCACCCAACTCGTGTGCTTCGCCGCCGTAGGAGCCGTCAGCACCCTCGCATACCTGCTCCTCTACGCGGCGCTGCGCCCGGTGGCCGGATCCCAGACCGCCAACGCACTCGCGCTGCTGGTCTGCGCCGTCGCCAACACGGCCGTGAACAGGCGGCTCACCTTCGGCCTCCGTGGCCGCGGCGGTGTGCTGCGCCACCAGGGCAGGGGCCTGGTCGTCCTCCTGATCGGCCTGGCGCTCACCGGCGGATCGCTCGCCGCCCTGCACCACGCGGTGCCCTCGGCCGGGCAGGCCACCGAACTCGCCGTACTCCTCGCCGCCAACCTGGCCGCGACGCTGCTGCGGTTCCTGCTCTTCCGAGCGTGGGTGTTCCGCGCATGATCAGGACCACCGCCCGTACGACCGCGACCGGCACCCTGAGCTGGAACGCGAGGCTGTCGCAGCAGCCCGCCATCACGGACCCCGACCGCCGGCGCCGGCTGCGCCGCACAGCCGAGCACTACGGCCCCGTACTGGCCGTCTACGGCACGCTCAAGTTCATCGGCTTCGCCGCCTTCATGTGGCTGCTGCACTCCGCCGGGGACTACCGCACGAAGAACCCGCGCTTCGGCGGCGGCGCCCACCCGTGGGACGTCCTGGCCAGCTGGGACGGCTGGTGGTACCAGCAGATCGCCGTGCACGGGTACGACCCTCAACTGGTCCCGATCCCCGGCGCCGCCGGCCCGATCACCCTCGAAGGGAACTCGGCGGCGTTCTTCCCGCTCTACCCGGCGCTGATGCGGCTGGTCTCCGAGCTCACCGGCCTCGGCCTGTACGGCGCCGGCCTGCTGGTCTCCGTCGTCGCCTCCTTGGCCGCCGCCCTGGGCATCTACGCCATCACCGAACGCCTCGGCGGCAGACGGGCCGGGCTGGCCGCGGCCGGACTCTGGGCCGTCTGGCCCGGTTCCGGCGTGGAGTGGGCGGTCTACTCCGACTCCCTCTACGTGGCCCTGGCCGTCTGGGCCTGCCATGCCGTCCTGAGCCGCCGCTGGCTCACCGCCGGTCTCCTCACCTGCGTGGCAGGGCTCAACCGGCCCACCGCCGTGACGCTGATCGCCGCCGTCGCCGTCGCGGCCCTGCTCGCGCTCTACCGTCTCCGGGACGGCATCTGGCGTCCGGTGGCCGCGATGGCCGTCGCCCCGCTCGGCCTCCTCGCCTATCTCGGCTGGGTGGGTCACCAAATGGGCGACTACGGCGGCTACTTCAGGCTTCAGTCCGGCGCCTGGGCCCACGAGTGGGACTACGGCCGGCACACCCTCGACGTCCTCACATCCGTCCTGGTGGGCCACTCCGACTATCTCTCCGCCTGGCCCTTCGCGGACCTGATCGGCGTCGGTGTCGTCCTGCTCGCGCTCGCACTGCTCCCGCTGCTGATCCGGCTGCGTCCCCCGGCCGTCCTGGTGGTCTACACCGTCCTCACCCTCGTCCTCGTCCTGGGCAGCCAGCAGATATTCGGCAACGTCTCCCGCTATCTGCTCCCCCTCTTCCCGCTCTTTCTCCCGCTCGCCCTCGCCCTGCGCCGCCTCAGCCTGACCCACCAGCTCATGCTCCTAGGCATCGCGGCCCTGGCTTCCGGCTCGTACGCGGGCTACGGCCTTTTCGAACTCGGCGTCCCGTAACCGGCGGGCCCTCACTCCATCAACGACGCCCCATCGTGCAGAATCCGCTGGAACAGCCGATGGTCACGCCACTCGCCGTTGATGTGCAGATAGCGCGGCGCCATCCCGTACTGCTCGAAGCCGCACTTGGCGAGCACCCGCTGCGACGCGACGTTGTCCAGCACCGTCCCCGCCTCGATCCGGTGCAGGCGCAGTTCGTCCCTGGCCACCTCGCAGACCCGTTCCACGGCGGCCGTGGCCAGGCCGCGGCCCGCGTACTCGACATCGACCCAGTAACCGAGAACCCCGCTGCGGAACGGCCCGAGCACAATGCCGTTGAGGTTGAACGCGCCCACCACACGATCCTGTTCATCGGCGAGCACCCACGGCATCACCCGCCCCTCGTCGCGGTCCGCGAGCATTCCGGCCAGGCGTTCCTGCTGCCCCTGCTCGGTGTAGAAGGTGTCGGGCCGCACCGGCTCCCAGGGCTGCATGTACGCGCGGCTGCGGGTCAGCGCCACGGCGAGGGAAGCGGCGTCGGCCGGGGTGACGGGACGCAGTCGTACCTCCGCGTCGAGCCGGTGGATGTCGTTGATCATCCCAACACGCTATCCGGCCTCAGTTCGCCGCGCGCTCCCCCGCCAGGCCCGTCAGGCGGTCGAAGGTCCGGGTCAGCTCCGCCCGTCTTTCCTCCTTGTACGCCGGCTCGGGCTCCAGACCGTCGATGGTCCGCTCCCACACGTCCATGAACGTCTTCTTCCAGCCCTCGACCACCACCGCCTCCGGCACGGCCGCACCGACGTAATGCTGCTCCGCGATCAGGCACAGCAGCTCGACGTTGCACGGCACGGCGACGCCCCAGTACTCGTCGGGCTCCAGGCCGACCGGGTCGTCGGCCATCGCCTCCGTGATCTCCGAGACAAGGCGCTCGGTGATGCCCGACAGGTGATCAGCGGCCGTGTCGCTGTCGAAGTTCCCACTGCCCCAGGTACCCATAAAGGCCCCTCCCACTGGTCGTTGCGTACCTGCCCAGTCTTAGCAAGCCGGACTGACATCGGGGCTGTCCGCCGCCGGGTCCAGCGCCAGCCGGTAGCCGCGTTTGACGACCGTCTGGATGAGGCGGGGCGCGCCCAGTGCCGTACGCAGCCTCGCCATGGCCGTCTCCACCGCGTGTTCGTCGGTGCCGCTGCCGGGCAGTGCGCGCAGCAGGTCGGCGCGGGCCACCACCCAGCCCGGCCTGCGGGCCAGGGCGTGCAGCAGGGCCATTCCGGCGGGCGGCACCGGGCGCAGTTCGCCGTCGACGATCACCGCATGACCGCGGATCTCCACCCGGTGCCCGGCGACCGGCAACGCACGGGCCCTGGCGGGGAGTTCGTCGCACAGCAGCTGGACGAGCGGGGCGAGCCGGAAGCGCTCCGGCTGGACGGTGTCGATCCCGCGGGCCTGCAGCGGCAGGGCGGTGACCGGTCCGACGCAGGCCACGAGGACATCGTCCCGCAGGGCGCTCAGGAGCTCCGGGATCAGCCCGCGCTTCTCGGCCCGGCCGAGCAGCGAGGCGGCGGCCGGGGCACTGGTGAAGGTGAGGGCGTCCAGGCCCCGGGCCAGGGTGATGTCGAGCAGCCGGTCGAGCGGGGCGATGTCCTCGGGGTCAACCCAGCGGTAGACGGGTACGGCGACGACCTCGGCGCCCGCGGCGCGGAGCGACTCGATGAAGCCGGAGAGGGGCTCACCATGCAGTTGGAGGGCGATACGGCGGCCCTCCACGCCCTCGCCCAGGAGCCGGTCCAGTGCCTCGGCCATGGACTCGGAGGCGGGTGACCACGCCTCGGTGAGCCCGGCGGCCCGGATGGCGCCCTTGACCTTGGGGCCGCGGGCCAGCAGCTCGGCGCCGCGCAGGGTCTCCAGCAGCCGGTCGCCGAGGCCCCAGCCGTCGGCGGCCTCGATCCAGCCCCGGAAGCCGACGGCGGTGGTGGCGACGACCACGTCGGGGGCGGAGTCGATGATTCCCCGGGTCGCTGCGAGGAGTTCGCTGTCGTCGGCGAGCGGCACGATCCGCAGGGCGGGCGCGTGCAGGACGGCGGCGCCCCGTCGCCCCAGCAGTGCGCCGAACTCCTCCGCGCGCCGTGCGGCGGTGACCCCGACAGTGAAGCCCACGAGGGGCCCGTGCTGTTCGTCCTCGTGCATGTGCCTCTACCCGGCTCTCGTCCCGCTGCTGCCCGATGATGCCGAGGGGCGAGCCTGCCAACGATCCGTGACAGGGCTGGTTCACCCATATTTCCCACCCGTTACGTCACATGACATCGAATGGCCATGGTCACGTCCCGGTACGGCTGAGCTGCGGCTTCACGGGCACGGGCAGGGCGGGGTCCGGTCCGGCGAAGGTATACCGTTCCCCGGTCACCGGGACCGCTGCCGCGCTCCGTTCGGCCAGAGCCTCGGTGCGCGCTTCGCCGCGACATCCTCGACCCAGCCGATCGCCGGGATCGTCAGCGCCAGCAGCGGCCAGACGAGGAGCAGCATCAGCGCCGTGTACGAGGCGTCGATGTACGTACCGAAGCGGTCGCCGAAGTACGGGACGTTCCACAGCTGGTCGATGACCGGCCCGGTGGCCATGATCAGCAGGTTGTGCCAGAGGTAGATCGTCACGGCACGGTTGTTGGCGAGGGTGATCAGCCCGTCCCACCGGGCCGTCCTGCCGGGCAGTTGCCGCCAGGACGGCGCGTAGTGGAGCAGGATCACGCAGAAGCCGAACGACCAGGTCGCCTGGGCGAGCGGGATCTCGTCGAGGTTCCAGCCCTCCTCGGTGAGGTGCCCCGAGGCCCACCACAGCCCGAACGCCATGACGATCGCGGCGAGCGAGACCGTCAGATAGCGCGGGACCTTCTTCAGGAGGCCGTCGTGGTGGGCGAAGCCGAGGATCCAGCAGGAGCCGAACACCGCGAAGTCGACGAGTCCTTCACCGGTCTCGCCGGGAACGGTGACCAGTCCGGTGCCGATCACGGCGGTGAGCCCGATCGGGGCGAGCAGCGTCGGCCAGGGCATCCGGCGGAAGGCCTTCAGCAGGAGCGGCGAGGCGAGCACGAACCACAGGTAGGCGCGGATGTACCAGAGCGGGCCCACGGCCTGGTCGGCCCAGGACCCCTCCAGGAGACCGCTCGGCGACCCGTTCTCCCAGGGGTACGGAGGGGCGCCGACGGGGAGGAGGTAGCAGCCCAGCTTGATGAACCACCAGATGCCCTCCTCCTTCACGGGTTTCCAGCCGAGCAGGAACATCACCGGGACGACGGCCGCGGCGAACGCCCACATCGGCGGCAGCAGCCTGCGGAGCCGGCCGCGGATGACGTCCCGTGCCGGACGGGCCAGCGAGCGCGCCATCAGCGAGCCGGCCAGGGCGAACATGACGCCCATGGAGGGGAACAGAACGGTCAGCCAGGCCCAGCCGAAGACATGGAAGACGACGACGCGTACGAGAGCGACTGCGCGCAGCAGGTCGAGATAGCGGTCCCGGCCGCCCGGCAACGCGCCGGCCGGTGTCGCGGCCTCCGCCACGGGTGGCGGGGACTGCACCGGCAACGGCACCGTCTGCTGGACACCGGCCGGCTGCGAAGGATCCGCGTAGAGGTGGCTCGGGTGACTCATGCGACGGGCCTCCGGTCGTTGCTCTGCCGCCGCCGGCCCGGCGCGGCGCCGGGCGCCTCCACGACGCCGGTACGGCGCAGCTTCTGCCAGCGCAGCCGCCCGCCGGTGAGCGCCGTGATCCAGGACTGGAGCAGCACCACGTACATGAGCTGCCGGTAGAGGATCTGCTGGAGGGGCAGCGAGATCAGATGCGTCATGCGTTCCCGGTCGAGCCGGAAGGCGTACGCGGCGCAGATGCCCTGCACCGCGAGGACACCGAGCCAGGCGAGGACGGTCTTCTGGGTGGGGCCGAACACGAGTCCGTACAGCAGGAAGACGTCGATGAGCGGGGCGAGCAGCGGGGCGACGACCATGAACAGGGCGACGAAGGGCAGTCCGACGCGTCCGAAGCGGCCGGACGGGCCGCGTTCGACGACGGCGCGGCGGTGCTTCCAGATGGCCTGCATGGTGCCGTACGACCACCGGTAGCGCTGCGACCACAGCTGCTGCACGGTCTCCGGGGCCTCGGTCCAGGCGCGGGCGTTCTCCGCGTAGACGACCTGCCAGCCGTCGCGGTGCAGGGCCATGGTGACGTCGGTGTCCTCGGCGAGGGTGTCCTCGCTCATGCCGCCGATCCGGTCCAGTGCTTCCCGGCGGAAGGCGCCGACCGCACCGGGGATGGTGGGCATGCAGCCCAGGATGTCGTACATCCTGCGGTCCAGGTTGAAGCCCATCACGTACTCGATGTGCTGCCAGGCGCCGATCAGCGAGTCGCGGTTGCCGACCTTGGCGTTCCCGGCGACGGCGCCGACGTGCGGGTCGGCGAAGGGCTGGACCAGTTCGCGGACGGTGGCGGGTTCGAAGACGGTGTCGCCGTCCATCATCACGACGATGTCGTGACGGGCGTGCGCGATGCCGTTGTTGAGGGCGGCGGGCTTTCCGGCGTTGCGCTGGCGGATGACGCGCACCTGGGACAGCCGCATGGTCTCGACGATGCCGGCGGTGCCGTCCGTGGAGCCGTCGTCGATGACGATGATCTCGACGGGGTGGTCGCTCGCCACCAGGGAACGCACGGTGTTGGCGATGCATTCGCGTTCGTTGTACGCGGGCACGAGCACCGAGACCGGGCGGGTCAGCGCGGGCCCCCAGCTGAAGTCCCTCCGGCGGACCTTGCGGGCATGCAGGAAGGACAGCAGCAGCATCAGTGCGAAGCGGACGAGGACGAGTACGCCGATCACCGCGAGCCCGGCCACCAGGACGCCGGTGACGTTCTCCGAGAGGTCCACGGCGTAGACGAACGCCTTGCCCTTCCAGAGCGCGAATCCGGTGACCGGGGTGTGCGCGCTGGGGGCGCCGAGGGCGGTGGTGAGGTTGGTGAACTCGTAGCCCCGTTGCTGCATCCGCGGCAGGAACTCACCGAGGGCGGCGACGGTCTGGGACCTGTTCCCGCCGGAGTCGTGCATCAGGATGACCGCGCCCTTGCCGCCCCTGGGAGTGGCGCGCTCGATGATCGCGGGGACGCCGGGGCGCTTCCAGTCCTCGCTGTCGGTGTTGTTGACGACGGTGAGATAGCCGCGGCTGCCGACGTACCGGGTGACGGGCCAGGACTTGTTGTCCATGGCGTCGGCGAACGAGGAGTACGGCGGCCGGAACAGGGACGTACGGATACCGGCCGCGCCCGCCAGCGCCAGCTGGTTCTGGGTGAGTTCCCAGTCGATGCGGGAGTGGGACTGGTAGGAAAGGTCGGGGTGGTCGAAGGTGTGCAGCCCGACCTCGTGCCCCTCGTCGACCATGCGCTGTACGAGTTGTGGGTAGCGCGAGGCCATGGTTCCGGTGACGAAGAAGACGCCGTGCGCGTGGTACTTCTTCAGCTCGTCGAGCACCTTCGGGGTCCACACCGGGTCGGGTCCGTCGTCGAAGGTCAGGACGATGCGGTGGTCGGGGATGCGCAGCGACCTGGCGGGCCCGGTGGTGCTCCGGGCGTCGATGACCGGGCCGCCGTCGAGGATCTCCCCGGGCACCCGGTCGGTGGCCGCCGGGGGCTGGATCCGGTGGTCGGCGAGGATTTCGCTGTGCACATAGCCGCGCAGCATCAACATGGCGAGCAGGGCAACGAGGAGCAGTGACGGCAGCAGGTAGCGCATGGGGAATCTGCGCCGCCCGCTCTGCTTCCTGACGTTGCGCCTGCCCAGCGGGGCAGGGGAGGTCATTTACTCGGTGCCTTCTCGCTCTTGCACAGGAGGTTCCGGGGACTGGGCCGGCGGCGTCGTGCTGTCCGCGGGCGGAGTCGAGGTGTCGGCGGACGGCGTCGTGGTGTCGACGGGCGGTACGGGGGCCGAGGTCGCCGGATCGGGCTTCCTGCCGCCGCCGGTGTCCTCGTGCGCCTTGGCCGGTACGACGGGTGCGGACGCCGGGGCGTCCTTGCCGGGGCGGGCCGAGGCACTGGCGGCTACGCTGCCCGAGGGCGTCGCGGCGCCGCCGGGCGTCGGGCCGGTGGTGGCGCGGCCGGGCGTGCTGCCGGGCGGGAGCACCGCACCGGCGCTGCCCGTCGGCGCGGGCGGCGCCTGGACCACGTCGGCGTTCTTGTGCCCTTCCTCGCCGGAGAGCGGCAGCCAGGGCGCGCTCGAACTGCCGCCGAGCACGGCGACGGCCAGCGTCACCGCATAACAGGCACAGGCCGCGGCCAGGACCCAGCCCAGACGCCTGAACGTCTTGCTGCGCCGGCCGCTCTCGTCGACGAACACGGGGCCGTCCGAGCCTTCCGGTGCGCTCGGCTGCGCGGTCAGCTCGGAGAGCTGCCGGCCCAGGCCGTCGAGCTGGACCGTGACTTCGTTCGGCTCGTGTGTGTGCCCCGAACGGGCACCTTCACGCCAGGTTTCCACAGGTGTACGCACTTCCCCCACTCAAGGATCGGGTGCGCACGACTGTCCGATTATGTGCTTCCGGACCGGGCCCCCACCCTGTCCGCACCCCCACCACATTGCACCCGGGCGATGAATGTAGCGCACGCCAACCGCACTTCTGTCCCCCGATCAGGTGGATTTCAACATGAGCGATGCATCGATCTCGGGCAGCCAGCTTCCACCGGCCCGCGCCATCCAGCCCTCCTCAGAACCCAGTTGAGCTGCGGCTTTGCGCAGCGCGTCGAGGCCGGGGTGGCGCAGCCCCTTGCGCCAGACCAGCAGGAGCGGGGAGAGCGGTACGGGCCGGACCAGCGGACGCACCACGGTGCCCGGCACCGGAGGGAAGTCGACGATGCACAGAACCGGGTACCGCGACTTCGCCATGACCCGCTGAAATTCGGCCACACCGATCGCAAGGGGAACGGGTGGCGCCAGCTCGATGCCCCACTCCGCGAAGAGCAGCCGGGCGAGGTCCGTCCACTCCTCGGTGCGCGGATTCCCGGCGCCCGCGTAGACGGTCTCACCGGTCAGGTCGTCCAGTGCGACGACCTCGTGCGCGGCGAGGGGGTGATCGGCGGGGAGCAGAACGGCCATCGGCTCGTACCGCACCGGCTGTACACCGAGCCGTGCCCGCACCGTGGGGTCGAGTCCGGCGGCGCGGCCGAAGGAGACATCGAGCCGCCCGGCGAGGATCTCGCCCGCGGCCCAGGTGAGTCCGCTCTCGAAGCGCGCCATCAGCTCGCACGCCGGAGCCAGTTCCCGCGCGCGGGCAAGTACGCGGGAGGCCGTCATGCCGTCGGTGTTGAGGTCGACGAAGAGCGGCCGGGCCGCGGGGTCGGCGAAGGCTGCGGCAAGATCGGCGTGCGCCTCCAGCACCCGCCGGGCGTACGGGAGGAGCCGTTCACCGTCGGCGGTGAGGGTGACCTGCCGGGTGGTGCGTACGAACAGTTCCGCACCCAGCTCGCGCTCCAGCCGGCGGATGTCCCGGCTCAGTGCCTGCTGGGCGATGTAGAGCCGGGCGGCGGCGCGGGTGAAGTGCAGCTCCTCGGCGACGGCGACGAAGGCGCGGAGCAGCCGGGGGTCGGTATGGGTATGCGTCTGGGTGCCCGTATCGGCAGCGGAGGAGGCCACACCCGGGAATTTACAACACAGATGCGTTAATCGGTACGGAGAAGGTGTTGGACCCCATGGGCCGTGCGCCGCGAGGGTTGATCCATGCCGTACGAAAGAACCCCGCCCACCGGCCCCATGCTTGCCGTCTCCGGGGACTTGCTGGTCATCGCGCCGCGCACCGCCGCACCCACCCGTCCGACGCCCACCAACCCGTACCGCCGGCTGCTCGCCACCCCGGGCGCCCGCGCCTTCACCGCGGGCAATCTCCTCGCCCGGCTCCCGATGGGCATGTTCAGCGTCAGCGCGGTGATCATGATCGCGGGGTCGCGCGGCTCGTACGCCCTGGCCGGTGCCGTCACCGCGACCGGCCTCGCCGCCACGGCGGTGGTCGCACCCTGGACGGCCCGGCTCGTCGACCGGTACGGACAGGCCAGGGTCGCCGTGCCCGCCACCGCGATCGCCGCACTCGGATCGCTCGCGCTGCTGCTCTGTGTGCACTACGGCGCCCCGGCCTGGACGCTCTTCGCCTCCTACGCCGCAACCGCCACCACCCCCAACACCGGCGGGATGTCCCGGGCCCGCTGGGCCCATCTGCTCCGGGGCGATCCGGCCGCCCTGCACACCGCGAACTCCTTCGAACAGGCCGCCGACGAACTCTGCTTCATGCTCGGCCCGGCCCTCGCCGCCCTGTTGTGCGCGGCGCTCTTCCCGGAGGCCGGAACACTCGTCGGGGCGATCCTGCTGATGACCGGCGTGCTGATCTTCGCCGCCCAGCGCGCCACCGAACCGCCGGTGGCGCCCCGCACCCACGTGGGCTCCCCGCTCCGCGCAGCGGGCATGCCGGCCCTGCTCGTCGCCTTCCTCGCCACCGGCGCGGTCTTCGGCGCGATGGAGGTCGTCACGATCGCCCATGCCGGGGGCGCGATCCTGGCCCTGCAGGCGGCCGGATCGTGTGCGGCGGGGCTGCTGTACGGATCGCTGCGCCCGGCCACGGACATCCGGCGCCGGCTGCTGGGCTGCCTGGCGGGAATGACGGCGCTGATGTCCCTGCCGCTGCTCGCCGCCTCCGCGACCGGTTCGCTGCTCGCCCTCGCGGGCGCACTGTTGCTGGCCGGTGCGGCGACGGCCCCGACCATGGTCACCGGCATGACACTGGTGCAACGCCTCACCCCCGAGGGCAAGTTGAACGAAGGCATGACCCTGGCCGTGACCGCGCTGCTGGGCGGGATCGCCGCGGGTTCGGCGACCGGCGGCTGGATGGTGGAGCACCTGGGGCAGGTGACGGGCTATGCCGTACCGGTGTGCGCGGCCGGGCTGGCGCTGGTCGTCGCGGCGGCCGGGGTCCGGGCCCCCCGGAGCTGATGTCCGGCACCGGACGAGGGTCCGGCACAAAAACGAGGACCCCGTTGCCGGTGGGCAACGGGGTCCTCGTTCACATGGGAATTGTGGAGATGGCGGGAATCGAACCCGCGTCCAACGGTGCAGAATCAGGGCTTCTCCGAGTGCAGTCCGCTGCGCTTTTCTCGGCCCCGGCAGTCACGCGGACAAGCTGCCGACGGGCCCAGCCACTGTTTGATTTCCTTCTGGGCCCCGTGGCCGGGTCCAGAAGTTTAGATCCCTTGATGATGTCAGGATCCGGGTCGGGATCAACCCCGGGCTGACACTCCGCAGAGTCTTCGCTTAGCTGCTAATTAGGCAGCGAGGGCGAAGGCGGAGGAATCGCGCTTGGAATTGGCGATTATTGGTTGCGACATATGGTTTACGAGATCATTGCCGCTTCCTCGACTCGCTTCCCCTGCTTCGACATCCGCTGTCGAAACCGATCATCCCCATGTTGTTTTTTCAAAATACGCACCCGCTGTGAGGTGCAGTGCCATCGTACGTGACCAACGCACGACGATGCCAGCCTATTCCTGTCGGCCCGCCCGTACGCTTCGCGGTCCCGCCCGTGCGCTCCCCCGGCTACGCGCTGCGCTGACGCCGGCGCACTGCCGAGATCGCGCGGTTGGTCTCCCGCAGGTCCTGCTTCTCACGCAGGGTCTGCCGCTTGTCGTACTCCTTCTTGCCCTTGGCGAGGGCGATCTCGACCTTGACCCGGCTGTCCTTGAAGTACAGCGCGAGCGGCACGATCGTGTGGCCCGTCTCGCCCGCCTTCGACTCCAGCTTGTCGATCTCCGCCCGGTGCATCAGCAGCTTGCGCTTGCGCTTGGCCGAGTGGTTGGTCCAGGTCCCCTGCACGTACTCGGGGATGTGGATGTTGTGCAGCCACGCCTCGCCCCCGTCGATCTGGACGAAGCCGTCCACCAGGGAGGCCCTGCCCAGCCGCAGCGACTTGACCTCGGTACCCATGAGTACGACACCGCACTCGTAGGTGTCGAGGATGTGGTAGTCGTGCCGCGCCTTCTTGTTCTGCGCGATGAGCTTGCGCCCTGTGTCCTTTTCCTTAGCCATAGTGCAGCCATTTTCGCACTACGACCCACCCCCGAGGCCACTCAATACCGTCTCGGCCCGCTGCTCGGCCCCGGAGCTGACCGCGAGGTCCGGGGTGATGCCATGGCCGTCGACGCCGCGGCCCGCCGGAGTGCGGTAGTGGCCGACGGTCAGTTCGGCCACCGAGCCGCCCGGGAGCTTGCTGGGCATCTGGACCGACCCCTTGCCGAAGGTGCGCGATCCGACGGTGACGGCGCGGCCCCGGTCCTGGAGCGCGCCGGTGAGGAGCTCGGCGGCACTCATCGTGCCGCCGTCGACGAGGACGACGAGGGGGCGGACGGTGTCGCCGCCCGGCTGCGCGTAGAGGGCACGCTGCTCGCCGTGCACGTCGTACGTGGCGACCAGGCCGCCGTCCAGGAAGGCGGAGGCGGCGGTGACGGCCTCGGTGACCAGGCCGCCGGAGTTGCCGCGGAGATCGAGGAGCACCCCGGCGCCCGCCGGTGCGTCCCGGACCGCGTCGCGGACCTCGGCGCCCGAACCCTTGGTGAACGAGTCGACCTCGATCAGTACAGCTGCGGAGGAATCGGAACGGTCCCGTCCGATTCGCCGCACGGTGACGGCCTCGGTGGTGAGCCTGGCCCGGCGCAGCGTCTCGGTCCGCAGGGCGGCGCCGCGCTGGACCCCCAGCACGAGCGTGGTGCCCGCGGCCGCCTCCGTACGGTCTCCGCGCAGCAGGGCGACGACCTCGGCGACGGGGCGCTTGTCGATCCGGTGGCCGTCGATCGTACGGAGCAGATCACCCGGCTCGATGCCGGCCCGGTCGGCGGGGCCGCCGGGCTGCACCCGGGCCACCTCGACCAGCCCGTCGGCGGAGCGTTTCGCGGCGATCCCGACGCCGGTGTACGAGCCGTCGAGTGCCTGCTCGAACTCCTCGTACTGCCGCTCGTCGTACACCGCGCCCCAGCGGTCGCCGCTGCGGCTGACGACCTCCTCGGCCGCCTCCTTACCGGACTTGCCGTCGGCCACGGCCCGGGCGGCGGCGTCGGCCACCTCGTCGCCGTCGACGGTGGAGGCGACGGAACGGGTCGCTATGTCCGAGGACTTCGCATCGCCGTGCGGCAGTGAGCCGGTGGCCGCCGCGGTGGCCAGCACGGTCGCGAAGACCAATGTCAGGGCCGCCCCGCGGCGCACGCCGCGGGGCCCGAAACATTGCGTGGGGCCCGACATGGCGTCGAGTCTAGGACAACGCCCCTGTGGCGCACGGCCGGTTGACCGCGCGCCACAGGGGCGCTTGTCACACCTTCAGGTACTTGCGGAGCGCGAAGAGAGCGGCAACGGCGGGCATCAGCAGACCGATTGCCAGGACCAGGGGCAGCTTGGTGAAGACCGCGTCCCAGCCGATGAAGTCGATCAGATTCAGCTTGCTCTGCAGCGCCAGACCGCCGTCGATCAGGAAGTACCGGCCGGCCAGCAGCATCACGCAGGCGAGCACACCACCGATGAGACCGGCGAACGCGGCCTCCATGATGAACGGCATCTGGATGTAGAAGCCGGAGGCTCCGACGAGCCGCATGATGCCGGTCTCGCGCCGTCGGCTGAACGCGGACACCCGGACGGTGTTCACGATCAGCATCAGCGCAATGACCAGCATCAGCGCCATCACGAAGAGGGCGGCCACATTCATGCCGTTCATCAGCTGGAAGAGGTTGTCCAGGATGGATCTCTGGTCCTGGACGGACTGCACCCCGTCACGGCCGGCGAAGGCGGTGGCGACGACCTTGTACTTCTTCGGGTCGTGGAGCTTGACCCGGAACGACTCCTGCATCTGGTCCGGCGTGATGTTGCTCGCCATGGGCGAGTCGCCGAACTGCTGCTGGTAGTGCTTGTACGCCTGGTCGGCCGACTCGTACGTGACCGTCTGGACGGCGTCCATCTTCTTGAGGTCGCCCTCGATCTCCTTCTTCTGCTGCGCGGTGACAGCGCCCTTGGCGCACTTGGGCGTCGAGGTCACATCACTCTTGCTGCACAGGAAGATCGAGACGTTGACCTTGTCGTACCAGTAGTCCTTCATCGTGCTGACCTGCTCGCGCATGAGCAGCGCGCCGCCGAACAGGGCGAGCGAGAGGGCGACGGAGACGACGACGGCGAAGGTCATCGTGAGGTTGCGACGGAGGCCGACGCCGATCTCCGACAGGACGAACTGGGCGCGCATGGCGTCCTTTCAGTGCTCGGTGCTCAGTGCTCAGTGCTGGTAGCCGTAGACGCCGCGGGCCTGGTCGCGTACGAGACGGCCCTGCTCCAGCTCGATGACGCGCTTGCGCATCTGGTCGACGATGTTCTGGTCGTGGGTCGCCATGATCACGGTGGTGCCGGTCCGGTTGATCCGGTCCAGCAGCTTCATGATGCCGACGGAGGTCTGCGGGTCGAGGTTGCCGGTCGGCTCGTCCGCGATCAGCAGCATCGGACGGTTCACGAACGCCCGCGCGATCGCCACGCGCTGCTGCTCACCACCGGAGAGCTCGCCGGGCATCCGGTCCTCCTTGCCGCCGAGGCCGACCAGGTCGAGAACCTGGGGCACCGCCTTGCGGATCTCACCGCGCGGCTTGCCGATGACCTCCTGCGCGAACGCCACGTTCTCCGCAACGGTCTTGTTGGGGAGAAGGCGGAAGTCCTGGAACACCGTGCCCAACTGGCGGCGCATGTGCGGCACCTTCCAGTTGGACATGCGCGCGAGGTCCTTGCCCAGGACGTGAACCATGCCCTGACTGGCGCGCTCTTCGCGGAGGATGAGTCGCATGAAGGTGGACTTGCCGGAGCCGGAGGAGCCCACCAGGAAGACGAACTCGCCCTTCTCGATATCGAGAGACACATCCCGTAGAGCGGGACGGCTCTGCTTCGGGTAGGTCTTGGAGACGTTGTCGAATCGGATCACGGATGCACCACGGTCGGCCGGGAGTAGGTGTGCGTGACCATACGCGAACCGGGCTGACGCGTGCAGGCGAGCGTCCGACGATGGGCGATTTATGACGGAACGGAACTGGCCAGAAGCGTGCCCGAAGCGCTACGGAACGGGTGATGTCCGGCGGGCCGCGCCGAAATCCGCGCGAGCTGGCACAGTGGTAGGGGGAACGGTTGCGTTTCCATGAGCGTTGTGCGGAGTGAAGGCGTATGCGGCTCCGCCGCGCGGGAGGAGGAAAGCGCATGACCTATGACCGACTGGTGTGCGCAAACTGCGCGGCGCCCGTGAACGAGGGCCGCTGCCCCGTATGCCGGGCAAGCCGCGCGCGGCTGCAGCAGGAACAGGAGCAGGGAATGTTCGCGGGGCTGAGCCCTGTGACGCTGGTGGCCCTGCTGGTGGTGCTGCTGGGCGCGCTGGCGCTGCTGGCGCACCAGACCGTCTAGCACCGGACCGTAGCCGCGGGCCGTCCGTCCGCCCGCAGGAGCCTGTACGCGTACGCAGAGGGGCCCGGGATGCCGACTGGCGTCCCGGGCCCCTCCGTGCGTGCCTGTACCGCGAGCGGCCCTTAGGCGACCGTACGGCCGTTCATCAGGCGCGGCAGGATCCGGAAGCCGATGCCTCCGGCAATCATCGTCGCGGCGCCGACCAGCAGGAACGTGGTCTCGGCGGCACCGGTCTCGGCGAGCTCGTCCTTGCCCTTGCCCTGCTCGACCGGCTGGTTGCCGGCGGAGTCGGGGGTGGTGTTGTCCGCGCACTTCGCGCCGTCGAGGTCGACGGTGCAGGTGTCGTCGCCACCGGTTGCGGAGCCGGAGGAGGCGTTACCGCCGGTCTGCTGACCGCCGGAGCCGCTGCCCGAGGACGTACCGGCATGGGTGCCGCCGTCGGTACCGGCGTTCGTACCCGCGTCGGTACCGGCGTTCGTACCCGCGTCGGTCCCAGCGTTCGTACCGGCGTCGGTGCCCGCGTCGGTCCCGGCGTTCGTACCGGCGTCGGTGCCCGCGTCGGTCCCAGCGTCCGTACCGGCGTCCGTACCGGCATCGGTACCCGCGTCCGTACCGGCATCGGTACCCGCGTCGGTGCCCGCGTCCGTACCGGCATCGGTACCCGCGTCGGTGCCCGCGTCCGTACCGGCATCGGTACCCGCGTCGGTCCCGGCGTCCGTACCAGCATCCGTACCGGCATCGGTGCCCGCGTCGGTCCCGGCGTCCGTACCAGCATCGGTACCGGCGTCCGTGCCCGCGTCGACGCCGCCGATCAGGCCTCCGTCGTCGCCGTCACCGTCGTTTACGTTCACACCGGCGTGAACGCCGTTGTCGCCGGCGTCCACGCCGATCCCGATGCCGATACCGGCGGCCTGCGCCACACCGGCAGCGGTGAGCGAGGCGCCCGCGGCGATCACCGCACCCGCGGCTATCCGCGCGACGCGTACTCGCGTCTTCTTGGTCATCTGCTGCTACCCCCAGTAGCTGTTCTCGTCAGTGGAGCAGCCATATGCGGGCCCCGGCTCTGCGGGGTTTGCTCCGAACGGCGCCACATAGAGCTGTGGTCATGCCGCCCGCCCCCGTTCACACCCGTCCCAGACATACGCATGCTGCCCTAGCACCCTGTCCACAGTTAAGGACTACGTCAAGGCCGTTCCGTTCAATGTGCACCGGTTTGGTGGCAGTTGACCCTCATTCAGAATCACGACTGTGACGCACTCACCACGGCGCCTGCGTAACTCGGAACCCCAACTCCCTTTCGCGGACCGCCTCGTACCCGTCCCCGACGAAAACGGCGGTGCCGGAACCCCCGTGGGGATTCCGGCACCGCCGTAAAAAATCAGGAGCAGGAACAGCCTGTTGGGGCCGCCTACTTCTCCCGCTGCTTGCGCCAGCGGATGCCCGCTTCCAGGAAGCCGTCGATCTCGCCGTTGAAGACCGCTTCCGGGTTGCCCATCTCGAACTCCGTACGCAGGTCCTTGACCATCTGGTACGGGTGCAGGACGTACGACCGCATCTGGTTGCCCCAGGAGTTGCCGCCGTCGCCCTTGAGGGCGTTCATCTTGGCCTGCTCCTCCTGGCGGCGGCGCTCAAGGAGCTTCGCCTGGAGGACGTTCATCGCGGATGCCTTGTTCTGGATCTGCGAGCGCTCGTTCTGGCAGGAGACGACGATGCCGGTCGGGAGGTGGGTCAGGCGCACCGCGGAGTCCGTGGTGTTGACGCCCTGGCCACCGGGGCCCGACGAGCGGTACACGTCGACGCGCAGCTCGGACTCGTCGATCTCGATGTGATCGGTCGTCTCGACCACCGGCAGCACCTCGACACCCGCGAAGGACGTCTGGCGGCGGCCCTGGTTGTCGAAGGGCGAGATCCGGACGAGCCGGTGGGTGCCCTGCTCGACGGAGAGCGTGCCGTAGGCGTACGGGATCTGCACGGCGAAGGTGGTCGACTTGATGCCGGCCTCTTCCGCGTACGACGTCTCGTAGACCTCGGTCTTGTAGCCGTGCCGCTCGGCCCAGCGGATGTACATGCGCTGGAGCTTCTCGGCGAAGTCGGCGGCGTCCACGCCACCGGCCTCGGCCCGGATGTTGACCAGGGCCTCGCGGGAGTCGTACTCGCCGGAGAGGAGCGTACGGACCTCCATCTCGTCCAGCGCCTTCTTGACGGACCCCAGCTCGGCCTCGGCCTCGGCCAGGGCGTCGGCGTCACCCTCGTCCTGGGCGAGCTCGAAGAGGACCTCGAGATCGTCGATCCGGCCGCGGAGGGCCTCGGTCTTGCGGACCTCGGCCTGGAGGTGCGAAAGCTTGCTGGTGATCTTCTGCGCCGCCTCCGGGTCGTCCCAGAGGGCAGGCGCGGCCGCCTGCTCCTCGAGCGCGGCGATGTCCGCCCTCAGCGCATCCAGGTCCAGGACGGCCTCGATCGACCCCATGGTCGAGGAGAGGGACTTCAGCTCTTCGGAAATATCGACGACTGCCACGGGTCCAGCGTAACGGCTGTCGGCACGGACATTCCTCGGACGGCATGATCACGACTCCGCGACGGTGCGGGCGGCGCATCCCCGGGCCGTACGGAGAAGGGATACCCAGGGGGCCCTGCGGCCCGGAAGCCCTCGGGAGCCATCAGGAACCGCCCCGCGGGGCCCCGCGGGGTCAGGGTGTTCCCGGTGCCGAGTGCTTCGTGTCCTGCGCAGGCGCGTCCGTGTCGTCGCCGCCCAGCGCCAGCCAGCCGCCCACGCCCAGTGCCACCACCAGCACCAGCGCCGCGGCGCCCAGCGTCAGGCGGCGCTTGCGGACGGCCGCGGACTTGTTGCGGGCCGAGCCGGGGCGGGGCCGGCCCGGGGAGCGGGGGGCCCTGGCCGTGCCCCGGGGGCCGCCGGAGAGCTCGTCGGGGGCCGGGACACGCATGCTCGTGTGGGTGTCGCGGTTGGAGTCGGTGGACGAGCCGGGGACGAGGGGGACCGCACCACGGCGGCGGGGTTCCTCGGGTGCGGGGGTGTACTGCTGCTCGTCGTACGTCTGGGGTTCCGGTTCGGTGTCCGGCTCGTCCACGTCCAGCGGCGGGATGCCGGCCAGCTGCGGGAGCTGCTCGCGCAGCCGGGCCGCGAGCTCGGAGGCGCGCAGCCGGGAGGCCGGGGCCTTGGCCAGGCACTGGACCAGGAGCTGCCAGAGCTCGTCGGGGATGCCGGGGAGCGGGACGACCGTCTCCGTGACATGGCGGCGCAGGACCGCGCCGGGGTGTCCGCCGCCGAAGGGTGTGAAGCCGGCGAGCAGTTCGTACAGGACCGTCGCGAGGGCGTAGATGTCGACGGCGGCGCGGGGCGGGAGGCCCTCGACTATCTCGGGAGCCAGATAGTCCGGCGTACCGATGATCTTGCTGGCCTTGGTGCGGCGCGGGGTGTCGATCAGCTTGGCCACACCGAAGTCGGTGAGCAGCGCCGGGTGCGAGCCGCCGGGGCCGAGCGGGCCCTCCATGTCGAGCAGGATGTTCTCCGGCTTGACGTCACGGTGGACCACCCCGGCTGCGTGCGCGGCGGCCAGGCCGTCGGCGACGTCCGCGATGATCGCGACGGCGGCCTCGGGCGCGAGACGGCGTTCGCGGTCGAGTCGGGTGCGCAGGTCCGTGCCGCGTACCAGGTTCATGACCAGTGCCAGGTCGTTGCCGTCCACCACGAGGTCGCGTACGGCGACGACATGTGGATGGTCCAGGCCGAGCAGGGCGGTGCGCTCCTGGACGAAGCGGCCCACGAGCTCCTGGTCGGACGCGAGGTCCTCGCGGAGCAGCTTGATGGCCACCGGGCCCTCGGGCCCGTCGCCGAGCCACACCGTGCCGGCGCTGCCGCGCCCCAAGATCTGGTGGGCGGTGTACCGGCTGCCGATATTCCGTGCCAAGACTGCTCCCTCAGCGGCTGGCGATGGACCGTCGCTCATGACCCCCGGTCGACAAAGTTACGCGTCGATCGGGGGGTTGAGTGCCCGGGATGGTGCCAACCTTCACTTCTGCGGGCGAAATGCGGTGGAAACTGGCCCCCAGAAGTCGATATAGCTACAGAGTTGATGATGTTCCGGCCACTCAGGGGCCGCTGCTGCCGCCCAGTTCCGAGACCCAGTCGGTCACGCTGGAGACGGCGTCACTGATCGCCTGCCAGTAGCTCTTGCCCTGGCCGATCCAGTCCTGCAGCGGGGTCAGTTCCCAGATCAGCCAGCTCGCGACGAACAGCAGCACCAGGGTGAACAGACAGCCCTTGAGGCAGCCGAGGCCGGGAATCTTCATCGGGTTGGCGCTGCGCTGCCTCGGCTCGCGAGGCTGACGCGGGGCCGGCTGCTGGGGCGGCGGCTGCTGCGGGGGCGCGTACTGCTGCCGCTGGTACTGCTGCTGGGGCTGGGGTTGCGGCTGGTACTGCTGCCGGGGCTGGGGGTACTGCTGCGGCTGCTGCTGGTACTGCTGATGCTGCGGCGGCTGCTGCCGTCGCTGAGGCTGCTGCTGGGGCTGGGGCTGGGACCGCTGGGGGCGGCGGCGCAGCGGGTCCTGGCCCGGGTCGAGGTACTGGACCTGCGTCTGCTCATTGCGGTCGCGGGCCGCCTGGAGCTGGGACTGCCAGGGGTGCGGCCCCTCGGGCTGCGGAGGGCCGTCCGGGTGCGGCGGTACGGGCGGCATGACCGAGGTCGGGTCGGCGTGCCCGCCCGCGCCCTGACCGGGGGCGTGCTGCATGACGCTGGTCGCGGCGTTCGGATCGTACGAGCCCGCGTTGCTCGGCAGCACCTGCGTCGGGTCGGCCGCGCCGGGGGTCTGGGGAACGGCCGCGGGCGCCGGGTCGGGTGCGAGCAGGGCGCCCACGCCGTCGGCCGCCGCGATCTGGGCGGAGTTGGCGTGCACACCGATGCCGGCCGCGACGGTGCGCAGCCCGCGGGCCAGGTTCTCGGCGCTGGGCCGCTGGTCCGGGTCCTTGCTCAGGCAGCGCTCTATCACCGTCCACAGCGGCGCCGGGACGGTGGTGGGGCGGCGGGGCTCCTCGCTGAGGTGCCGGTGCAGGACTTCGAGGGCGGTGCCGCCGGAGAACGGCGGGCGGCCGGTGACCAGCTCGTACAGCAGGATGCCCGCGCCGTAGATGTCGACGGCGGAGGTCTGCGGGCGCCCCTCGGCGGACTCGGGCGCCACATAGGCGGGCGTGCCGACGAACTCATGGGTCCGGGTGAGCCCCGGGGAGTCGGCCAGGCGCGCGATGCCGAAGTCGGTGAGCATCGGATGCATCTGGCCGTCGCGCTCGTCGAGCAGGACGTTGGCGGGCTTCAGGTCGCGGTGGACGACGCCGTCGGCGTGGCTGGCGGCGAGCGCGTCCGCGATCTGCGCGGTGAGCAGCGCGGCGGCGACCGGGGTGAGCGGGCCGTTCTCACGGAGGTAGCGGTGCAGGTCGGGGCCGTCGACCAGGTCCATGACGAGGGCGAGGAGGTCCCCCTCGACGACCAGGTCGCGGGTGCGCACGATGTTCTCGTGGGTGAGCCGGAGCAGCACGGAACGCTCGCGCAGGAACCGCATCACGACATCCGCGTCGTTGGCGAGCTCCTCCTTCAGGACCTTGATCGCCACGGTCTCGCCCGGCTGGCCGGCAACGGCCGCCTCGGCGCCTGCGGTCTCCCGCTGGCGGGCGCGCCAGACGGTGCCCGTGGCGCCGCGTCCCAGCGGCTCCTCGAGCAGGTACTTGCTGCCTACCGGCCGCACGTCATGCGCTCCCTGCTGATCGTGGTGCTTGCGGTGCTCCCGGGTCCGCCCGGGAGTTCCGGCCCACTCTAGTGGGGTGACCGGCGAGGTCGGGCTGGTCCGCCCGGTTGCCGTCGCCGCCCTCGTCCGCCGGGCCCGATCACCTCCTGGAGGAGGTACCGGCCGGTTGCGGAACAAGACGCTCACACCGGGCGGATGGTTGCCGTACACACGTGCGATGACCCGTTCCGGGCGCTCTCCCGGAACGGTTGCGCCACTGCGGAGAACGTTCCAAGCAGGCACTGAAGAACGTTGCAAGCAGGCACTTATGGGCGCACAGCCGACCTTTCAAGATCACTTAGCGGTGACCCCCGGGCGTGTTGTCAGTGGCAGGTGCGAGGATGCCTTCAGCACGGACTGTGGGGTAGGGAACCCTGCGGTACGTGACGAACCTGTACCGGACGACGCGTCCGTGTCGGGTGGGGGGAATCACAGGGCGTTTCCCCTGCCCGGCGCCCCGCGCAGAAGGGACCGCTGACGGCGATGCAGATCCGGCTGACCGTCCTCGCGCCGCGCAGCGGCCAGACCCCGGCGCGCGCCTGCGACGTGCTGGTCACCGCCCCGCCGGGAACGGCGCTGGCCACGGTGGCGTCCAATCTGGCCGCGGCCGTCTCCGGGCCCGACGGCTCGCTCGGCAGTGGTGCGGTGGTGCTGTTCGCCGGGCGTGAGCGGCTCGACGCGCAGCGGTGCGCGCTGGGTGAGCCCCCGCTGGTCGACGGAGCGGTGCTCTCGCTCCAGGTCCCGGGCGAGGACGAGGCGGCGGACGACGCCGTTCCGGCGCAGCTGCACGTGGTCGCGGGGCCCGACGCGGGCGGGGTCCATCTGCTGCACGGCGGGCAGATCCGGATCGGCCGCTCCGCCGACGCGGACGTCCCGCTCGACGACCCCGATGTGTCCCGGCTGCACTGCGCGGTGACGGTCTCCGCGGACGGCCTGGTCTCGGTGGCGGACCTGGGCTCCACCAACGGCACCTTGCTCGACGGTACGGAGGTCCGCGGCCGCCCGGTCCGCCTGAAGCCCGGCGCGCTGCTGCGGCTCGGCGAATCGACGCTCCGGCTGACCTCCGGCGCGCGTACGCCGACGCTGGCGACCGCCCCGGACGGTGAGGGACATCTGCGGGTGTCCGGTACCGCGGGCGCGGCCGCTGCCGACGGCGGCTCCGCCGAGGAGTACGGCTCCGGCCACGGGTACGCCCCGGCCGCCGCCCCCGGCTCCGGCCCCGCCACGCGCGTTGGGCCCGGCGACCGTCACACGTACGAGAGCGGCGAGGCCGGGTGGGCCGGCACCCGCCGTCAGTCCCCCTCCGAGCACTCCCCCCGCTTCCCGGACGACGGGACACCCCGACGGGGCGGGATAGGCGCCTGGGCGCGCAGACTCGCGGGCAACAAGGGCGAGCCGGTGCACGAGGCGACGCCCGACGAGACAGGCGCGGCCGAGCTGCCGTTCCCGGCCGCCGCCTCCCCCGCAGCGCCATCGGGATCCGCCGCGGAGAGCATCTGGCCCGACCCCGCGGCCGTGCTGCTGACCGCGCTCGGCCCCGGCCCCCGGCTGTGGGAGCGCGACACCGCGCACCCGGAGGCGCTCGTGGTGCGCCTGGGTACGACGGACCGGGCCGAGCTGCCCGCCGTGCCGGTGACCGTGGGGCTGCGGGAGGCCGGTTCCCTCGGGCTCGCCGGGCCGCGCACCCGGCTGGCCGGACTCGCCCGTTCGACGGTGGCGCAGCTCGCCGCGCTGCACTCCCCCGCCGATCTGGAGATCGTGCTGATCAGCACGGACCGCGCCCGCAGCGCGGACGAGCGCAGGCGCGAATGGGCCTGGCTCGGCTGGCTGCCCCATCTGCGCCCGATGCACGGCCAGGACTGCCGGCTGCTCCTCGCGTACGACCGCGAGCAGGCCCTCGCCCGTACGACGGAGCTGGTGCGCCGGCTGGACGACGGGCCGCTGGGGCCCGGCTGGGCAAGCCTGGACCGGAGCACAGTCGCCGAGGCCGCCGGGCAGCACTCGGGTCCGTACACCGTGGTGATCGTCGACGGTGACCCCGGCTCGGCGGTGCTGCGTGAGAACACCGCCCGGCTGGCCGCCGCGGGTGCCGCTGCCGGAATCCATCTGATCTGTCTGGCCGAGACCCCGGCCGCCACGCCCACCTCACCGGTCGCGGCGACGTACGAGGCCGCCTGCCACGCCTCGATCGCGTTCCGCGAGTGCGGGGCGGTGGCGATGCTGAGCGGCGATGTGGCGACGGCACTGCGGCTGCTGCGTACGGCGGACGGCCGGGCCGCGGGCCGGGGCACGGTCGCCTCGGTGGACGCGGTGTCGGCGCACTGGGCCGAGCGGTTCGGCCGGGCGCTGGCCCCGCTGCGTACGGAGGGATCGGCGGCGGCCCACGGCCGGTCCGCGTCGGCCGCGCTCCCGCCGACCGCCCGCCTGCTGGACGAACTGGGCCTGGCGCGTGCCACCCCGGCCTCCCTGATGGCCCGCTGGGCCTCCACTGCCGACGACCAGCCCGGCGCCACGGTCCGCGGTTCGGGCCGCTGGACGGGCGGGCCGGCGGGCGCCGGTGGCGGCAGGGATGCGGCCGACGCGGATGCCCGCGGTTCGGGCCGTACGGAGTACCCGGGCAGCGCGGGCCCCCGCGTCGGCGCCCAGCGCACAGGCGGCGCACCGGGGCCGGACCGCGCGGGCGGGTACGCCCCCGGCTCGGGGCGCACCCCGTACCCCGGCAGCGAGACCACCACCCACGTCGGCACCGCGGGCCACGGCCTCGCGCGCGACGACGGCCACGACAGCCGCGGCTCCGGACGCACCCCGTACCCCGGCACCTCCGCCCCCCGTGTCAGCGGCGGGCTCTACGGCAGTTCGCCCGAGGCCACCCCGGGCTCCCGCACCGTTCCCGGGTCCGGTACCTGGGGCGGTGGTGATGTCCAGGGGGCCGACGGTCTCCGTTCCGCCGGATCCGGGCGGACCTCGAACCGGGTCAGCGGACCGCGCGGCGGCGACACACCCCAGGTCGCGGCGCGAAGCGCCGTGGACACAAGCGCGGGCACTGGCGCGCCCGCAGCCGCCTCCGCCGAAGGCACCGCCGCCGGGCGGCCCGTCGTGGTGCTCGGGGCCGGGCCCCGGGGCGCGGTCAGTGTGGATCTGGCGGAGGAGGGCCCCCATCTCCTCATCGAGGGGCCGGCCGGCAGCGGACGTACGGAGCTGCTGCGGGCCGTCGCCGCCTCGCTGGCCGCGGCCGCCCGGCCCGACCGGCTGGGCATACTCCTGGTCGACGGCGCCGGCGGCGAGCGCGGCGAGAGCCTGCGCCCGTGTACCGAACTCCCGCACGCGTTCACGCACCTGGTGGCCTCGGATCCGGTACGGATGCGCGAGTTCGCGCAGGCCCTGGGCGGAGAACTGAAGCGGCGCGCCGAGCTGCTCGGCCAGTACGACTTCACCGAGTGGCACCACCGGCACGAGGTGGCGCGGCGGATGGTCGGCCAGCGCCCGCCGAGCGCCGCGGAACAGCGCGGAGACGTGGACTCCACGATGAGCGGGACGCTCCGGCTGCGGCCCGCCGCCGCGCGGTCCACGGACCTCGGCCCCTCCCCACTGCCCCGGCTCGTCGTCCTGGTCGATGACTTCGACGCGCTGGTCGCCCCGGCGCTCGGCAGCCCCGGCCGCCCCGCCGCGGGTTCGGTCGTACGGGCCCTGGAGGCCGTGGCCAGGGACGGCGGCCGGCTCGGCGTCCACCTGGTCGCGACGTCCGCCCGCCCCGACCGTACGGAGGACACGGACCTGGCCCATGGGGCCCGGCTGCGGATCGTGCTCGACGCGCCGGTCGTCCCGCCGTCGCCGGAGGATCCGGCGCCCGGACGTGGCCGGCTGGGGCATCCGGACGGGCGCGTGACACCGTTCCAGGGCGGCAGGGTGACGGGGCGCATTCCGCGTACGGCGACGCTGCGCCCCACCGTCGTCCCGCTGGAGTGGGAGCGGATGGGCGACCCGCCGACCCGGCGCCCGGTCCGCGAGCTGGGCAACGGTCCGACGGACCTGGCGCTGCTGGCCAGTGCGCTGGAGCGGGCGGCCCGGTCGGTGAACGCCGAGCCGATAGCCCCGTTCGGGCCCGTCCATTCCTGAGGGGCGCCGGGTCCGGACATCCACTGACATCACGTCACGAGCCCATTACGATCAAGGAGTTGACACGAGAAGCGGTATTGCGGCACCCGTACACCGGGCGTAGGACTGTGCGCACACAACGATGTGAGAGACGGGGAAGCAATGCGCACAACCCTTCGGATCAGCAGGGCCGCCGCGGTGTTCACCGCCATCGGCGCACTGGCCCTCACCGGTTGCAGTGACGACGGCAGCGGAAAAGACAAGTCGGACAAGAGCTCCGAGGGCGGCAAGGGGAGCTCGTCGAGCGTCGTACTGCCGAAACTGGACGGCGAGAAGCTCTCGGTCGCGGCGGTCTGGACCGGCGTCGAGCAGGCCAACTTCGTCAAGGTCCTCAAGGAGTTCGAGAAGCGCACGGGGGCGTCCGTCACCTTCGTCCCGGCGCAGGACCCGATCGTCAACTTCCTCGGTACGAAGATCGCGGGAGGTCAGCCGCCGGACGTCGCGATGATCCCGCAGGTGGGCGCGATCCAGCAGGCCGCCCAGAAGAAGTGGGCCAAGCCGGTCGGTGCCGAGGCCAAGGCCCAGCTGGCCAAGAACTACTCGAAGGTCTGGCAGGACCTCGGTGCGGTGGGCGGCACCCAGTACGGCGTCTACTTCAAGGCCGCCAACAAGTCCCTGATCTGGTACAACACCAAGGCGTTCGAGAACGCGGGCGCGGCTGAGCCGAAGACCTGGAAGGACTTCCTGGCGACGGCCGAGACGGTCTCCGCCTCGGGTGTCACCCCGGTCTCGGTCGGCGGCGCGGACGGCTGGACCCTCACCGACTGGTTCGAGAACATCTATCTCTCCCAGGCGGGCCCGGAGAAGTACGACCAGCTGGCCCAGCACAAGATCAAGTGGACGGACCCGTCCGTCAAGGACGCCCTGACCACGCTCGCGCAGCTCTTCGGCAAGCCGTCGCTGATCGCGGGCGGCGCCGACGGTGCGCTGCAGACGGAGTTCCCTGCCTCGGTCACCCAGACCTTCACCGGCGGTGACCAGCCCAAGGCCGCGATGGTCTACGAGGGCGACTTCGTGGCCGTCAACATCGCGCAGACGAAGGCGAAGATCGGGACCGACGCCAAGGTGTTCCCGTTCCCGGCGGTCGGCGCCGAATCCCCCGTCGTGACGGGTGGCGACGCGGCGGTGGCACTGAAGGACGGCAAGGGCGCCCAGGCCCTGCTGACCTGGCTGGCCTCGACCGACGCGGCGAAGATCATGGCTGAGCAGGGCGGGTTCATCTCGCCGAACAAGGCCCTGGACGCCGCCGCGTACCCGAACGAGGTGCAGCGCACGATGGCGAAGGCGCTGGTCGCGGCTGGTGACGCCGTCCGGTTCGACATGTCCGACCAGGCCCCGCAGTCGTTCGGCGGGACGCCCGGGAAGGGTGAGTGGAAGACCCTCCAGGACTTCCTGAAGAACCCGAAGGACATCGCGGGGACTCAAGCGAAGCTGGAGTCCGACGCGGCCAAGGCGTACAAGAGCTGACGGGATGACGACAGCCGCAGCGGGGGGCGCCGACGCGGCGCCCCCCGCCGACAAGCATCCGTCCGGACAGCCGTCGCTGCCCGCACCCAGGAAGCCGTCCGATGCCTCGGCCGGCGGCCCGGGACGCAGTCGCAGGAGTGTGACCGGCACCCGCCGGATCATCGCGACGCTGTTCCTGGCGCCCGCGCTGGTGCTGCTGGGCGCGCTCGTGGTCTATCCGATCGTGTACTCCGTCTACCGGTCGTTCTTCGACCAGGCGGGTACGGGCTTCGCCGGACTCGACAACTACAAGGCGCTGTTCACGGACGACACCATCCGTACGGCGGTCAAGAACAACGCGATCTGGGTCGTGTTCGCGCCGACGGTCTCCACGGTCCTCGGGCTGATCTTCGCGGTGCTGACGGAGCGGATCCGCTGGGGCACGGCGTTCAAGCTGGTCGTCTTCATGCCGATGGCGATCTCCATGCTCGCCGCGGGCATCATCTTCCGGCTGGTGTACGACGCGGCCCCGGAGCGCGGGGTCGCCAACGCCGTATGGGTGGGTGTGCACGACACGTTCGCCGAGTCGGCGGGCTACCCGAAGGCGCATCCGCTGCCCGTCCACCCGCTCAAAGCGGGCGGCGGCGGCTCGTTCGTCACCAAGGTGCCGGTACGGGCCGGGCAGCCGGTGCAACTACCGCTGGTCGGTGTGGCACCGGCGAAGATGCCGACGGACGCGAAGCCCGCGAAGCCCGCCGCGGCGGGGGCCGGGAAGATCACCGGTACCGCGTGGCTGGACTTCACCAGGGGCGGCGGCGGCAGGCCCAATGTCATCGACGCCAAGGAGCTGGGGCTCAAGGGTCTCAAGGTCGAGGCGGTCAAGGACGGCAAGGTGGTCGCCTCGGCGACGGCGGGCGCGGACGGTACGTTCACCCTGCCCGCGTCGGCGGACGGCGCCGAACTCCGTCTCCCCGCCTCCAACTTCAAGGAGCCGTACAACGGAGTCGAGTGGCTCGGCCCGACCCTCGTCACACCGGGGATCATCGGCTCCTACGTGTGGATGTGGGCCGGGTTCGCGATGGTGCTGATCGCTGCGGGCCTGGCGGGCCTGCCGCGTGAACTCCTCGAAGCGGCCCGGGTGGACGGCGCGAACGAGTGGCAGGTGTTCCGCAGGATCACGGTGCCGATGCTCGCGCCTGTTCTCGCGGTGGTGCTGGTCACGTTGATGATCAACGTCCTGAAGATCTTCGACCTGGTCTTCATCATCGCGCCGGGCTCCTCGCAGGACGACGCGAACGTGCTGGCGCTCCAGCTCTACCGCTCCTCGTTCGGCACGGACGCGGACCTGGGGATCGGCAGCGCCATCGCCGTACTCCTGCTGCTGCTGGTACTCCCGGTGATGTTCTTCAATGTCCGCCGGATCCGGAAGGAGGGGCGGCGATGACGAGAGCATCGAACACGACCGCCATCCCCTGCCGGGGGTCCGGGGGTTGCCCCCCGGGACAGCACAGCAATGTCCGCCGGATCCGGAAGGAGGGGCGCCGATGACGACAGCGTCGAACACGGCCACGAGCACGACAGCCGCAACCGCACCGGTGAAGGCCGAGCAGTCCCTCGGTGCACGCATCGCCGCCCGCGCCGGCGGCGGTGTGATGCGGGTCTTCCTCATCCTGGTGGGCCTGTTCTGGCTGATGCCGACCATCGGGCTGCTGCTGTCCTCGCTGCGCGGCGCGGACGACATCGCGTCGACCGGCTGGTGGAAGATCTTCACGGCCCCGTCCCAGCTCACCTTCGACAACTACTCCAGGCTGCTGGACAATTCGACCATCACCCACTCCCTCCTCAGCACGGTCATGATCACCGTCCCGGCCACCGTCCTGGTCGTCGTGATCGGCTCACTGGCCGGATACGCCTTCGCCTGGATGGAGTTCCCCGGCCGCGACTGGTGGTTCCTGGTGGTCGTGGGGCTGTTGGTGGTGCCGGTGCAGGTCGCCCTGGTCCCGGTTTCCAAGCTCTTCGGCGCGGTCGGGATCTTCGAGACGACCTTCGGCGTGATCATCTTCCACACGGCCTTCGGTCTGCCCTTCGCGATCTTCCTGCTGCGGAACTTCTTCGCGGAGATCCCGAGGGAGCTGCTGGAGGCGGCCCGGCTCGACGGGGCGGGCGAGATCCGGCTCTTCACCCGGGTCGTGATGCCGCTGGGCGGTCCGGCGATCGCCTCGCTCGGGATCTTCCAGTTCCTCTGGGTGTGGAACGACATGCTGGTCGCACTGATCTTCGCGGACTCCGGCTCCCCGCCGATCACGGTGGCCCTGCAGCAGCAGGTACGGCAGTTCGGCAACAACATCGATGTGCTGGCGCCCGGCGCCTTCGTGTCGATGGTGATTCCGCTCGCGGTCTTCTTCGCCTTCCAGCGTCAGTTCGTCTCCGGCGTGATGGCGGGCGCGGTGAAGTAGGCAGTACGCACAGCTGTACGTCAATGTGGGGCGGCCCTGTTCACCACAACAGGACCGCCCCACCTGCCACTTCGTGGATTTGCCACGTTTTGGCGTAACCCTGTCACTCCATCGGACGTTTGCGGACCACCCGCCCGCGCTGCGAACGACCCATGGATGTGTTGTGCCCCGGTTCAGTGTCATCGTGCCCGCGTACCGGGTTCAGGCGTATCTGCACGAGAGCCTGGACTCGGTGCTGACACAGTCCTTCGAGGACTTCGAACTCATCGCGGTCGACGACTGCTCACCCGATGCCTGCGGTGCCGTCATCGACGAGTTCGCCGCCCGGGACCACCGGGTGCGGGCCCTGCATCTACCGGAGAACGTGGGCCTGGGCCGGGCCCGTAACGCCGGGATCGCGCAGGCCACCGGCGACTATCTGATCTTCCTGGACAGCGACGACACGCTCGCCCCCGGCGCCCTGAGGGCCGTCGCCGACCGGATCGAGGAGACCGGGGAACCGGACGTCCTGGTCTACGACTACGCCCGTACGTACTGGACGGGCGAGAGCGTACGCAACACCTTCGCCGAGCACCTCGCCGAGACCGGCCCCGCCACCTTCACGCTCGTCGGCCGGCCCGGGCTGCTGAAGGTCCTGATGGTCGTCTGGAACAAGGCGTACCGCCGAGCGTTCGTCGAGGCCGAGGGGTTCGCCTTCCCGCCCGGCTACTACGAGGACACCCCTTGGACGTACCCGGTGCTGCTGGCCGCGCGTTCGATCGCGGTCCTCGACCGGGTGTGCGTCGGCTACCGGCAGCGGCGCCAGGGCAACATCCTGGCCACCACCAGCCGCAAGCACTTCGACATCTTCGAACAGTACGACCGGGTCTTCGCGTTCATCGACGCACGCCCCGAACTCGCGCCCTGGCGGCCGGTGATCTACCGCAGGATGCTCGACCACTTCTGCACGCTGTTCACCACCCCGGGCCGGCTGCCGCGCGGCAGCCGCGCCGAGTTCTTCCGCCGCGCCCGCGCCCACTGCGTCCGCTACCGCGCCCCGGGCGCCCCCGCCCCGCGCCGTGCCCGGCTGCGCCACGGCCTGATCCGGCTGGGCGCGCACCGCACGTACCGTGCGCTGTGGACCGCGCAGTTGCTGCACGGCAGGCTGCGGAGGGTCACCGCGGCCGCCCGCCGGGTGCTGCGGTCAGCCGCGCTCCAGGCGTACTACCGCATCCAGTTGCGGCTGCCCGTCCAGGCGGACCGGGCGGTGTTCGCGGCGTACTGGCACCGTGGCTACGCCTGCAATCCGGCGGCGATCGAGGCGAAGGCCCGCGAACTGGTACCCGGCCTGCGGACGGCCTGGATCTGCCGCCCCGAGGACGCGCACACCGTGCCCACCGCAACGCAGCGGCTGACAGCCGGGACGTACGGCTACTGGCGGGCGCTGGCCCGCTCCAGGTATCTGGTGAACAACGTCAACTTCGACCGGCGGCTGGTCAAACGGCGCGGCCAGGTGCTGCTCCAGACCCACCACGGCACACCGCTCAAGACGATGGGCCTGGACCTTCAGGACCGGCCGGCGGCGGCCCGCGGGATGGACTTCGGCCGGCTGCTCGCCAGTGTCGACAAGTGGGATTACTCCCTCTCCGCGAACCAGCACTCCACCCTTGTCTGGGAGAAGGCCTATCCGTCGGCCTCCGCGAACTGCGCGACGCTGGAGTACGGCTATCCGCGCAATGACATCTACCAGCGGGCCAGCGCCGACGACGTGGCGCGGCTGCGCAAGTCGGCCGGTATCCCCGAGGGCACCCTGGCCCTGCTGTACGCGCCCACGCACCGCGACTACCGGCGCGAGCAGCACCTCGCGCTCGACCTGGCACGCTTGCTGCGGGTCCTCGGTCCGGGCTTTGTGATCCTGAGCCGCGCCCACTACTCGTACGGGACTCCGTCGGTCCACGAACCGCACCCGCGGATCATCGATGTCAGCGGCCACCCCTCCGTCGAGGCGCTCGCGCTCGCCTCGGACGCGCTGATCACGGACTACTCGTCGCTGATGTTCGACTACGCCAATCTGGACCGGCCCGTCGTCATCCACTGCGGCGACCGCGAGGCGTACGAAGCGGCCCGCGGCACCTACTTCGACCTGCACTCCTGCCCGCCCGGTGCGATCGCGCACAGCGAGGACGAACTGCTCGACATCTTCGCGACCGGCCACTGGTGCGGCGCCCGCTCCGCCCAGCTGCGGCAGGCATTCCGCGAGCGGTTCTGTCCGTACGACGACGGGCACGCGGCGGAGCGGGTGGTGCGCCGGGTCTTCCTGGGCGACACGTCCGCGCAGCCGCCCGCGATTCCTCCGGCACAGCGGCGTCCTGCACCGGCGGCGGTCAACCCGGCGCAGGTCCCGGTCCTGGCACCGGCCACCGCCGTGATCCTGGCGGGCCGGCAGGCGCCCTCGGACCTCGGCCTCGCCGGGGCCCGGCCCACCAACCACCCCTGACCGCACCCCTCCCCCGTAGACCCGAGTCCGAGAAAGAGCCTGTATGCCCCGGCTGAGTGTCATCATCCCCGTCCGCCGCGCCCGAGGGCAGCTGCGCGAGTGCCTGGAGTCGGTGCTCACACAGTCGTTCACGGACATCGAGGTGATCGGGGTCGACGACGGTGCGCCGGACGGTTCGGGGCTGTTGTTCGACGAGTTCGCCGCACGGGACGACCGGGTGCAGGCCATCCATCTGCCGCCGGGGGCCGGTCCCGACGGGCGGCGCAACGCCGGGGCCGAGCGGGCCGTCGGGGACTATCTCCTCTTCCTGGAGGGCAACTTCGTCCACCTGCCGGGTGCCCTGCAGGCCGTCGCCGACCGGCTGGACGCCGCCGGCGACCCCGAACTGCTGCTGTTCGGCCATTACCGGCGCCCGTTCCGGGGCCGCCCCCGGCCGACCCGGTCGCTGGAGCTGCTCGGCGAACTGCCCGAGGGCCGGCTCACCCTGCTCGAACACCCCGTACTCCTGGACATCGCACCGGTCCCCTGGAACCGCGCCGTGCGCCGCACCCTCCATGAGGGCGAGAAGCTGGCCTTCGGACCGGGTCGGCACGGGGAGCGGATGTACGCACTCCAGACCCTCGCCGCGGCCGAATCCGTCGCCGTGCTCCCCACCGCCTGCGTCGAGCACCGCAGCCGGCGACACCTGCCCGTTCCGGCCGACGCGAGGGAACCGGCGGACGGCACGACGCCGCACCAGCTCGTCGACGCGTACGCCGGTCTGATGGAGTTCGTACGGGACCGGCCGCTCCTGCATCCCGTGCGGACCCTGCTGTTCGAGCGGGCGGCCTGGGAACTCCTTTCCGGGTACCCGTCGGTGACCCGGCGGCGCAGGCGCTACGTACGGTCCGTGGCGGCGTTCCACCGTGCGCACCGGCCCGAGGGGCACCGTTTCCCGGGTGGCGCCAAGGGGCTGCGGCCACGGCTGATGGGCGGTGGCCGGTACGTCGTGCTCGGCGCCCTCGACACGGTCCTGGCCCTGCGCCGGACTCTGCGGGCGGCGCCCGGCGCGGTACGGGCGCGGGCCAGGCGCACCCTGTCCGCGCGCTACTACTGGTGGCAGCGCAGGCTTCCGCTGGACCCCGGGCTCGCCGTCTACGCCGCGTACTGGAACCGCGGGGTGAGCTGCAATCCGGAGGCTGTCTTCCGCAAGTCCCAGGAGCTGGCACCGCAGGTGCGCGGGGTGTGGGTGGTGTCGAAGAACCAGGTGGGCACGGTGCCCGAGGACATCGACCACATGGTGCCGGGAACCCGCCGCTACTGGCAGGTGCTGGCCCGGGCCACGTACTTCTTCAACAACGTCAACTTCCCCGACCATCTGGTCAAGCGCCCCGGCCAGATCCATGTGATGACCCATCACGGCACTCCGCTGAAGATCATGGGGCTCGACCAGCAGGACTATCCGGCGGCGGCCCAGGGGCTGAACTTCGACCGGCTGCTCCAGCGCGTCGACCGGTGGGACTGGAGCGTCTCCGCCAATCCGCACTCCACCGAGGTGTGGGCCCGCGCCTATCCGGGTGCCGCACGGTCCCTCGAATCGGGCTATCCCCGCAATGACGTCTTCGCGACGGCGACGGACGAGCGGATCGCGGAGATCCGCGAGGGTCTCGGCATCCGGCCCGGCCGGCGCGCCATCCTGTACGCGCCGACGCACCGCGACTACGAGGCGGCGTTCACCAGCCGGCTCGATCTGGTCCGGCTCTGCGAGGCGCTCGGCCCGGACACCGTGGTGATGGTCCGCGCCCACTACTTCTACGAGGGTGCCGGGCTGCCGGAGCACCCTTCGCTCGTCGATGTCTGCGACCATCCGCGGATCGAGGAGCTGTGCCTGGCGGCGGACGCGCTGGTGACGGACTATTCGTCGGTGATGTTCGACTACGCCCATCTGGACCGCCCGATCGTGGTGCACGCCCCCGACTGGGAGACGTACCGCACGGTCCGGGGAGTCTGCTTCGATCTGCTCTCCGGGAAGCCCGGCGACACCCCGGGGGCGGTCTCCACCGATACGGAGGACCTGGCCCGGATCTTCCTCGACGGCAGCTGGCACAGCCCGGCGAACGAGGCGCTGCGGGCCGCGTTCCGGGCCCGGTTCTGTCCGTACGACGACGGGCGGGCCGCGGAGCGGGTGGTGCGGCAGGTACTGCTGGGGGAGCGTGCGATGCCGGGCCCGTCCGGCGGCGGCGTGTCCTCAATCGCCGGACGGGCTTGAATCCTCTCAGCGTTGCTGGCCCGCCATCACCGTGAAGAGGCCGACGACCACGAGCAGCGAGCCGCCCCAGGTCCACATCGAGGTCCGCTCGTGCAGCACGGTCGCCCCGGCCAGCACGATCAGCAGGTACCCGAGGGCGTTGAACGGGTAGGCGATGGACAGCGGCACCTTGGCCAGGGTGGTCATCCAGGCGAGGGCGGAGACCGCGAAGACCACCAGGCCGAGGACGACCCAGGGGCTGGTCGCGGCGCGCAGGGCGACGGACCCGCCGCCCTGCGCGGCGGCCGCCGCGGCGCCCTTCATCCCGTGCTTGAGCATGATCTGGCCGCCCGCCGACGAGAACACGGCGAACAGCAGCAGCATCAGACTGGGGAGGGTCAAGGTCTTGCTCCTGACTGCGGCGACCGGGGTTTCGGGCGTCGGGGCGGGAATGGGACGGGGGACGGCGGCCTCAGACGCCGACCCGGTCGGCAAGGGCGTACTGCCGGTTGAGGATGTCCTGTACATCGACGTGCTCTCCAGCGATGATCGTCTCGGCCGCATGCGGGGTGAGCAGTGCGACGTGCTGATAGCCGAACAGCGTCGGCCGGATCCGGGTGAGCAGCTTCGACACCCCGCCGAGGACCGCCGGAAGCGGTCCACCGCCGAGCAGCGCCCAGAACGGGGCCCCGGTGGAGGCGATGTGGAGGACGTCGTAGCCCGCGTTCCTGACCGTGCGGCGCAGGCTGGCCCGGGTGAAGAAACGCAGATGCGTTTCGTCGAGGATGCCGCGCCGGTCGTAGTCGAAGACTCCGAGCGCGACCCGCATCCGTGAGTACCAGTGGCTGAAGTTCGGTACGGAGAGCAGCACCTGGCCGCCGGGCCGCAGCACGGTGGCGACCTCGGCGAGCACATGCTCGGGGCGGGAGAGGTGCTCGATGACATCGCCGGCGACGACGTAGTCGTAGTCGGCGCCGATCTCCACGGGCAGCCCCTCCTCCAGGTTGGCGAGGTGGAAGTGGGTGCATTTCTCGCGTACGCCGGGGACCTCGACGTAGTCCACGCCCGTCACTTCGTGGCCGAGTGCTTCGAGGCGCTGTGCGAACAGGCCGCCGGAGCAGCCGAGATCGAGGACCCGGCCGGGCGGGAGGCTGCGCATCTTCTCCAGGATGACGGCGTGCGAGGAACCGTCGCCCTCCTTGAACGCGTACTCGACGGGCTTGGGGATCCAGGCGCAGGTGCCGAACCCCTTGACGGCGAGCCGGTATTCGAGGACGTCCTTGACGACGTCCTTCGCGTACTTCATGCCGTTGACGTAGCAGATCTCGTCGCCGTAGTAGGTGGGGACGGGGATCTCCTTGATCCGCATTCCTTCGTTGAGCAGCTGGACGATGATCTGGGTGTCGAAGTCGAACGCATCGGTGTTCCGGTGGATCGGCAGCTTCTTGAGTGCCGCGACACTGTAGGCGCGGTACCCGGAGTGGAATTCGGTGAGCTGCGAGCCGAGAAGGGTGTTCTCCACGCGGGTGAGAATGCGGTTGCCGAGCCATTTGTACATCGGCATGCCACCCTTGAGGGCGGACCCGGATTTCATCATCCGCGATCCGAACACGGCCTCGCATTCGCCGCGTTCGATCGGTGCGACCATGTCGGGCAGGAATTCGGGGGCGTACTGTCCGTCGCCGTGCAGCAGCACAATGATGTCGAGTCCGTGCTCGGCAGCCAGCGCGTATCCGGCCTTCTGGTTTCCGCCGTATCCGAGATTCTTGGTGTGCCGCATCACCACGGTCCGCGGCATTCCCTCCGTCTGTGACCAGCGGCAGCCTGCGGTGAAGGTCGCGTCATGGCTCGCGTCGTCGAGAATGAGGACCTCGGCGACCTTGGACCGGAAGTCCTCCGGAATACGGTCGAGGGTCCTCTCCAGCGTCGTCTCGGCGTTGTACGCGACCACCAGGATGCCGATCCTGGGACTCGGGCTTTCCTTCACGGGGCGTTCTCCAGTTGTGCTCGGTGCTCGGTGCTTGGGAGGGACGGTCAGTTGACGGCGGAACCGGTGGGCTGCGAGGTGCAGGACGCCGGGACCGAGGTCCGCGCGGCGGAGGATTGCGGGGGGACGGCCGGCGGCGCGGCGAGGATCTTGCGGATTCCGCTGACGAGACCTGCGGCAAGGACGAACCAGCCGGCCTCGCCGAGGTGCAGCACCGTTTCGCTCCAGTGCACGGCGGAGCGCCCCTGGTAGCCGAGGACCGCCGTCAGGCCGAGCAGACAGCTGTACGCGGCGCCTTCCCAGAACCCGATGACGAACAGCCCGGCGGCCGCCCAGGTCAGGTACTGCAGGGCGGACGCGGTGGAGAGCAGCAGCAGGAGGCCCATCGTGACGGCGACGACACCGGGCAGTTGCGCGGGCCGCAGCCAGGCGAGCCAGACCCCGGCCGTCGCGCAGACCAGCACGAAAAGGAAGTGGCCATCGCCCTGGATGAAGGTGATGAAGGACTGCGGCAGGCCGAGCACATCGGCGAACCGGACGAGGCCCCAGAGCCGGTAGCTGCCGCCCGCGTACTCCAGGACGTTCTCCATGAGGTTCTGCGGCACGGTCACCAGGACCGGTGTCCAGATGAGGGCGACCAGGGCGGCGAATCCGGCGGTGAAGCGGATGAGTACCGGCCGGCCCGCCCGCAGCGCGACGACGAACAGCGCCGGGATCGCCACCACCGGGATGAACTTGACGCTGATCGAGAGCGCGGTGCTCACCCCGGCGGCCAGCGGGGACTTCCGGTCCACGAGCAGATGGGCGGCGGCCAGGGCGAACGTGATGGCGACCGCGTCGGTGTTGCCGTGATAGCCGGAGGTGGCGATCAGTACGGGGCTGACGGCCACGCCCACCCCGCAGGCGACCGCCGTGCCGACGGAGCCGCGCCGGCGCACGATTTCGAACACGAGGAGTGCACAGAAGAAGTCGGCGATCGAGGCAGGTGATCTGATCAGCGTTCCGAACGGAATTCCGAGCTCGGAGAGTTCATTCAGACCGAGGAGCATCCAGCCGGCCAGGGGCGGATGGTTGTAGACGGGCAGCCCCGGCAGCGACTGTTCGTAAATCCGAATGGGTCCGTAACGTACGACGGCCTTTGCGAAACCTTGGAAGATTCGCACGTCGGCCGGGCCCGGCATGTTCGCCGCGATCAGCATTCGGGTGAGGAGACCGGCGGCCGCAGCAATGAGCACCACCGCTCTCGCCCGTCGCACATCCCAGGTTTCGCATCGCATTCGGATACCCATGAATACAGAACGTAGCAACCCGATGACGTTGAGCAGCGCACCGATGACCACACTTATATGGATCGCGACTTCAATGCCCTGCGTATCTGCGCAAACGTCCGAATCCCTGAATCACTCGAACGGTTCAGCTGGAACGTGGTGGCCCCGGAACCCCTGCCCGGCCGGTACCGGTGCCGGGACCGGCCGGGCTGCGCGGAGCGGGGGCCGGCCGGTCAGGAACGGTCAAGGCTGGACGAGGCTTGGAGCATCCGGTCGACCACCCCCGCCGCCGCGTGTCCGTCGTCCAGGTCGCAGAAGTCCCGGAGAAATGCCTCGTACGCCTGCGCGTGTCCCCTGGTGGCCCGCTCCGGGTCGCGCAGCGCCTCGACGAGTCCGGCGGAGCCGGGGATCAGGGGGCCGGGGGCGCGGGCCTCGAAGTCGAAGCTGAAGCCGCGCAGGGTGTCGCGGTAGTGCGCCAGGTCGTAGGTGTGGAAGAGCATCGGGCGGCCGGTCTGGGCGAAGTCGAACATCAGAGAGGAGTAGTCGGTGACCAGTACGTCGCTGATCAGCATCAGCTCGCCGACGTCCCCGTAGCGCGAGACGTCACGGACGAAGCCGCTGCCGCTGTCCGGGAGGCGGTCGGTGACCAGATAGTGGCGGCGCACCAACAGGACGGTGTCCGCGCCGAGTTCGTGTTCTGCGGCGGCCAGGTCGAGCTGCAGGTCGAGGGCGTAGCGGCCGCCGCCCTGTGGCCGGTCCTCGCGCCAGGTCGGCGCGTACAGCACGACCCGCTTGCCCTCGGGGATGCCGAGCCGCTCCCGTACCGCCGCGGTGACCTTGGTCCGGTCCGAGGCGTGGAACAGGTCGTTGCGGGGATAGCCGCACTCAAGGACCTCGCCCCGGTAGCCGAACGAGCGCCGCAGGACGGGGGTGGAGAAGCGGTTCGGGGAGACCAGGACGCTCCACTGGCGGGCGCGCTGCTCGATGGTGGCGATATAGGCGGCGTTGGCCCGGTCGGTGCCCGCGAGGTCGAGGCCGATGCGCTTGAGCGGGGTGCCGTGCCAGGTCTGGACGACGCACTGGCCCTCGCGCCGCTCGAACCACTCCGGCAGCTGGGTGTTGGTGACGATATGACGGCTGCGGGCCAGCGCCTCGTGCCAGGCGGCACAGCCGTGCTCGACGGCCGTGGCGCCCGCCGGGATACGGGCCTGCTGGTCGCGCACCACCCACAGATGCTCCAACTCGGCGCCCCGCCTGGCCACTTCCTCATGGATCGCGCGCGGCGAGTCGGAGTACTGGCGGCCGTCGAAGCTGCTGTACAGCACGGTGTCGCGCAGGGGCGCCATGCGCAGGCCCCGGTACGCCTCGCGCAGCAGCCGCTTGCCGCGTGCACCGCGTTCCGCGGCGGTGAGCACCGATGCGCAGTTGATCAGCAGCTGGTCGTGGAAGCGCCGTTCGATGAGGTATTTCCGGCCTGCGAGGGTGCGGGCGGCGGGCAGGGTGCGGTGGGCGGCGGCCGGGATGCGCAGCGGGGCGTCGTGCGCGTCGTCCCTCGCACCCTTCTCGCGGAGGAAGAGGTACCAGTGCCCCTGGCCCAGCGGCAGTTTCCCGCCGGGCCCCTCGACGGCGTCCGGCCGGAGTACGGCCCTGAACCGCCGCGCCCCGGAGGCCCCGGAGGAGGTGAGGGGGAAGACGGCCTCCTCGCCGTGCCCACTGTGCCGGGCCACCAGCTCGACGGGCCGTTCCGGGTCGTCGGGGAAGGCGCCTTGCAGGAGGAGCTGTCCGTCCTCCGTCCAGGTCGCCAGGTCGACGGCGGGCTGTACGGTGCGGTCGCTGATCAGCAGATTGCCCCGCGCGCTTGCGGTGAGACCGAGTTCGCGCCGCTCGTCGCCGTCCCCGCCCAGCGGGTAGCGGCCCGGCAGTACGGGCCCCGGCACATCGATCGGTGTCCTGCGCCCGTCCGGGCCGACGAGATGCAGGCTGTACGGCAGCTGCGCGGGCGCCGCCCCCATCCCCGCTCCCTGCCGGGCGTCGGCGAAGGCGCCGAGCGGGACATCGGCGGTGAAGCGCCGCCATCCCGCCGCCGAGGGCACGGCCCCTTCGTGCACGGTCACCGGGCAGTCGAAGGAGGTGCCGGAGGCCCGGTGGGTGAGTGCGAGGCGCAGCGGTCCCCTGCCGAAGCGGTCGCGGATCATGCCGTCGATCACCACGGTGCCGGCGCCGTCGCCCGTGTCGCCCGCGCGGTGCGTCTCGAAGCGGGCGTCGATCCGCTCGGCGTGCAGCACGAGCCTGCCGCTCTCGAAGGCGGGCACGATCCGGTGGTCGCCGTCGGGCCGGTGCACGGGCGGCGGTGCCGCCGCCTCGTCCGTCGAGAGGTCGGAGCGGCGCAGCATGCCGTGCCCGGCGATGCCGATCTCCAGGCGCCAGGTGAGCCGTTCGAGGCTGCCGCCCGCGTGGATGCGCAGCCTGGCCGGGTCGATGACGGTCTCGAAGCCGGACCGGCCGTAGTCGTGCAGGCTCTGCCGGGACCGGGCGGTGGCCTCGGGTTCGGCGACCGTACGCAGCCGGAGCGGCACCACATGCCGTCGCCCCGCCCGCAGCCAGCCGGCCCGGAACTCGCTGCCGCGCGTGGCGGCGGGCAGGTTCCGGATGTACGCGTACCCCTTGAGGTGCAGCTTGCCGCCCTGCCAGTGGGCATCCCGCAGCCGGGCGGTGAGCGGCAGGTCCCGGTCGGTGACCCGCAGCACCGGGCGCGGCACCGGCCGGGTGAGCGCCGGGAAGGAGGCGCTGCGGCGGCGCACGCCCCGTACCGCGAACGCTCCCGGCTCGGCCTTGTCGAAGGCGAGCAGGGCCAGCAGTTCGTCGGTCCGCCGTTCGCGTACGAGGTGCCACATCAGGCGCAGCCGCAGCGGGAGCGCGTCGAGGACGGCCGGGTCGACCTGGTCGGTGAACTCGTTGGCGTACGTGAGGAAGGCGCGCCGGTACTCCTCGTCGCCGTCGGGCAGCGCCTCCATGAAGTACCAGAGGTCGTTGGCGAGGACGTGCGCTTCGTACTGCCGTTTGTCGGCGGCGCCGCGGTGCTCGTCGAGGAAGGTGGAGACGCCCAGCACGTGCGAGGCCCTGTCCTGTACGCCGCGGACGACGGCGCGACGGGTGGTGATCGAACCGGCCCGGTCGCGCCAGTGGTAGACGGCGTCCTTCAGTACGTCGACGGAGCGGGCCAGGAAGTGGGCGGGCAGGACGACGGGGATGTCCTCGTAGAGGGCGCCGACCGGGAAGGCGAAGGCGTGCTCGTCCCAGAAGGTCCGGCGGAAGACCTTGTTGCAGGCGATCCGGTCGGCTGCGAGGTCCCAGTCACGGGAGATGTGCGTGCGCAGCCGGGTCGTCGCCATGGGCTTGCGGAAGTTGGGGGACTGCTGGAGCTTTCCGGAGGCCCGCAGCCGCAGCACATTGCCGGACGCGATGTCCGAGCCGGTCTCGTCCAGGGCACCGACGAGGAGTTCGTACGCGCGGGGCGGGAGCACGTCGTCGCTGTCGACGAAGGCGAGATGGCGGGCGCCCGGGTCGCAGTTGCGGACCCCGGTGTTGCGGGCGTGCCCGAGTCCGCCGTTCTCCTGGCTCACCAGCCGGAACCGGCCGTCCTGTGCGGCGAACTCGGCGGCCAGGGCCGCGCTGTTGTCAGTGGACCCGTCGTCGACCATCACCACCTCCAGGTCGGTCATGGTCTGCTCCGCGAGGGACTTCAGGCAGTCCGTCAGATAGAGCTCCACGTTGTGGACGGGTACGACGACACTGAGCCGTGGCGGCATGTTGAGCACGTCCGTTCATCGGGGGCCTGGTTGTCCGTATGGCTCAACCCCGTGAAGGGCCGGGGGTCACCGGTTGCGGTCTCTCCCGAACGGGTGACATCGGCTGCGCCGCGCTTACTCTCCGTCGCTCAGGAACAGCCGTCGCACCACGCGCTCGGCCGCGTGCCCGTCGTCGTACGGGCAGAAGCGCTCCCGGAACGCCGTCCGCAGCTCCGCTGTCCGCGCCGAGCGCCAATCGCCCGTCCTGAACAGTTCCAGCAGTTCATCCTCTGTGGTGGCGACGGCGCCCGGGGTGTCGCCGGGGAGTCCGGAGAGCAGATCGAAGTAGGTGCCGCGCGAGGCCCGGTAGGCGGCCCAGTCCGGGGCGTGGCTGATGATCGGGCGGTCCAGGCAGGCGTAGTCGAACATCAGCGACGAGTAGTCGGTGATCAACGCGTCGGAGACCAGACAGAGTTCCTCGACGGACGGATACCCCGTCACGTCCACCACCTGGGCACTGTCCAGCTGCGCCGAGCGGCCGTAGAAGTAGTGCGCGCGGACCAGCACCACGTAATCCGGCCCGAGTTCGTGGGCCAGTCGTTCCAGGTCGAGGTGGGGGACGAAGCCCTTGCGGTAGTCGCGGTGGGTGGGCGCGTACAGCAGCACCGTCCGGTCCGGGGAGAGGGAGAGACGCTGCCGGATCCCGGCGGTCTGCTCGGGGGTGGCGGTGAAGAAGATGTCGTTGCGCGGGTAGCCGAGGTTCAGATGCTCGTATCCGGACGGGTAGACCCGGTCCCAGATCTCGGTGGTGTGCGGGTTGGCGGAGAGGGAGAAGTCCCACTGGTCGGCGTGGGCGACGATCTTCTCGAAGCTGATGCCGTTGGTGAGGGCCGGGTAGGCGCGCTGGTCCAGGCCCATGGTCTTCAGCGGGGTGCCGTGGTGGGTCTGGAGATAGCGCTGGCCGGGGCGTTTGGTGAAGCCGCCGGGGAAGCTGGAGTTGTTGATCAGGTACGTGGCGGTGGCCATCGCCCGCCAGTAGGCGCGGGAGCCCTCGATGACGTACGGGATTCCGGGCGGCATGAGGTCGCGGTGACGGGAGGAGACGGCCCAGACGCCCCGGATGTGCGGGGCGAGTTCGAGGGCCTTGGCATGGATCGCGGCCGGGTTGCAGGCGACGCCCCGGTTCCAATAGGAGCCGTACACCGCGAGGTTCGGGTCCAGGGGGCGGTGCAGGTCGGTGCGGTAGGCGGCGCGCATGACGCGGGCCCGGAGCGTCTTCTTGCGGCGGCGCAGGGCGGCCCGGGTGCGGGTGCGGCCGGCGCGGGCGGCTTCCTGGGCGCGGTGGACGGCGTAGCTGCCGGGGAGGGCGGCGGCGCGGTGGAAGGCGGCGCGGTCCTCGGGGGCGGTCCGGCCGGGGTCGGCGAGGACGGCGCGCAGGTGGCGGGTGCGCGCCGCCTGAATCCGTGGGTCGTTGTCGGTCTCGGCGAGCAGCCGTTCGTATGCGTCGAGGATCGCGAAGTGGTGGCGTCCCGGGGTGGTGGCGAAGGTGCCGGAGCGGCGGATTCGGCGGCGGACACAGATCCGGTCGAGGGTGTCGAGCGTGCCGGCGTCGGTGGCGAGGAGGGTGGCGCGGTGGACGGGGAGGACGTCCTCGTACGGGCCGTCGGTGAAGTGGAGGCCGTACGCGGTCCAGAAGGCGCGGCGGAAGAGGCGCGGGGTGGCGGTGGAGAAGCCGTCGGCGACGGAGGCGGCGGGAACAGGGCCCGGGGGGCCGGAGGCCGGGGCCAGGGGCCTGGGCTCCGGGGCCGAGAGCCCAGGCTCCGGGGCCCAGGGACCGGAGGCCGAGGCCGGAGCCGAGGGCTCGGGGACCGGGGCCGGAGCCGAAGGGGCCGAGGCCGGAACCGGGAGGCCCAAGGCCGAGGCCGGAACCGGGAGGCCCAAGGCCGAGGCCGGAACCGGGAGGCCCAAGGCCGAGGCCGGAACCGGGAGGCCCAAGGCCGAGGCCGGAGCCGAGGGCTCTGGGGCCGGGGCCGGGACCTCGGACCTCGTGTCCGGGATCGCCGGATCCGGGGCCGGGAACACGGGCTCCGGGTCCGGGAACACGGACGCCGGGACCGGGATCACGGACGCCGGGACCGGGATCACGGGCTCCGGGGCCGAGGTCACGGACGCCGGGGCCGAGACGTCGCCCCACCAGTCGATGCGGTCGTGTCCGAGGAGCAGCACGTCCGGTTCGCTCGCGGCCAGCCGGCCGGTGATCGCTTCCAGGGCGCCCGGTCTCAGCAGATCGTCACCGTCGAGGAAGAGCAGATACCGGCCGCGCGCCTCGGCCACACCGGCGTTGCGGGCCGGACCCGCCCCGCAATGCCCGGGGAGGGTGAGCACCCTGACCCTCGGGTCGCGCGCCGCGAACTCGGCGGCGATCTCGGCGCTGCCGTCCCGCGACCCGTCGTCGACGACGAGAAGCTCCAGTTCACCGGGGCCCTGGCCGAGCACGGACTCCAGGTTCGCCCTGAGATATCCCTGAACGCGGTGGACGGGCACGACAACACTGAGGAGCATGGCAGCCGAGCGTAATCGCGCACCCACCGCGCACCGAATCGCTTGTTCACCCGTTCGGGGCAGTGCCGGTGACCAGGGACGTCCGCCCCGGTTGACCAGGCATGAAGCCGCGCCTCAGTGTCGTCGTCCCGGTCCACAACGTCGAGGACTATCTGGAGGACTGCCTGCGGTCAGTGGCCGAACAGTCGGTCGCCGACATCGAGGTGGTCCTCGTCGACGACGGTTCGACGGACGGCAGCACGGCCGTCGCCAAGGCGTTCGCCGCCCGCGACCGCCGCTTCCGCTATGTCCACCAGCGCAACGCGGGGCTGAGCGCGGCCCGCAACACGGGCGTGCGGCACACCACGGCGGACGTGCCGTATCTGGCGTTCGTCGACAGCGACGACATCGTCGTCCATGACGCCTTTGAGCGGATGCTGGCCTCACTGGAGTCGACCGGCTCCGACCTCGCCACCGGCAATGTGTGGCGACTGAACGAGCAGGGGCGCCAGCAGGCCTGGCAGTACCGCTGGCTGACCGCCACCCGGGCCCGCACCCACATCAGCCGCGATCCGCGGCTGCTCGCCGACCGGGTCGCCTGGAACAAGGTGTTCCGGCGCTCCTTCTGGGACCGGCACGCCTTCGCCTTCCCGGAGGGGAAGCTCTACGAGGACACCCCGGTGATGATCCCGGCGCACTTCCTCGCGGGCTCGGTCGATGTGCTGCACAAGCATGTCTACTACTGGCGGGTGCGGGAGGGGTCGATCACCCGACGGCGTACGGATGTGCAGGGCGTACGGGACCGGATCTCGGCATGCGAGCAGGTCAGCGCGTTCCTGGCGGGCCGGAGCGGGGTGGCGAACGGCGGTGCGCGGCGCCGCTACGACCTCTCGTGCCTGCGCGACGACTTCGTGTACTTCCTGGAGGGGCTCGCGATGGGCGGGCCCGAGTACCGGGACGCGTTCATGGCGGACGCGGGGGCGTTCCTGGACCGGATGGAGCGGATGGACGGGGCGGCCAGGTCGGGCCGGGCCGTGGCCCATGAGCTGCCGGTGGAGCTGCGGATCAAGTGGCAGCTGGTGAAGGAGCGCAGGCTTGCGGAACTGCTGGCCGTACTCGCCTTCGAACGGGCCAACGGCGCCGGAACGTTCACGGTCGGCGGCGTACCGGGGCGGCGGCAGGCCGGTTTCCCCGGCATCCCGGACACCACCCGCCTCGCCCGTACCGATCTCCCGGCCGTGGCACGGCTGTTGGAGGCTCAATGGAGCGACGACGGGAAACTGCTGCTGCGCGGTTACGCGTACATCCGCAATCTGCCGACCGCGGCGCCGCGCCACTCGCTGAAGGTGGGCATGGTGCGCGCGACCCGCGGCCAGCATCTGCGGACGGTGCCGGTACGGAATGTGCCCGCGCCCGATGCGACCATCAACTCCGGTCAGCAGTTGCACAGTTATGACCACTCGGGCTTCGAGCTGACTCTCGACCCGCGTCGGCTGCGGCCCGGCGGCTGGCTGGTGGGCATGATGGTGGCCGCTCATGGCACGGTCCGCCGGGTGGCTGTGCGCGCCGTGGAGGCGGGGGCCGTACAGCCGCTCGTCCATGACCTGGGCGACGGGCGGCGGGCGGTGCTCGACTACCTGGACGGGCGACTGAGGCTGACCCTGGCGCAGTTGCCGGCCCGGTGCGAGGACCGTCGCATCGGCGAGGAGCTGGAGTTGACCGGGCGGCTGTACGGGGGCGCCCGGCCGAAGGCCCTGGTGCTGACCTGCGAAGGGGTGGCGGACCAGGAGTTCGGCCACCCGGTCGAGTGCCGGGCGGACGACCGTTTCACGGTACGGATTCCGCTCGCCGACCTCGCCGGGATGGCGGCCGCACCACAGGCACCGCACCGGGCGCCCCGCGAGGTCGAGCCGGAGCCGGGCGGGCGGTGGCGGGCGCGGCTGGTGCTGGCGGACGGGTCGAGGGTGCCGCTGGCCGCGGCCCCGGAGGCGGCGCCGCCGGTCGTGGCCGATGCGGCGGGCGAGCTGGTGCTGGACCTGAGCGGGCAGCCGTTCGTGGACGGGGCGGCGTGGACATCGGACGGCGCGCTGCGGGTGGAAGGGGTGACCGGCGCCGGGACGGGCGTACGGCAGGACGAAGGCCCGGCCCACCTCGTACTGCGGCACGAGGCACTGCGCGAGACGGTGACGGTCCCCGTCACACACGAGGAGCCGCGCGCGGCAACGTACGGGGAAGCACACGCAGGGGCGCCCGAAGGGGCTGACGCGGGGGCTTACGAAGGGCGCCGCTTCACCGCGTTCCTCGCACCCTCGGTGGCCGCCGGGCTGCACGAGGGCCGCTGGGACGCGTATCTGGGCGGCCGGCCGGTCCGTGTGCTGACCGCACTCACCGCCCGTCTGCCGCTCCGCCGCGCGGGGGCGGACACCACGGCCCCCGCGCCCGGCCGGGAGTTCGCCCTGGACCGCCGGTCCGGCGACCGGCTGACCGTGCAGGCCGGGCCGGTACTCGCGGTCGACGAGCGGGGCGCGTACCGCCGGGCCGAACTGCGCGGCAGGCACTATCCGTCCCGGCGCGCGCTGCCGCTGCGGGACGCCGTCCTCTACACCGGCGGCGACTCACCGCGCGCCGTCCACGCCGAACTCCTGCGCCGGGGCGTGGAGTCGGAGCACCTCTGGGTCACCGACGGGCTCCACGGGCACGTCCCGACCGCCGCCGTCCCCGTCATCGAACACAGTGCCGCCTGGTACGAGGCGCTGGCGCGGTCCCGTCGGATCGTCACCGCCGACCAGCTGCCCGAGTGGTTCGAGCGGCGCCCCGGCCAGACCGTCATGCAGACCTGGCACGGCACCCCGCTCGGCCGCTTCGGCACGGATCTGGGCGGCACCCTGTACGCCGACCACCACCAACTCGCCTCGCTGCCGCACCGGGCCGCGCAATGGTCCGTCCTGGTCTCCCCCAGCCGCCACTCCACCCCGCTGCTGCGCCACGCACTCGGCTACGGCGGCGAGGTATTGGAGGCGGGTTCCCCGGCCAACGATCTGCTCTTCTCGGCCGACCGGGCCAAGACCGCCGAGCGGGTACGGCGCAGGCTCGGCATCCCGGACGGCCGCCGGGTCGTGCTGTACGCGCCGACCTACCGTGACCAGCTGGCCCACCCGGCCGGCACCGGCGGCGAGCGGCCCCGCTACCGCTGGGATCCGGCGCTCGACCTGGCAGCCCTGGCGCGGTCCCTCGGCGACGGCCACACCGTGCTGGTACGGCGCCATCCGCGGGTGACCGGGAGCGTGCCCGAGGGCCACGGCGTACGCGATGTGTCGGCGCACCCGGACACGGCGGAACTGCTGCTGATCGCCGATGTGCTGGTCACGGACTATGCGGGGCTGATGTTCGACTACGCGCACACGGGCCGCCCGATGCTCTTCCACACCTACGATCTGGAGCACTACCGCGACACGGTGCGCGGTTTCTGTCTGGACTTCGAGACCCGGGCGCCGGGGCCGCTGCTCGTCGGCACGGACGAGATCGCCGGGGTCCTGCGCGATGCCGGCGCCCTGAGCGCGTCGGCGGCCCGGCACGCGGAGACGTACGAGAGTTTCCGCCGGGACTTCTGCGACCTGGACGACGGCGGGGCGGCGGCGCGGGTCGCGGACCGGCTGCTGGCGGAGGGGTAGTACCCGGATCAGTTCTTGAGTGCGGCGACGGCGGATGCCGCCAGGTCGTCGAGGTAGCCCTTGGGCAGCGGGGTGCGGACGACGGCGAGCCGCCAGTAGAGCGGGCCGACGATCAGGTCCAGGGCCCGGTCCGGGTCGCTGTCCCCGGGCAGCTCGCCGCGCGCCACGGCGTCCCGTACGACGACGGCGGCGATGCCCTGATGCGGGTCCAGCAGGGCGGCCTTGATCGGGTCGAAGATCTCCGGACTGCGGGCCGCCTCGACCAGCAGGTCCGGGATGACCTGCGAGGCGACAGGGTGGCGCAGGGCGTAGGAGGCGAGTTCCAGTACGGCGCGGACATCCCCGTACAGCGAACCGGTCGCCGGAGCCGGCATGCCCTGGACGGCGACGGCGGAGACCAGGTCGAGGACCAGGGCCAGCTTGGACTTCCAGCGGCGGTAGACGGCGGTCTTGCCGACGCCCGCGCGCCGGGCGATGCCCTCGATCGACATCCGGGCGAAGCCCACCGCGGCCAGCTCGTCGAAGACGGCGCTGCGAATCGCATCGGTGACGTCCTCGCGCAGCACAGCGGCTCCGGCGGGGACACGGCGGCGGGTTCCCGGGTCGGTGGTCATGGGCGAATCATAGTCCGTAACGACGAAACGGTTGCGTTGCGACGTGGATGCGCCCTACTCTCGGCGTTACGACGATACGGTTCCGTCCCGTCCGTCACCGTGTTCCTGCCCTCCCGTCGAAAGCGATCGTGGTGAGCCAGACAACAACCCCAGCGGCCCCGGCCGACACCCCTGCCGGTACGCCCCTCCCGGTGTACGCACCGGGTGAGCTCGCCGCGCTCGCCGCCCGGCACGGACTGACCATGAGCGGGGCCCGGCCCTCACTGGGCGCGTACATCCGGCAGCTGTGGGGGCGGCGGCACTTCATCACGGCGTTCGCCACCGCCAAGCTGACCGCCCAGTACAGCCAGGCGAAGCTCGGCCAGATCTGGCAGATCATGACCCCGCTGCTGAACGCGACGGTCTACTACTTCATCTTCGGCGTCCTGCTGAACACGAAGCGCAACGTCGAGGACTTCGTTCCGTTCCTCGTCACCGGCGTGTTCATCTGGACCTTCACCAGCAGCTCGATCACCGCGGGCACCCGCGCGATCAGCGGCAACCTCGGCCTCGTCCGCGCCCTGCACTTCCCGCGCGCCTCGCTGCCGATCGCACTGGCCCTGCAGCAGCTCCAGCAGCTGCTGTTCTCGCTGGCCGCGCTGGTGCTGATCCTGGTGGGGTTCGGGCAGTTCCCCAAGCCTTCCTGGCTGCTGGCGATTCCGGCGCTGTTCCTGCAGGCCGTGTTCAACACCGGTGTCTCCATGGTGGTGGCGCGGCTGGCCGCCCGGACGCCGGACATCGCCCAGCTGATGCCATTCATCCTGCGCACCTGGATGTACGCCTCGGGCGTCATGTGGAGCGTGGACACGATGCTCAAGGGGAACCGGGTCCCGCACCTCGTGATGGTGATGCTGGAGTGCAATCCGGCCGCCGTCTTCATCGACCTGATGCGGTTCGCGCTCATCGACAGCTTCGACGCGTCCCATCTGCCGCCGCATGTGTGGGCGATCGCCGCGGGCTGGGCAATCGTGTGCGGCGCGGGCGGATTCGTGTACTTCTGGCAGGCGGAGGAGCGGTACGGACGTGGCTGACAACGTGGCTGACAACAACGAGCGGGTGCCGACCGTCGTCGTGGACGACGTCCACATCACGTACAAGGTCAATGGCGCCCGTACCGGAAAGGGCAGCGCCACCTCGGCGCTCAGCCGGATCGTCTCGCGCCGGCAGTCCCCCGGGGTGCGCGAGGTGCACGCCGTGAAGGGGGTGAGCTTCGCCGCGTACAAGGGCGAGGCCATCGGCCTGATCGGTTCCAACGGCTCGGGCAAGTCGACGCTGCTGAAGGCGATCGCCGGTCTGCTGCCCGCGACGAAGGGCCGGGTGCACACCCAGGGCCAGCCCTCGCTGCTCGGGGTGAACGCGGCGCTGATGAGCGATCTGACCGGCGAGCGCAACGTCGTGCTCGGCGGGCTCGCGATGGGCATGACGCGGGCCCAGATCCGCGAGCGCTACCAGGGGATCGTCGACTTCTCCGGCATCAACGAGAAGGGCGACTTCATCACCCTGCCGATGCGGACGTACTCCTCCGGCATGGGCGCGCGGCTGCGCTTCTCGATCGCGGCCGCCAAGAGCCATGACGTCCTCCTGATCGACGAGGCGCTGTCCACCGGCGACGCCAGGTTCCAGCGGCGCAGCAAGGAACGGATCATGGAGCTGCGCGAGGAGGCCGGCACGGTCTTCCTGGTCAGCCACAGCAACAAGTCGATCACCGAGACCTGCGACCGGGCGATCTGGCTGGAGGCGGGAACGCTGCGGATGGACGGTCCGGCGGACGAGGTCGTGGCCGCGTACGAGAAGTTCACCGGCAAGAAGTAACGGCGCGGGCGACGGGTGGCGGGCCGGGCGGAGCGGTTGAGGCGGTCGGGGCGATAAACTCCCGTGCCGCACAACTGGGTTGTCCGGATACCGCTCAGGGGGGCACATTCAGGACGGCGTACCGGGACCGCTGCGAGCGGACCCGTGAGTGCGTCGGCGGCGCCCGGCAGCCGTTGTTCGACGACGGCCCACGCACCGCGACCGTCCAGCTGAAGCTGGTGGAGGGCGAACTCAAGGCCCGGTTCACCCTGGAGGACGGCTCGAAGGTGAAGGTGGGCAGGGCGCCGGGCGAGGGTGGCATCGCCCTGCACGACCTGATCCCGAAACAGCGCACCCGCAGGCCTCAGCCGCGCCCATGTCGTACTACGGGTGACCGGCGGCACCGTCCACGTCCGCGACAGCAGCACTTACGGCACGCAATGGCGCTCGACGGCCGGGAAGTCCGGACCGGGCCCGTGGAAGAAGCTCGGCACGGCCGAGCGGCAGTACCACGGCGGGGACGAACTCCAGCTGGTGGAGGGCGTGATCGGGTCCCGCAGCGGCCGCCGCTTCCCGACCGAACTGGCCCAGGACTGGCAACGCCGCCAACCACCCCCACCGTCCACAGCGGCAGAGACCCGCATGTACTGACGAGCACCCGAGCCAAAACCCGAACCCAAAATCCAGCCCGAGCCCAAAAATCCAGCCCGTCCGGCGCTTGAGGACAAAGCCTGAGCCCCACGGCCCGGGGCTGCCCATTCAAGCCCGTCCGGCGATTGAGGGCGGGGTGGTTGCCGGGCACCCCCGGCGACCACCCCGCCCCCACCACTCCCTACATGTGCGTACGCAGCAACGTCCGCATCGTCCGCATGGCCACCGACAGATTCGCCAGATCGAACGAGTCCGACCCCTGAATCTCCTCAAGCGTGGACCGCGACCGGGTAAGGATCGCCGCGTTCTTCTCCTCCCACGCCTTGAACCGCTCCTCCGGCGTAGAGGTCCCGTTGCCCACGGACAGCACATCCGCGGTGAGCGCGGCGTGCGCGGCGTACAGGTCCTCGCGGATGGAAGCGCGGGCCATGGACTGCCAGCGGTCGGCCCGCGGCAGCTCGATGATCCGGTCCATCAGCTGGGTGATGCCCAGCCGGTCCGCGAGGTCGTAGTACACCTCGGCGACGGAGAGCGGGTCCTTGCCGGTGCGCTCCGCGATCGCCACGATGTCCAGCGCCGGGAAGGCGGAGGAGAATCCGGCGACCCGCTGGGCCAGCTCGCCCGGGACACCCGCCTCGGTGAGCTCGTCCAGGATCGACTGGTACCAGTCCAGGTCGGCGCCCATCAGCATCTTGGGCAGCTCGGCCCAGACCTGCTCGACACCCACCTTGAAGAAGTCGATCGTCCCGGCGATCTCCAGCGGCTGCGGCCGGTTGCCGAGCAGCCAGCGCGAACCGCGTTCGACGAGCCGGCGCGAGTGCAGCCGGATCCGGGTCTGCACATCGGCGGCGACCTTGTTGTCGAGCGCCTCGACGGCGTCCCACACCTGGCCGAGGCCGAAGATCTCACGGGCCGCGAACTGCGCCCGCACGACCTCCTCGATCGAGGCGCCCGTCTCTTCCCGCAGCCGGTGCAGGAAGGTCGAACCACCGCTGTTCACGGTGTCGTTGACCAGGACCGTGGTGATGATCTCGCGACGCAGCGCGTGCCCGTCGACCGCCTCGGGGAACTGCTCGCGCAGCTGCTGCGGGAAGTAGGCGTGCAGCAGCTTCTGCAGGTGCGGGTCGTCCGGCAGGCTGGTCCGGATCAGCTCCCGGGCCGCCGTGATCTTCGTGTACGCGAGCAGCACGGCCAGCTCGGGCTGGCTGAGCCCCTTGCCGGCGTTCAGCAGTTCGCGGATCTGCCGGTCGCTGGGCAGGAACTCCAGCCCGCGGTCGAGATCCCCCTCGCGGACCAGCCGGCGCATGAAGCGCTGGTGGGCGTGGAGCAGGGAGGGCGACTGGGCCGTGGCGTTGGAGAGCGCCACGTTCTGTGCGTAGTTGTTGCGCAGCACCAGACGGCCGATCTCATCGGTCATCTCGGCGAGCAGCTTGTTGCGCTGCTTGACGGTCATGTCGCCGTCCCGGACCAGGCCGTTGAGCAGGATCTTGATGTTCACCTCGTGGTCGGAGGTGTCCACACCGGCGCTGTTGTCGATCGCGTCGGTGTTGATCCGGCCGCCGCCCCGGGCGAACTCGATCCGGCCGAGCTGGGTGGCACCGAGGTTGCCGCCCTCGCCGACGACCTTGGCCCGCAGGTCCTGGCCGTTGACACGGATCGCGTCGTTGGCCTTGTCGCCGACGTCCGGGTTCGATTCGGCGGACGACTTGATGTACGTACCGATGCCGCCGTTCCACAGCAGGTCGACGGGGGCCTTGAGGATGGTCTGCATCAGCTCGGCGGGCGTCATCTTCATGACACCCGACTCGATGCCGAGCGCCTCACGGATGTGCGCGTTGACCGGGATGGACTTGGCGCTGCGCGGATGGATGCCACCGCCCGCGGAGAGCAGTTCCTTGTTGTAGTCGGCCCAGGAGCTGCGCGGCAGGTCGAAGAGACGGCGCCGCTCGGCGTACGAGGTGGCGGCATCCGGGTTCGGGTCGATGAAGATGTGCCGGTGGTCGAAGGCGGCGACGAGCCGGATGTGCTCGGAGAGCAGCATGCCGTTGCCGAACACGTCACCCGACATGTCACCGACACCGACGACGGTGAAGTCCTCGGTCTGGGTGTCGTGGCCGAGCTCGCGGAAGTGCCGTTCGACGGACTCCCAGGCGCCGCGGGCGGTGATGCCCATGCCCTTGTGGTCGTAACCGGCGGAGCCGCCGGAGGCGAACGCGTCGCCGAGCCAGAAGCCGTACGAGACGGCGACCTCGTTGGCGATGTCGGAGAACTTCGCGGTGCCCTTGTCTGCGGCGACGACCAGGTAGGTGTCGTCCTCGTCGTGACGGACGACGTCCCTGGGCGGCACGACCTCGCCGGCCACCATGTTGTCGGTGATGTCGAGCAGCGCCGAGACGAAGGTGCGGTAGGAGGCGATGCCCTCGGCCATCCAGGCGTCACGGTCGGCGGCCGGGTCCGGGAGCTGCTTGGCGACGAAGCCGCCCTTGGCGCCGACCGGCACGATGACGGTGTTCTTCACCATCTGCGCCTTGACCAGGCCGAGGATCTCCGTACGGAAGTCCTCGCGCCGGTCCGACCAGCGCAGACCGCCTCGGGCGACCTTGCCGAAGCGCAGGTGCACGCCCTCGACGCGCGGCGAGTAGACCCAGATCTCGAACGCCGGGCGGGGCGCCGGCAGATCCGGGATGGACTGCGGGTCGAACTTCATCGAGACGTAGCTGTGCGGCGTGCCGCCGTCCGCCATCTGGAAGAAGTTGGTGCGCAGGGTGGCCTTGATGACGGTGAGGAAGGACCGCAGGATCCGGTCCTCGTCGAGCGAGGCGACCTGGTCCAGGGCCCCGTCCAGCTCTTCCAGGAGCCCGTCGGTCAGCTCCGTACCGGCCCGCTGGCGCTCGGGCGACATCCGCGCCTCGAAGAGCGAGACCAGCAGCCGGGTGGTGTGGACGTTGTTGCGGAGAGTGCTCTCCATGTAGTCCTGGCTGAAGGTCGACCCGGCCTGGCGCAGGTACTTCGCGTAGGCGCGCAGCACCATCGCCTGCCGCCAGTTCAGACCGGCGCCCAGCACGAGCGAGTTGAAGCCGTCGTTCTCGGCCGCACCGGTCCACACGGCGGCGAAGGCGTCCTGGAACCGGTCGCGGGCATCGTCGGCGAGGTAGTTGCCGTTGCCGTTGGTCTGCGGCATCCGCAGACCGAAGTCGTAGATCCAGGCGTGTGTACGGTCCGCGCAGCGCAGCTCGTACGGACGCTCGTCGACGACCTCGACACCGAGCCGCTGGAGCGCCGGGAGCACGGCGGAGAGGGAGACCTGCTCGCCGGTCCGGTAGATCTTGAAGCGGCGCTCGCCGGGGCCGGCGCCGACCGGCTCGTACAGGCTGAGGGCGAAGTCCTTCTGGTCCTTCTTGAGGGCTTCGAGGTGAACCAGGTCGGCCACGGCGGCGCGCGGCGTGTGGTCGGCCTTGTAGCCCTCGGGGAACGAGTGGCCGTACTGGCGCAGCAGCTCGGCGGCGCGCTCCTCGCCGCACTCGGCGCCCAGCGCCTCCTGGAAGCCGTCGGCCCAGGAGCGGGCGGCCTCGACGAGCCGGGCCTCGATGCGGTCGGCCTCGGCGTCGGTGAGGTCGGGCAGCTCGGTGCCGGGGGCGACCCGGACGACGAAGTGCAGCCGGGAGAGGATCGACTCGGTGTTCCAGGCGGTGAAGTCGACGCTGGTGCCGCCCAGTTCCTCCTTGAGGATGTCGATCAGGCGGAGCCGTACACCGGTGGTGTAGCGGTCGCGCGGCAGGTAGACGAGCGCGGAGTAGTAGCGCCCGTACTCGTCCTGGCGCAGGTAGAGCCGCAGCCGACGGCGCTCCTGGAGGTACAGCACGGAGGTGACGATGGAGCGCAGCTGGTCGACGGGCGTCTGGAAGAGCTCGTCGCGCGGGTACGTCTCCAGGATCTGGACCAGGTCGCGGCCGTCGTGGCTGTTGGGCGAGAAGCCCGCGCCCTCCAGCACCTCGGCGACCTTGCGGCGGATGACGGGCACCCGGCGCACGGACTCGGTGTAGGCGGCGGACGAGAACAGTCCGAGGAAGCGGCGCTCACCGACGACATTGCCGTCGGCGTCGAACTTCTTCACGCCGACGTAGTCGAGGTAGCTGGGGCGGTGGACGGTCGCCCGGCTGTTGGCCTTGGTGAGGACGAGGAGCTTGTGCTCGCGGGCCTTGGCCCGGGCGTCGGCGGGCAGCCGGTCGAAGGACGGGCTGACGGGGTGCGCCTCGTCGACGCTGTGGTGCGGGTCGGAGCGCAGGACGCCGAGGCCGGTGCCGGGGACGGCGGCCAGCGCGTCGGAGTCCTTCAGCTCGTACTCGCGGTAGCCGAGGAAGGTGAAGTGGTCGGCGGCGAGCCAGCGCAGCAGCTCCCTGGCCTCGTTCACCTCTTCGTCGGCGAGGGCGTCGAGCGGTTCGCCGGGCAGGTCGTCGGCGATGCGCAGCGCGGTGTCGCGCATCTTGTCCCAGTCCTCGACGGTCTCCCGTACGTCGGACAGCACCCGCAGCAGGTCGGTGGCGATCTGCTGGAGGTCGGAGCGGTCGGTCTCGCGGTCGATCTCGACGTGGATCCAGGATTCGACGAGCGCGTCGTGCGGCAGCCCGGTCCCGGCGTCCTTGACACCCTTGGCGTTCTTGCGGCCCTGCGGGCTCGTCGCGATGCCGTTGCCCTCGGCGAGGACCTCGATGAGCTTGCCGGTGACGTCGCGGCGTACGACGACCTGCGGGTGGATCACGACATGGATGCCGCGCCCCTGCCGGGACAGCTCATTGGTGACGGAGTCGACCAGGAACGGCATGTCGTCGGTGACGACCTCGACGACGGAGTGGCTGCACGTCCAGCCGTTCTCCTCGACGGTCGGGGTGTGCACCCGGACGTTCGCCGTGCCCTGCGGACGTGTCTCCGCGAGCCGATAGTGGGAGGAGGCGGCGCCGAAGACGTCGACGGGGTCGCGGCCCGCGAGGTCCTCCGGAGCGGTGTGCAGGTAGTAGCGCTGGAGGTAGGCGAGGAGTACGTCCTGCCCGGGACGCTCCTGGTCGCCACCGGTGCCGTCGGCCCCGGTGGCCGAAACAGGTACCCGGGGGGTACCGCCCGGGCCACCGACACCACCGCCCGGGCTGTTGTCAGCTACCTTGGCGGCCCGTGCGAGCAGCTCGGCCTTGGCTTCGTCCAGCTTGGTCTGCATGTCCTCTGGCTCCTGTCGCGCGCCGTTGCGTGACGTAGGTGTAAAAGACGACGTACCGCCACGACACGGGGTTTCCGGTCTGAGTCGACGCTATGCCGCTATGAGAGATGCCCGGGACCATATTGGCCATTTTTGGCAGTCGGACCGGGCTGTGAGGATCAGTGATGGCCCGGGTGCTGTGGCACTCCGGGCTCAGGCCGGGGGCTTCGCTGCCCCCGAGGCGTATCGCGCTGATCACGGGGTCCAGGCTATCTCGCCCGCCCCCGTAACCGTCACGAGCCGTATGTGTACAAAAGATGGCCCCGAAGTTTGACACTCTGGACAGCGCGCCGACCCGTATTGCCGCACTCTGGTAGACGGAACAGGCCGACGAACCGTGGGAGCCCCGCCATGGCACCGAAGATCCTGATCGTCACCGGCGACGCCGCCGAGTCCCTGGAAGTCCTCTATCCCTACCAGCGGCTGCGCGAGGAGGGCTACGACGTCCATATCGCGGCCCCCGCCCGCAAGACGCTCCGCTTCGTGGTCCACGACTTCGAGCCCGGCTTCGACACGTACACCGAGAAGCCCGGCTACACCTGGCCCGCCGACCTGGCCTTCTCCGAGGTCGACCCCGGAGATTACGTGGCCCTGGTCGTCCCGGGCGGCCGGGCCCCCGAGTATCTGCGCAACGACGCCGAGCTGCGCAAGATCCTCAAGGCGTTCTTCGACTCGGACCGGCCGGTGGCCCAGATCTGCCACGGACCGCTGATGACGGCGGCGGTCGGCGCACTGGTCGGCCGGCACGTCACCGCGTACCCCGCGCTGGAGCTCGACATGCAGGCGGCGGGCGCCACCTTCGAGGACCATGAGGCGGTGGTCGACGGCACCCTGATCTCGTCCCGCGCGTGGCCGGACCACCCGGCGTGGATGCGCGAATTCCTGAAGGTGCTCCGCACAAAGGCCCCGGTAACCACCTGACGGCACTCACGAGGGCCCAAGCCCCCTCGCTTTCGAGGGGTCAAGCCCCCGTCCTTCCCTCCCTATCCAGCCATCTGCTCGGCGAGGTCCGCGGCCTCGGCGAGGCTGTCGACCACCGGCACCCCGGCCGCCTGCAGACTGGCTCTGCTGTGCGATCCGCCGGTGTAGAGCACGGCCTTCGCACCGACATGGGCGGCGGCCACGGCGTCGTCCACCGCATCGCCGATGACCACCGTGTGCTCCGGGGACACCCCGTCCAGCGCCGCGATGTGCCGCTCCATGTGCCGAGCCTTGCTGCCGCCGGAGGGCCCGGTGCGACCGTCGACCCGTACGAAGTGCCGCTCGATGCCGTACCCCCGGACCACGGGGACCAGCTGGTCGTGTCCGTACATGCTCAGGAGGGACTGGCTGCGCCCGGTCAGCTGCCACTGTGCGAGAAGCTCCTCGGCACCTTCGGTGAGCCCGCAGGCGGCCCGCTGCTCGGTGTAGTGCCGGTGAAATATCCCGTCCATCCGCTCCCACTCGGCCTCCGTGGGCAGCCGCCCCATCAGCCGTTCGTAGAAGCGGGGGATCGGGATGCAGTACATCTCGCGGTACTGCTCCAGCGTGATCGGCTCCAGGCCGACCTCACCGAACGCGGCGTTCGTCGCGCCGACGACCGCGGCGTTGTCGTCGAGCAGTGTGCCGTTCCAGTCCCAGACCAGATGCGTGCGGTGCTTCCCATGCGTCCCCATGCATAAGAAAGTACCCGCCGGGTCCGACACCCGTTCGGTCACCCGCTCCGGCAGCGGGGAGGCAGCACCCGCACCGCTTCCCTCCCCCTACATCCGATCTCATCCGATCAGATTCGGAATCTCCTGAATGCCGAACCAGAGCAGCTCGTGGTCCTCGGCGCCGTCGACGGTGAACTGCGCGTCGTCGTCACCGAGATCCGCCGCGCCCAGCGCAGCGGCGGCAGCCGTGACGTCCTTCTCCGCGTCGTCCGCGTCGACATGCACGGCTGCGGCCTCGGTGAGCGCCACGGAGGACGCGATCCGCACCTCGCCGAGCGACGACGAGTCGAGGCTGCGGTCCGGGTCGGCCACGGCCGCGCCGTCCGGTACGTCGACGGCGACGACGACCCGTCGGCGGACCGCGTCGGGGTTCCCGGCGATCAGGCGCAGCGAGGCGGAGGCGGCCCGGTTGAGCGCCGCGTACTCCAGCTCCTCGATGTCGTCGGAGACGTACCACTCGCGCAGTCCGGGGGTCACCGCATAGGCGGTCAGCGGACCGGGACCGATCTCGCCCGCCTTGTGCGCCGCTGCGAGACCGGGGAGCGTCAGGGGGACGTACACGCGCATGGCTGGCCGCTTTCGTAGTCGGAAACGCCCTCAGGATACGTGCGACGTCCCCCTTTGGGGTTACGTGCACCCCTGCCTCCCCGTCCACCCGGCAACCGCCTCTCACCCTCCCCACGCCTTCCTCGCACCCCGCACGACACCGGGTGCATCACCCGGATAGGTGATTCCTCCCAGTCGCGCCCGGCGCCCCATCGGCGCTTGCGGCCGCCTCCGCCGTCCCCGTAGAAGATCCACAGCAGAAGTTACCGCCCGGTATTCGGCCGGGCCTCTGAAGCACGGGGGCGATGAGCGATGAGCACGAACAGGACCCGGCCCACCGGACGACACGACCAGCGCAGGCCCGAAGCCGTACCACCGCAACGCGCCAGGACCCCCCGACGCGTCCGCCCCCACCACTGGTTCGCCGAGCGCCTCCTGGCGGTCCTCAGCGGCCAGCGCCCGGTGCACTGGATGCTCGGACACACCATCGGCGAGGCATACGACCAGCTGGCCGAACTGGCCCCCCGCACCCCCCTCAGGGCCCGCGGCGCCCGCCCGGTCATCCGCATGTGCCACGGCGCCCAGCCGGCCCCGGGCGTAGTGGAGGCCTGCGCGAGCATCGCAGCGGGCGAACAGGTACGGGCCATGGCCTTCCGCCTGGAACAGGGCACAGACCTCCGCTGGCGCTGCGCAGCAGTGGAACTGGGCGACGAACACCTACAGGCATCACCCAGCCGATAAACACCCACCAGGGACCTCCCACGCCCCCGCAGACGCGCGAGCAGCGGGGCTGGGGGAAGCCCCCGCAACCCACCGGACACCCCACCCGCTTCCAACCACCCACCCGCCCCCTACCCACCCCCTCCGGCGCTTGAGACCCGGAGCCCAGGCCGAAGCCCCGGCAACCACCACCTCACCTCACACCCACAGCCACCCCACCTCCACGCCCCGCACTCCCAACCCCTCCGACGCTTGAGACCCGGAGCCCAGGCCGAAGCCCCAGCAACCACCACCTCACCTCACACGCCCACCACCCCGCAGCCAGTCACCCCACCTGACTCCCACCACCCCACAACCAGCCACCCCGCACTCACTCCACTCCCCCACCCGCACCTCACTCCCACCCCACCTCCCCCACACCGCACTGCCACCACCCACCGGCCCCCACCCCACCCACGCCCCGCACTCCCAGCCCCTCCGGCGTTTGAGGAGCGAGGTCCGGGGCGGAGCCCCGGTTTCGGGAAGGGGCGGGGAGGGGACAGCCCCGCGCAGCGGCCCACCCACCCACACCAAGCACACCCACCCACCCCGCGCGCCCCACACTCCCCGCCCCACCCCACGGCCCAAAACAAGCCGGGGCCGGCCACCCACAAAAGGTGTCCGACCCCGGCCAAAACCCAACCACCGCCAACGCCAACAGCGTCGGCGCCACCGCTACTTCTTGCGGCGCCGCCCACCCCCACCATTCTTCTGCGCCTTGCGCCGCTCCGCCCGAGTCAGCCCGTCCGACTCGGACGCGATCCCACCGTCACCGTTGGAGAAGTCGCCCTCGACGACCCCGCCCTCCCCGTCCACCGTGGGAGCGGAGAAGTGCAGCCGGTCCGGACGCTGCGGAGCATCGAGCCCCTTGGCCCGGATCTCCGGACGCGCGGCCGGCACGAGGTCCTCCTTGGCGAGCGAGGTCCGCTCGGCCTCGTCCTGCACCGGAACCTCCTCGACCTGCTGTTCGACCTGGACTTCCAGGTTGAACAGGTAGCCGACGGACTCCTCCTTGATGCCCTCCATCATGGCGTTGAACATGTCGAAGCCCTCGCGCTGGTACTCGACCAGCGGGTCCTTCTGCGCCATGGCACGGAGGCCGATGCCCTCCTGGAGGTAGTCCATCTCGTAGAGGTGCTCACGCCACTTGCGGTCCAGGACGGACAGCACCACACGCCGCTCCAGCTCACGCATGATGTCCGAGCCGAGCTGCTTCTCACGCTCTTCGTACTGCTCGTGGATGTCGTCCTTGATGGACTCACCGATGAACTCGGCGGTGATCCCGGCCCGGTCGCCGGCCGCCTCCTCCAGCTCCTCGACGGTGACCTTCACCGGGTAGAGCTGCTTGAACGCACCCCACAACCGGTCCAGGTCCCACTCCTCGGCGAAGCCCTCGGCGGTCTCCTGGCGGATGTAGTCGTCGATCGTGTCGTCCATGAAGTGGCGGATCTGGTCCTGCAGATCCTCGCCCTCCAGGACCCGGCGACGCTCGCCGTAGATGACCTCGCGCTGCCGGTTGAGCACCTCGTCGTACTTCAGCACGTTCTTACGCGTTTCGAAGTTCTGCTGCTCGACCTGCGACTGGGCCGACGCGATCGCCCGCGTCACCATCTTGTTCTCGATCGGCACATCGTCCGGCACATTGGCCATCGACATGACGCGCTCGACCATCTGCGCCTTGAACAGGCGCATCAGGTCGTCGCCGAGCGACAGATAGAAGCGGGACTCGCCCGGGTCGCCCTGACGGCCGGAACGACCGCGCAGCTGGTTGTCGATACGCCGCGACTCGTGCCGCTCGGTGCCCAGGACGTACAGCCCGCCGAGCTCCTTGACCTCTTCGAACTCCGCCTTCACGGCCTGCTCGGCCTTCTCCAGCGCAGCGGGCAGCGCGGCCGCCCACTCCTCGACGTGCTCGACGGGGTCGAGGCCGCGCTGGCGCAGCTCCGCCTCGGCGAGGTCGTCGGGGTTGCCGCCGAGCTTGATGTCGGTGCCTCGCCCGGCCATGTTCGTCGCGACCGTGACCGCGCCCTTGCGGCCGGCCTGGGCGACGATCGTCGCCTCACGGTCGTGCTGCTTGGCGTTGAGGACCTCGTGCTGGACACCGCGCTTGGAGAGCTGCTGCGAGAGGTACTCGGACTTCTCGACCGAGGTGGTGCCGACCAGGATCGGCTGGCCCTTCTCGTGCTTCTCGGCGATGTCGTCGACGACCGCGGCGAACTTCGCGACCTCGGTGCGGTAGATCAGGTCCGACTGGTCGGCACGGACCATCGGCCGGTTGGTCGGGATCGGCACCACACCGAGCTTGTAGATCTGGTGGAACTCGGCGGCCTCGGTCATCGCCGTACCGGTCATGCCGGAGAGCTTGCTGTAGAGGCGGAAGAAGTTCTGCAGGGTGATCGTGGCGAGCGTCTGGTTCTCGTCCTTGATGTCCACCCCTTCCTTCGCCTCGATCGCCTGGTGCATGCCCTCGTTGTAGCGGCGGCCGGCGAGGATACGGCCGGTGTGCTCGTCGACGATCATGACTTCGCCGTCGATGACGACGTAGTCCTTGTCCTTCTTGAAGAGCTCCTTGGCCTTGATGGCGTTGTTGAGGTACCCGACGAGGGGGGTGTTCACCGACTCGTAGAGGTTCTCGATGCCGAGCCAGTCCTCGACCTTCGCGACACCGGGCTCATGGATGGCGACGGTCCGCTTCTTCTCGTCGACCTCGTAGTCGCCGGTCTCCTCGATGCCCTTGAGCGGGTTGCCCGCCTCGCCCTTGGTCAGACGCGTGACCAGCTTGGCGAAGTCGCCGTACCACTTGGTGGCCTGGTCGGCCGGGCCGGAGATGATCAGCGGCGTACGGGCCTCGTCGACCAGGATCGAGTCGACCTCGTCGACCACGGCGAAGTTGTGGCCGCGCTGGACGAGCTCGTCCGCGGACCACGCCATGTTGTCGCGGAGGTAGTCGAAGCCGAACTCGTTGTTCGTGCCGTACGTGATGTCGCAGGCGTACTGCTCGCGGCGCTGGGCCGGCGTCATGTTGGCCAGGATGCAGCCGACGGTCAGGCCCAGGAACTTGTGGACCCGGCCCATCATTTCGGAGTCGCGCTCGGCCAGATAGTCATTGACCGTGATCAGGTGCACGCCCTTGCCGGAGAGCGCGTTGAGATACGTGGGCAGGGTGCCGACGAGGGTCTTGCCCTCACCGGTCTTCATCTCGGCCACATAGCCGAGGTGCAGGGCCGCGCCGCCCATCATCTGGACGTCGTAATGGCGCTGTCCGAGGACACGCTTCGCGGCCTCTCGGACCGTTGCGAATGCCTCGGGGAGCAGGTCGTCCAGGCTCTCGCCGTCCGCGTACCGTTCCTTGTACTCGTCGGTGAGCGCCCGCAGCTCGGCGTCGGAGAGGTTGACGAAGTCCTCTTCGATGGAGCTGACCTGGTCCGCGATGCGGTGCAGTTTGCGCAGGATCTTGCCTTCGCCTGCACGCATGAGCTTGTTGAAGACGGACACTGAGGCTGGTCTCCTTGCCGGTCGGGCCTGGCACTGGGTCGTGTTATGGACTCTGGCGCGGGCACGGCAGGTGGGCCCCACCGCAACGGCCATCGTAAGCGAGGACCCCACCGCGCCGGGAGGGCTGCCGCCGCGTCGGCTCCGCCGTCCCTTCCGAGTCAACGGCCGGGGGGCGCCGAAGGTGCCGGGAAGTCCGAAAAGTGTTCGCTTCACGGCCGGCGCCTCACCAGAATCCGTATATCAGAATCCGTGCATGGAGCCGATCACCCTCACCACCGAGCGTCTGCTGCTGCGCCCTTTCACGAGCGGCGACGCGGACGAGGTCCACGCCGCTTGTCAGGACCCGGACATCCAGCGCTGGACGGTCGTGCCCTCGCCGTACAGCCGCGCCGACGCGGAGCTCTTCGCGGGAAAGCTGTCCCCCGGCGGCTGGCACGACGACTCCACGTACAACTTCGCGGTGGTCCTGCGCGAGGGCGGGTCCCTGGCGGGCGCGCTCGGCATCAATCGCCGCAATCTGCCGGGCACGTACGAAGTGGGGTTCTGGACCTCCAAGGAGCACCGGGGCCGCGGCTACATGACGGAGGCGGTGCTGTCCGCCGCCCGCTGGACCTTCACCTCGCTCGGCGGTGACCGGCTTGAGTGGCGGGCCGAGGCCGGCAACGTCCCCTCGCGTGCCGTGGCGCTGCGGACGGGATTCCGGATGGAGGGCGAGCAGCGGTCGGGGCTGCTCAACAAGGGCGTCCGGCGCGACGCCTGGGTGGGTGCGCTGCTCCCGTCCGATCTCGGCCTGCAGGGCACTCATGCCTATCTGCCCGCCACCGCCTGACTCACCGGCCTCCTGCCCTCGCGGTGAACTCCACGACCGGATGTCAGTGCCTCCCTCTAGGGTGCGAGGCATGACGTCTGTGCCGCCTCCCGCCGCCGAACTCTCCGCCGACCAGGCGCGCAGGATCGCCCTGCGCGCCCAGGGCTTCCTGGGCGCTCCGGACCGCCGGGCCGGGGTTCCGGGTGTGCTGCGGCATCTCGGCGCCGTACAGCTCGACACGATCTCGGTGCTCGCGCGTTCGCACGAGCTGATTCCGTACGCGCGCCTCGGCGCGGTCGGCAGGCACACGGTCGAGGAGGCGTACTGGTCGGGTGGCCGCACCTTCGAGTACTGGTCGCACGCGGCCTGCATCCTGCCGGTCGAGGAGTGGCCGCACTTCGCGTTCCGCCGCCGCGCCTACCGCTCGCGCCCCCACTGGCACCACGACCTGCCGGACGGCGCCTACGAGACGGTGATCAAGCAGCTGCGCACCGAGGGCCCGCTGACGGCGACGGAGCTGGGCGGCGCGAAGAACGGCGGGGAGTGGTGGGACTGGTCGGCGTCGAAGGTCGCCGTGGAGCGCGCACTGATGTACGGCGAGGTGGTGTGCACCGAGCGGCGCAGCTGGAAGCGGGTGTACGACCTCGCCGAGCGGGCCCTGCCCGATACCGTGCTGCACGACGATCTGGACGACGCGGAGTGCCTGCGCCGGCTTGTCGCGCTCGCGGGGCAGTCCCTGGGCGTCGGCACCCGCGCGGACATCGCGGACTACCACCGGCTCAAGGGTGAGCAGTTCGACGCGGTGGTGGCGGACTCCGGTCTCGTGCCGGTGACGGTGCAGGGCTGGGCGAAGCCGGCCTGGGCGGACCCGGCGGCACTGGCCTCCGAGCCGCGCGGGCGGCACCGTACGACCCTGTTGTCGCCGTTCGACTCGCTGGTCTGGGAGCGGGCGCGCACCGAGCGGATCTTCGGTTTCACCCATCGTCTGGAGGCTTACGTCCCCAAGCCCAAGCGGATACACGGTTATTTCGCGATGCCGCTGCTGGCGGGCGGAAAGCTGCAGGGCCGCGTCGATCCGGCGCGCGAGGGAAGCACGCTGGTCGCCCGTCAGGTGTCCCTGGAGGGCAGGAAGGCCGTGGCGCCGATGGCCCAGGCTCTGGTGGAGGCCGCGTCCTGGGTCGGTTGTACGGATGTCCGGCTCGAGCGGGTCGACGCACCGGAACTGCGGGGGCCGCTCGCTCAGGAAATCGCCCGCGCTCTGGCGTGAGCGTGCATTCCCGTCCCTTTGCCCGGCGTCGCCCCGCCCGGTCCCGTCGTGGGACCGGTCATCTGATCTCCAGGATCTTCTCCCGCATGGCATAGACCACGGCTTCCATCCTGGAGTGCAGCTGCAACTTCTCCAGAATGTTGCGGACGTGGTTCTTCACGGTGTTCTCGGAAATGAACAGTTCCTTCGCGATATCGCGATTGTTCATGCCCGTTGCAACGAGTTTCAGGACTTCGAGTTCCCGGTCGGTGAGCCGCGGCGCCGGCACCAGCCTGCGCTCGTCGGTCCGCTGGATCATCGACTTGAACTCGGTGAGCAGTTTGGACGCCATGGAAGGGCTGATCTGGGACTGCCCGTCGGCGACCGCGCGAATCGCGGTGGCCACCTCGTCCGTGGAGATCTCCTTGAGGAGATAGCCGGTCGCGCCCGCCTTGATCGCGTCGTAGAGATCGGCCTCCTCGTCGCTGATCGTCAGCATGATGATCTTCGCGCTGGGGGCCACCTCCTTGATCGACGTGCAGGCCTCGATGCCGCCGCGCTTGGGCATCCGTACATCCATCAGCACGATGTCGGGCAGCAGATCGGCCGCCTTGTCGACCGCCTCCGCCCCGTCACCCGCCTCGCCGATGACCTGGATGTCCTCCTCCTGGGCGAGGACGATCTCCAGACCTCTGCGGAAGAGCGCGTGGTCGTCCACCACGAGGACCCGGATCGGCTCCTTGCGGGAACCACTGTCCGCGTCCGCTCCGGTGTCGGCACCGGCAGCGCCGTCGGCATCATTCGCATCGCGCACGGGCCCGAAGGTGTCCGCCATCGTTCCTCCCCCTGAAGGCCATGGCCTGAAGTTCACAAACTGTCCGCCAACGGCAGTTCACAGAGCACCGGTTGGCTTGGGACGACATGATTTCATGCCTGGACGTCGGAGTGGTGATGCTGTGGCCGCACACGGGTGCCCCTGGGGGCGCACAGGCGCTCCAGGGGCACCGCAGAAGGGTGGCGTCAGCCGCCGAGCGCACCGCCCGCGCCGCCCGCCTCATCAGCGGCCAGCGGATCGGTCCTCAGGTGAATGACACCGTAGTCATAGGCATGCCGTCGGTAGACGACACTGGGTTCCTTCGTCTCGGAGTCGACGAACAGATAGAAGTCGTGCCCGACCAGCTCCATCTCGTAGAGCGCCTGATCGAGCGACATCGGTGCGGCGACGTGCGTCTTCTCGCGCATCACCAGCGGACCCTCGCCCTGTACCTCCAGCGAGCCGAACCTGGTGGTGGGTACGGACTGAGCCGTCTCGTTGGCGACCAGATCGCCCTCGCCGTTGAACGACGCCGCACCCGGCACAGTCTCGGCGACTTCGGCAGCGGGAATCCGGCCGTTGCCACGGCGGCTGTAGCGCTTGTCATGCTGCTTACGCAGCCGCGCCTCCAGCTTGCCGGTGGCCAGGTCCAGCGCTGCGTACGGGTCGCCTGCGGCCGCTTCCGCCCGGATGACCGGTCCACGCGAGCGGAGCGTGATCTCCACCCGGTCGGAACGGTCGGCCTGACGGGGGTTCGGCTCCTTGGACACCTCGACGTCGAGGCTGATCACCTTGCCGTCGAACTTCTGGATCTTGTCCAGCTTCAGCTTCTCGGCCACGTGCTTGCGGAACCGCTCGGGCACCTCGGTCTTGCGGCCCTTGACGACGATGTCCACGCAGAACTCCGTTCCCGGATCACTCCGCTCAGTGGCGGAGCATCTCCCTTTTGCACCAGGCCCCGGTGATAGCCGGAGCCGCGGACTCGGTGACTTCCACCTCCTCCTCCCCCATCGGCAGGGTCTCCACCCCACCGAATTTTCTGCTTCTGGACTACTGGTGAGTCGCCTGCCCGAAACCTGGTGGTGCATTCGTCGAGGTCTGGCATTCACCATTCCTCACAACCGAACATAGCCTGCCTGGCCGGATGTCGGCACCCGCTACTCGCACGTACCTCCGTTCAGGTCTTTTTAACCACTTACTACCTGCAACGATGCAAGTTCACTGGCAGTTCCGGTTTATTTCGAAGGCTGGCGGAGACACTGCGACAACGGCCGCCTGCCCGCTGCCGGATACGGCGCCCTCGTGCCCGCCTGCTGCCCCGATCGCCCGGGCCGCCTCGGCCAGCGAGGCACCGGTCGTCAAAAGGTCGTCCACCAGCACCACCCGTCCGGCCGCAAGCAGCCGTTCACCCCCGGCCACGACCTCCAGTGCCCCCGCGAGATTCGCTTGCCTCTGCCGGGCTCCCAGCCCCGCCTGATCGGCCACCGGGCGCCGCTGCCGAAGCACCGCGACCACCCGGGCGCGGGTACCTCCGCGCCGCAGCTCGCCCGCGGCAGCCAGCGCGACCCGGCGCATCGGATCATGCCCCCGCGCCGCCACGGCCCGCCGCGTCGACGGCACGGGTACGAGCAGAAGGGGGCCGACGACACCCACCTGCCCCGTCCCGCCCCGTACGGCCCCCGCCAGCGCCTTGCCGAGTGCCCCGGCCAGCCCCAGTGCACCCCGCTCCTTATGGGCCAGGAGCACCGCACGTACCGCGTTCTCGTACGCGGCGGCCGCATGCACCACCGGCAGGCCCACTGGCTCCGGCACGGGCCTCACCCGGCGCGGCACCCCGCCGTACAGCTCCGCACGGCACTCCTCGCACAACTCGGTGCGCGGCCTGCCGCAGCCACCGCAGGAAACCGGCAGGACCAGTCCGGAGATCTCCCGCCACCATCCCCGCATGACTCCACTGTGCCCTCCCCGAAGAGACCGGGCCACCCCTGTGGAAAACGCGGAAGCGGCCCTGCGGGGTCTCAGCCCGGGTAGACCAGCGACGAGCCTTCCTTGACCACCGTCTGCCAGTTGTCACCCGGCGACAGCTTCACTATCCCGTCGCTCGACGTGGCCGCCATCAGCGGCAACTGCTCGTCGTCCGCCGCCGCGACCGACGACACCTGGTTCACACCGGGCAGAACACCCGACGCGGCCGTCGAACCGTCGGCCTGCACATAGCGCACCTGCTGCACGCCGCCCTGCTCCTTGCCGACCACCACGAGACGGCTCCGGCCCGACCACGACATCGCGGTCACATCCGTCAGCTGCGGTGCGGCCTGCCGCAACTCCACCACCGAGACCTTCTGCTCCGCCTCCGGCCCGCGCCGCTCGATCCGGCCGATCTTCAGCGTGTTGTGGCCGTCCTGGGTCACCAGGAGTGCGATCCGCACGCCGTCCGCGGACATCCGCAGCGCCTCGATCCGCCCGCCGTCCAGGCTCGGCACGGTGACCTCCTGCGGCTTGCCGGCACCACCGGTCAGCCGCAGCAGTCTGCGGTTGCCGGGATCCCGGTCGGCCACCCAGAGGTCGCCCCGGCCGTCCCAGCTCGGTACCGACAGGCGGTTGTTCGGGTTCTGGGCCTTGCTGGTCACCGCGGCCGCGGGAAGCTCACCGTCCGAGACGATGGACGACACATAGAGGGCCGCCCTGTCGCGCGAGACCGCCGCCGCCCACTGCTCGTCCCTGGCCACACCGACCGCACCCATCCGCACCGGTCCATCGCCGAGCGGACCGGTCACCACCTCCGGGGTGCCACTGCCCTTGGTGCTGCCCGGAATTCGCTCCACATGCCCCTTGGCATCGACGAAGTACTGGCTGTCCGGCCCGCTCGACGAACCGTCAGGGGCGAACTCCTCCGCCTGGTCGGTCCCGAGGACGCACAGCGGGGAGCCGTCGGAGCGCTGCAGTTCGACCTGCTCGACCCGTGCGGACGTCAGGTCCCGCAGGGTGTAGAGGACCTGTGAGGCCATCATGCGGCAGGAGCGCTGTCCGACACCGTCCGCCTTCTTGTTGAGCGGGACCTTCAGTACGTTGCGGTCGTCGGGCGCCAGTGAGGTGACGCCCTTCTTCAGCGCTGTCCCTGCGGGGAAGCGGGAGTCGACCACCGGCCGCAGCCAGCTGGTCGGCCCTGTCAGGAGGCTGCGGACCGCCTGCGTCACGGTGTCCATACCCGTGACGGGGTCCGTCCGGCTGCGGAGATAGACGGGGTCGGCGACCAGGGTCGACTGCTCCGCCGTCCGCCCCGCGGCGAAGTAGTACTTGTCGACGGAGCGGTAGAGGCGCTTGAAGTCCGACTGCCCGAGCAGAAGGCCGTCCGGCACGAGGTCGATGCGCCACTCCTTGCCCTCCGGCCCGTTCTCCTTCACCAGATGCAGGGTCTGGTTGTAGTCCGTGGGCGCGAGCGGCTGATAGGCGCTCTGGGCGTCGACCGTTGCCACCATCTCACCGGTCAGGGTGTAGGTGATCTCCGTGATACCGGGGTCGCTGTCGCGGAACGGGCGGTCGCTCCGGTTCGGCGCCTTGGTGAGCACCGTCGTGAACGCGCTCGGCTTCCAGGTACTGGCTGCCTTCCTCGTCAGGTACTTGCGGGTCGTCCTGAAGTCCGAGTCATCACTGGTCATGGACTCCAGGAAGCCGTCGACGACCTCGTTGGGGGTGGCGTTGTCACGCGGCGCCACGGCATACACCTGCACCTGGGAGTCACCGGGCTGCGAGGCGTCAACAGCCTTGACATCTCCGGTGACGGGCATCGAGCCGCACGCGGACAGCAGCACGACACCGCATCCGAGCAGCGCGAACAGCCCCAGCACGCGTCCATGGCCGTCCCTACGACGGTCAGTGCCCACGATTCGTGTCCCCCCGCTCCAGGTCCTGCACTGCAGAGTCGAAATCGCCACCCGGCCGGTCCTCGGCGGCGCGCGCGACCACCCGTGCGCCGCTCCCCGGCAGAGCTGCCGGATGCACCGAGGCCGGCGCCGTCCGGGAGGCCACGGGGGAACGCGAAGGTACGGACAGCGCGGACCGGTCGCTGCCACCGGGCTGGGCCGGCACTGCCGTCAGCCGGTGCTCGCTCCCGGTCGTGGGAGCGGCCGCAGCCCGCTCCCCGTTCTCCCGGTTGCGCCGGGAATCCTCGGGTTCCAGCGGTATCGGCGATCCGCGCAGCGGTTCGTCCGCCGTGCGCGGCAGCGTCAGCCGGAACTGCGAGCCGCCGCCCGGCTCGCCCCATGCCTGTAGCCAGCCGCCGTGCAGCCGGGCGTCCTCCACGGCGATGGACAGTCCGAGTCCGGTGCCGCCGGTCGTCCGTGCGCGAGCCGGGTCGGCCCGCCAGAAACGGTTGAACACCCGCGTCGCCTCGCCGGGCTTGAGTCCCACACCGTAGTCCCGGACGGCCACGGCGACCGCGCCTCCGGCCACCCCCATCCGCACCACGACATCCCGGCCCTCGCCGTGCTCGACGGCATTGACCACAAGGTTGCGCAGGACGCGCTCGACCCGCCGCGCGTCGGCCTCCGCGATCACCGGCTGCTCGTCGCCGACCACCCGGATCCGGGTGCCCTTGCGGTCTGCCAGCGGCTCGGCCCCGCCGATCACCCGTCGTACGACCTGCCGCAGATCTATCGGCTCGGCCTCCAGTGCCGCGGCGCCCGCGTCGAACCGGCTGATCTCCAGCAGATCGGAGAGCAGCGACTCGAACCGGTCGAGCTGATCCCCGAGCAACTCCGCGGAACGCGCCGTCACGGGATCGAAGTCGCTGCGGGCCTCATGGATGACATCGGCGGCCATCCGTACGGTCGTCAGCGGTGTCCGCAGCTCGTGGGAGACGTCGGATACGAAGCGCCGCTGCATCCTGGACAGCTCCTCCAGCTGCTGGATCTTCAGCTGCAGGTTCTGCGCCATCTTGTTGAAGGCCTCACCGAGCCGGGCGATGTCGTCCTCGCCGGTGACCTTCATCCGTTCCTGGAGCCTGCCGGCGGAGAGCCGCTCGGCGATGCCCGCCGCCATCCGTACGGGCGTGACAACCTGCCGCACCACGAACCAGGCGATGGCCCCGAGCAGCACGACGACGAACAGTCCCGCAGTCGCCAGCGTGCCCTTGACCAGCGTCAATGACTTCTCCTCCTGCGTCAGCGGGAAGAGGTAGTAGAGCTGGTAGGGATTGTGGTCGATGTCGTAGAGCCGCTTGCCCACGACGAGTCCGGGCTGCGGCTCCTGTCCGTTCGCGTACTGGATCAGGGAGTACGTCTGGAACGCTCCCGGGCCCTTGTTCACGGAGTCCCGCAGGCTCTGCGGAATGCTCGCCGCCTCCACACTGCCCGAGCCTCGGGGCGCACGGGTCCCCTCGTCGGCGCTGAGCGCCACCACGTTGAAGGCGTTCTTGCCGCCACTGGCGAGCTGATCGACGAGCTCGGTCCGCCAGGAGTTGTTGGCCGAGGTGCCGTCCGCCGCGTCGCCGCCCGGCCCACCGGGGGTGAGCGGGGCGTTCGCCTTCTCCTGAGCGGCCGCGAAACCGCCGGCGGCCTGCGTCTGGGCAGCCTTGCCCTTCGCGTCGAGCAGGCCGTTGCGCACCTGCCCGATCACGACCAGCCCGAGGAGCAGCACCACACCGAGCGACATGAGCAGCGTGCCCGCGACGACCCGCAGCTGGAGGTTCCGTCGCCAAAGCCGCACGGCGGGCAGCAGCGGACGCCGCACCCAGCGCATCAGCAGTCGCGGCACAGGGCCGCCGGGCGCCCGGTCGTGGAACAACCGGCCACCCTGCAGAAGACGTCCGACCTGGGACGCCTTGTGTCCTGGAGCAGCAGCCCGCTCCGCACGGGCTCCCGGCTCCCCGGGCTGCGGAGCAGCGCTACTCAGGGGCATATCAGCTCGGTCCGGCCTTGTAACCGACGCCTCGGACGGTCACCACGATCTCGGGCCGTTCCGGGTCCTTCTCGACCTTGGAGCGCAGGCGCTGGACATGCACATTCACCAGCCGGGTATCGGCGGCGTGGCGGTATCCCCAGACCTGCTCCAGCAGTACCTCACGGGTGAAGACCTGCCACGGCTTACGGGCGAGCGCGACCAGCAGGTCGAACTCCAGCGGGGTGAGGGCGATCGACTGTCCCTCCCGCTTCACCGAGTGACCGGCCACATCGATGACCAGGTCCCCGATGGCCAGTTGCTCCGGCGCCGGTTCCTCGGACCTCCGCAGACGTGCCCTGATCCGGGCAACCAACTCCTTAGGTTTGAACGGCTTGACGATGTAGTCGTCGGCCCCGGACTCCAGGCCCACCACCACGTCAACCGTGTCGCTCTTGGCAGTGAGCATGACGATCGGCACACCCGACTCGGCCCTGATCAGCCTGCAGACCTCGATGCCGTCCCTACCGGGCAGCATCAGATCCAGCAGGACCAGGTCCGGCTTGGCCTCACGAAATGCGGCAAGTGCCTTGTCACCGTCCGCTACGAACGACGGCTCGAACCCTTCACCACGCAGCACAATCCCGAGCATCTCGGCCAGTGCGGTGTCGTCGTCGACGACAAGGACGCGTCCCTTCATAATCGACATCATCCCATTAGCTAATCGTTACCTGCGATGATCTGGCACACAGCTCTGCCAGTCCGACCCCCGTGACCGGGGAAACTACGCCCTCCTCCGTGACGATAGCCGTGACCAGCTCCGGCGGTGTGATGTCGAACGCGGGGTTGTACGCCGGGGTTCCCACCGGCGCCACGAGCAATCCGCCGGTGTCCCCGCCTGCCACCCCGACCTGCGGAAATGTGAGCTCCGTCACTTCACTCCCCGGCCGCTGCTCCACGATGATCGATGCCCCGTCCACGGTGTCCAGATCCACGGTCGTGGTCGGCGCCACCACGATGAACGGTACGTGGTGGTACTTCGCGAGCACAGCCAGCGGATAGCTCCCCACCTTGTTCGCCACCGATCCGTCCGCGGCGATGCGGTCCGCCCCGATGAGCACGGCATCCACCTCCCCCGCGGCGAACAGCGAACCTGCGGCGTTGTCCGTGAGCAAGCTGTACGGCATGCCATTGCGCGCCGCCTCGTACGCGGTCAGCCGGGCACCCTGCAGCAGCGGACGCGTCTCGTCCACCCACAGCCGGCGCAGCCGCCCCTCCCGGTGCGCCCCGAGCGCCACCGCGAAGGCAGTGCCCTCACCACCCGAGACGAGCGCCCCCGTATTGCAGTGGGTCAGCAGCCGGTGCCCGCCACCGGGCAGCAGTTCGTCCAGAAGGGCTAGCCCATACCGCGCCATACGCCCACTGGCCTCGGCATCCTCCCGGTGCAGCGCCCTGGCCTCGGCCAGCGCCACCGCCGCAGCCCGCTCCGGATCCGCCCCCTTCTCCACAACTGCCCGGTACGCCCCTGCAGCCCGCCGCACCCCGTACCCGAGATTCACCGCGGTGGGTCGCGCCCGCTCCAGCAGCTCTGCGGCCTCCGGCACGTCATCTCCCCGCACCGCTGCCAGAGCCACGCCATAGGCCCCTGCGATGCCCAGCAACGGCGCCCCGCGCACCGCCAGCGTCCGGATCGCCTGCACCAGCGCGGGCACATCGGTGCACACCAGCTCGGCCTCCTCGGCAGGCAGCCGAGTCTGGTCGAGGAGCACCAGTACGGGACCTTCCGGAAGCTCGTCCCAGCGAAGTACGGGAAGCGCGGGAGGCTCGATGCCCACCGGCGATTGCGCGTCCTGATCAGCCATCTGCCCAGTCTGCCCGGTGAGCCGCCCACAAATGAAGGCACGAAGGAGATACAGCGCCAGGCCCGTGCCGGAGCAACGCGTGGCACGATGGCTGCCAACCTGCCGCCCCGATGAGGGGACAGGACCGTGAAGGAGCGAGAATGAACGACACTCCGGGCTGGGCCTCGCCCGGATCTGCCCCCTCCGAGGGTCAGGGGGCGGGCGTCCCCCGGCCTTCCGAGCCCGTCGACGGCAGCGGCCCGGCAGGGAACTGGTCTCCCACGCAGCCGCCCGCAGGGCAGTGGTCCCCACCGAGCACGCCCGGCACAGGTCCCGGCGCACCACCCCCCGCCCCCGGCTGGGGCAGCGGACCTCAGGGCGTCGGCTGGGGAGGTGGACCGCACGGCCCCGGCTGGGGACAGCCGCCCCTTGCGGCCAAGCCCGGTGTCATCCCGCTCCGGCCACTCGGCGTCGGCGAGATCCTCGACGGCGCGGTCTCCACGATGCGCGCCCACTGGCGCACGGTCCTCGGTATCACGCTGACCGTGTCCGTGATCGCCCAGATCGCGATCATCCTCGTGCAACGCTATCTGCTGCCGGAACCCGCAGCGATCGACCCGAACGCCACCGGCTCGGAGGCACTCAGGCAATCCGCCGACTCGGCTCAGTCGGCGCTGATCAACAGTGTGCCGTCCCTGCTCATCACCATGATCGCCACGCTGATCACGACATCCGTACTGACCGTGGTGATCAGCCGCTCGGTGCTGGGCCGCCCGGTGACGCTCTCCGACGCATGGGCCGAGGCCCGGCCCCGGCTTGCCCAGCTCCTGGGTCTGACACTGCTGCTGGCCCTGATCAGCGCCGCCATCATGACGGTGGGCGTTCTGCCGGGCATGCTGGTCGGCTCCGCCGCAGGCGCCGGGCTCGTCGTCATCGGACTCCTGGCCGCGTTCGTCGTCGTCATCTGGCTGATGGTCCGCTTCTGCCTCGCCTCGCCGGCGCTGATGCTGGAGCGGCAATCGATCACGGCCTCCATGCGCCGCTCCGCGAAGCTGGTCAGTGGCGCCTGGTGGCGGACCTTCGGCATCCTGGCGCTCACCTGGCTGCTGACCCTCATCGTGAGCGTGATCATCGCCATCCCGTTCAGCATCATCGCGATGGCTGTGGACGGCGGCGGTATCGGCTCCTTCCTCACGGACGGCTCCACGGACTTCGGCTGGCCGTTCCTGATCGTTTCCGGCATCGGCCAGGTGATCACCGCAACGATCACCTACCCGCTCTCCGCCGGTGTGATGGCCCTGCTCTACATCGATCAGCGCATCCGCCGCGAGGCACTCGACCTCGAGCTCGCCCGGGCAGCGGGCCTGCCCGGATACGACACCAGGAGCTGATGCCGTGTCGGGGGCGGGGGGCACAACAGCAGCACGGCTACTCATGCACGCGAGCAGTGACATACCTGTGGACACTCCGCGTGTCCCCGCCCGCGAGGCCGCGGAGCGCGAGCTGTCCAAACCGATGTACCACGAGAACGATCCCAACCTCCTCCAGCGCGGCCTCGACCGCCTCTGGAGCTGGATCGGCGATCTCCTGAACACGGCCTCCGGCGCCGCACCGGGAGGCCCACTCGGTCTCGTCGTGCTCGTGCTGGTCGCCATCGGCCTGGTCGCCGCACTCTGGTGGCGGCTGGGCACCCCGCACCGCACCGTGCGTTCCGCGAACGCCCTCTTTGACGACAGCCCCCGCAGCGCGGCCGCACACCGCACGACTGCCGAGGCCCACGCCGCCGCCCACCGCTGGAACGAGGCGGTCCAGGAGCGCATGCGCGCCATCGTCCGCTCCTTGGAGGAGCGCGCCCTGCTCGACCCCCGCCCCGGGCGCACCGCCGACGAGGCCGCCGCCGAAGCGGGCCGTCCACTGCCCGCGCATGCCACGCGACTCCACGCCGCCGCCAGAGAATTCGACGATGTCACATACGGCGGCCGCACCGCGGACCAGCAGGCGTATCTGGACATACGAGCTCTGGACCTCGATCTCGAAACCGCCAAGCCTCTCCTGACAGCCGCGGCCCAGGGAGCAGCCGAATGACCGAGGTCACCGCCGCCTCCACCACCTCGGCATCCCTCACCCCGCACCAGATCTGGATCCGCACCCGCGGTCTGCTGCTCGCCCTCCTCGTACTCGTCGCTGCCGGAGTCGCTCTGGCAACCGTGCGCTCCGGTGACCAGCACGGCCGCCTCGACCCCCGTTCCGCCGACCGCTACGGCAGCCGGGCCGTCGCCGAACTCCTCAAGAAGCGTGGCGTCTCCGTTCACGTGGTCACCACGCTCGACGAGGCCACGGCCCAGGTCGGACCCGAAACCACGCTGCTCATCGCCTCCCCCAACCTGCTGGCACCGCACCAGCAGAGCGAACTCCGTGCCACGACCGACCACTCGGCCGGCCGCACCGTCCTTCTCGCGGCGGGGCCTCCATCCGTGAGCACACTGGTCCCCGGCGTCCGCGCGGAGTCCGCCGGACCGGTAGCCACGCGTGCCCCTCAGTGCTCCCTGCCGGCCGCCCGCAGTGCCGGCGGCGTCGAAACGGGAGGCTTCCGCTACGCCTCGGACGGCCTCGGCACCATCGCCTGCTACCCGAACGACGGCCTCCCCACCCTGCTCCTGGTCGAACAGGGCACGGGTGACACCGTTCTCCTCGGTTCCCCCGACCTTCTCTACAACGACCGACTCGCAAACCAGGGCAATGCTTCCCTGGCCCTGCAACTCCTCGGTTCCCGCCCACATCTGGTCTGGTACCTCCCCTCGCTCACTGATACTTCTGCTGCCGCCGAGAACGGCGGTGACGCCGGTGATGGCGCCCACGACGACCGCAGCTTCGCCGACCTGATCCCCAGGGGCTGGTTGTGGGGCACCCTGCAACTCACACTCGCCGCTGTGCTCGCCGCCATCTGGCGCGCCCGTCGTCTGGGCCCTCTGGTGACCGAGCGGCTGCCCGTGGCCATCCGCGCCTCCGAATCCACCGAGGGCCGAGCCCGCCTCTACCGCAAGGCGAACGCCCGCGACCGGGCGGCCGACTCGCTGCGCGCCGCCACCCGCACCCGTATCGCCCCACTCATCGGCATCTCCCCACGCGATTCCCACTCCCCCACAACATTCGTCCCTGCTGTTTCGGCCCGTCTCCACACCACCGGCAGCGACATCCAAGCCCTGCTCTTCGGACCCGCCCCGTCCGACGACGCCGCTCTTGTACATCTGGCAGACCAACTCGACACCCTCGAAAGAGAGGTACGCACGTCATGAGCGCCCCGCCCCCAGTGCCCGCCGGGACTACCGAGACCGTCGGGAACGGCGACACAGCCCGCGCATCCCTGGAAGCGCTGCGCTCCGAGATCGCCAAGGCCGTGGTCGGCCAGGACCCGGCAGTCACCGGGCTCGTCGTCGCTCTGCTCTGCCGAGGCCACGTCCTTCTCGAAGGCGTGCCCGGCGTGGCCAAGACCCTCTTGGTCCGGGCCCTCGCGGCCTCGCTCGAACTCGACACCAAGCGTGTCCAGTTCACCCCCGACCTGATGCCGAGCGACGTCACCGGCTCGCTGGTCTACGACGCCCGCACGGCAGAGTTCTCCTTTCAGCCCGGCCCTGTCTTCACCAACCTGCTTCTCGCCGACGAGATCAACCGCACCCCTCCCAAGACGCAGTCCTCCCTCCTGGAAGCGATGGAAGAGCGCCAGGTCACCGTCGACGGAACCCCTCGGCTACTGCCCGAACCCTTTCTCGTAGCCGCCACGCAGAATCCCGTCGAATTCGAGGGCACCTACCCGCTCCCCGAGGCCCAACTGGACCGGTTTCTCCTCAAACTGACGGTGCCGTTGCCGTCCCGCGACGAGGAGATCAACGTCCTCACCCGTCATTCCGACGGCTTCAATCCGCGCGACCTCAAGTCAGCGGGCATACGCCCCGTCGCAGGCCCGGCCGATCTGGAAGCTGCCCGCAACGCAGTCGCCCGGACCAAGGTCTCCCCCGAGATCGCCGGCTATGTCGTCGATATCTGTCGTGCCACGCGTGAATCCCCCTCGCTCTCCCTCGGTGTCTCTCCCCGAGGCGCCACCGCTCTGTTGTCGACCGCCCGTGCCTGGGCCTGGCTCACCGGCCGTGACTACGTCATTCCGGATGACGTGAAAGCCCTGGCACTCCCCACGCTTCGCCATCGCATCCAGCTGCGGCCCGAGGCGGAGATGGAGGGAGTCACCCCCGACTCCGTCATCACCGCAGTCCTCGCCCACGTCCCCGTACCCCGATGAGGCGGTGACCGTGGCCCTCACCGGACGTACCGCCTTGCTGGCCGCCCTGGGGTCACTCCCTGTAGGCATCCTGGCCCCCAGCTGGACAGGCATGCTCGCGGTCAACGCACCGCTCTCTCTAGCAATTTTGTGCGACTACGCCCTGGCCGCGCCAGTGCGAACGCTTCAGTTCACCCGATCCGGTGACACAACCGTTCGACTTGGCGAGGCCGCTGAAGTACAACTCACCGTAACCAACCCTTCCCGTCGCCGCCTGCGGGCACACCTCCGCGACGCCTGGCCGCCCAGCAGCTGGCCCACCGGCACGGAGCAGGCCTCATCCCGTCACACGCTGACGATCCCTGCGGGGGAACGCCGTCGGCTGACCACCTTCCTGCGACCGACACGGCGCGGTGACCGCCGAGCCGAACGCGTCACCGTCCGCTCGTTCGGACCTCTGGGGCTTGCCGCCCGCCAGGGGAATCACGATGTCCCATGGACGGTACGTGTCCTGCCACCCTTCACCAGCCGCAAGCATCTGCCGTCCCGCCTCGCCAGGCTTCGCGAGCTCGACGGCCGCACCAGCGTCCTCACTCGTGGAGAAGGCACGGAGTTCGACAGCCTGCGTGCCTACGTGCCCGGTGACGACACGCGCTCCATCGACTGGCGGGCCACAGCACGTCAATCCGCCGTCGCAGTGCGAACGTGGCGCCCCGAGCGGGATCGTCACATCCTCGTCGTCCTGGACACCGGCCGTACTTCGGCGGGTCGTGTCGGTGACGTGCCCCGCCTCGACGCCGCTCTGGACGCGGCCCTGCTCCTCACCGCGCTTGCCACTCGTGCGGGCGACCGCGTGGATCTCCTCGCCTACGACCGCCGCATCCGCGCCCAAGTCCAAGGCAGGTCCACGGGAGAAGTCCTGTCGGCCATGGTGAATGCACTGGCGCCGATCGAACCCGCACTCGTGGAAACCGATGCCCGAGGTCTCAGCGCTGCCGTGCTTGCCGGCGCTCCTCGTCGCTCCTTGATCGTGCTCCTCACCGGTCTGGACGCGGCCCCCGTAGAAGAGAGCCTGCTCCCTGTCCTCCGCCGACTGACCCAGCGCCACACGGTGCTGGTGGCTTCAGTGGCCGACCCGCACATCGAGCAGATGGCGGGAGCCAGAGGCACTGTGGACGCGATCTACGAGGCCGCAGCCGGCGCACAGGCCCAAGCGCGGCGACTCCGCACCTCAGAGCAGCTCCAGCGCCACGGTGCGGTGGTCGTCGATGCCACCCCGGACAACCTCGCCCCGGCTCTCGCCGACGCCTACCTGGCTCTCAAGGGAGCGGGTCGCCTCTGACCCACCGCTCACGTCAAAGAATTCACTCACCGGGAAAGGGCCCTCCCGACGGACCGTGAACGCAGAAAAGCCCCGTGCCACAAGGGCACGGGGCTTTCCCGTAAAAGGAGTTCGGCGGCGTCCTACTCTCCCACAGGGTCCCCCCTGCAGTACCATCGGCGCTGAAAGGCTTAGCTTCCGGGTTCGGAATGTAACCGGGCGTTTCCCTAACGCAATGACCACCGAAACACTATGAAATTAACCAACACCGGAACACAACACGGCCGTTCGTTATTTCAGAACTAACACAGTGGACGCGAGCAACTGAGGACAAGCCCTCGGCCTATTAGTACCAGTCAGCTCCACCCGTTACCGGGCTTCCACATCTGGCCTATCAAC